>NZ_JBHEMO010000117.1:0-10644 GCF_046262535.1 Jatrophihabitans sp. | reverse complement strand
ATGACCGGCCTGGACGTCGAGGCGATCCGCAAGGACTTCCCGATCCTTGCGCGCGAGGTGCACGGGGTGCCGTTGGTGTACCTCGACAGTGCCAACACCTCGCAGAAGCCGCAGGTCGTGCTCGACACGATCACCGAGTTCTACGCGCGGCACAACGCCAACGTCGCCCGGGCCGTGCACACGCTTGGCTCCGAGGCCACCACCGCGTTCGAGAACGCGCGGGACAAGGTGGCCGCGTTCGTCAACGCGCCGAACCGCGACGAAATCGTCTTCACCAAGAACTCCTCGGAGGCGCTGAACCTCGTCGCCTACTCGATCTCCAACGCGACGACGTTCCCCGGCGCCGACCGGTTCCGCATCGGCCCCGAGGACGAGATCGTGGTCACCGAGATGGAGCACCACAGCAACATCGTGCCGTGGCAGTTGCTCGCACAGCGCACCGGCGCGACGTTCCGCTGGCTCCCGATCGACGACGACGGCCGCCTGGTCGAGTCGTCGATCGACGAGGTCATCAACGAGCGCACGAAGATCGTCGCCTTCGTCCACCAGTCGAACGCGCTCGGCACGGTCAACCCGGTGCAACGGATCGTGGCTCGCGCCAAGTCCGTCGGCGCGCTGACCGTCATCGACGCCTCGCAGTCGGCCCCGCACCTGCCGCTGGACGTGCAGGCACTCGGCGCCGACTTCGTCGCGTTCACCGGACACAAGATGTACGGCCCGACCGGCGTGGGCGTCCTCTGGGGCCGCTACGACGTGCTCGCCGAACTGCCGCCGTTCCTCGGTGGCGGCGAGATGATCGAGACCGTCGACCTGACCGGCACCACCTACGCCCCGCCGCCGCACCGCTTCGAGGCCGGCACGCCCATGATCGCCGAGGCGGTCGGCCTCGGCGCGGCCGTCGACTACCTGACCGCCCTCGGCATGGACAACGTGGCCGCGCACGAGCACGAGCTCGTCGAGTACGCCCTGCCGAGCCTGGCCGCCGTCGAGGGATTGCGCATCATCGGCCCGCCCACGGCGGTCGATCGCGGCGCCACGATCGCGTTCACCCTGCCGGGCATCCACCCGCACGACGTCGCGCAGCTGCTGGACGAGCACGGCATCGCCGTCCGCGCCGGGCACCACTGCGCCCGCCCGGTCTGCGTCCGCTACGGCGTGGCCGCCACCACCCGGGCGTCCTTCGGCATCTACACCACCACCGATGAGATCGATGCGCTCGTCCGCGGTGTTCAGCAGGTGAAGGAGATGTTCAGCAGATGACGATGTCGATGGATTCCATGTACCAACAGATCATTCTCGATCACTACAAGAACCCGCAGCACCGCGGCCTGCCCGAGAACTTCGACGCCGAGGTGCACCACGTCAACCCGACCTGCGGCGACGAGGTCACCCTGCGTGTGCGGGTCACCGACGGCACGATCGCCGAGCTCGGCTGGGAGGGCGAGGGCTGCTCGATCAGCCAGGCGTCCACGTCGGTGATGAGCGATCTGGTGGTCGGCAAGCCGATCAGCAATGCCCTCGAGCTGCAGCAGAAGTTCCTCGAGTTGATGCAGTCGCGCGGCACGGCCGAGATCACCGACGCCGACGAGGAACTGCTCGAGGACGCAGTCGCGTTCGAGGGCGTTTCGAAGTACCCGGCGCGAGTGAAGTGTGCGCTGCTGGGCTGGATGGCGATGAAGAGCGCAGTCGCCGACGCAGAAGGGGAGCAGTCATGACGTCAAGCGACACCACCACCGTTCCGTCCCGCGACGAGATCGACGAGGCCATGCGCGACGTCGTCGACCCCGAACTCGGCATCAACGTGGTCGACCTCGGCCTGCTCTACGACGTACGCGTCGACCCGGGCGCCGACGGGAACGTCATCACCATCGACATGACCCTGACCTCGGCCGCCTGCCCGCTGACCGACGTCATCGAGGACCAGGCGAACTCGGCCCTCACCGGCGGTCCCAAGCCGCTCGCCAGCGAGTTGAAGATCAACTGGGTCTGGATGCCCCCATGGGGCCCGGACAAGATCACCGACGACGGCCGCGAGCAGCTGCGCGCCCTCGGCTTCAACGTCTGAGCGGGAGCGCCTCCATGAGTTCAGCGGTCAGCGCACCGCCCACCGCGCGCGCCTTGCGACTGGTCGCGATGGTGGAAGCGGTCTCGTGGCTGGCTTTGATCGTCGCGACCGTCGTCAAGTACAGCACCGACCCGCACAAGCAGTTGGGTGTGCAGATCATGGGTCCGATCCACGGCGTGCTGTTCCTGATCTACGTCGGGCTCACGCTCGAGGTCCGGCGCCGGCTCGACTGGGACGGCCGCACGACGCTAATCGTGCTGGCTGACTCGATCCTTCCCGGTGGCGGGTTCCTCGCCGCCCGCCGCGCCGACCTGCGCTGAGCCGGCCGGCTCCGTCGATACGGCGCGCTGACTGCCGACCGCCGCGGACAAGCCGACCGCGATCGCGCACAGGGCCGCCGCGCAGTAGAACGCCAGGTCGTAGCTCCCGTTGCGGTCGCGGATCATGCCGGCGCCGGATGCCGCCAGCGCGGCGCCGAGCTGGTGCGCGGCGAAGACCCAGCCGAAAACGATCGGCGCGGTGGCCCCGAAGTGTCGGCGACACAGGGCGACGGTCGGCGGCACGGTGGCCACCCAGTCCAGGCCGTAGAAGAGGATGAAGACCCACGTGCTGGGGCTGGTATTCGGGGACAGCAGAGAGGGCAGGGCCATCAGTGAGAGCCCGCGTCCGAGGTAATAGACGACCAGCAGCAGTCGCGGGTCGTAGCGGTCGGTGAGCCACCCCGACGCAACCGTGCCCGCGATGTCGAACACGCCGACCAGGGCCAGCAGCCCGGCGGCGGTCGTCGCCGGCATGCCGTGATCCTGAGCAGCGGGGATGAAGTGAGTGCCGATCAGCCCGTTGGTGGATGCACCGCAGATCGCGAAACTGCCGGCGAGCAGCCAGAAGACCCGGGTGCGGGCGGCGGCGAACAGGGCGTTGACGGCGGCTGCCGCGCTGCCGCCGACGCGGGCACTGGGCGGAGGGCCGGGATCGTCATCGGTGGCGCCGTAGGCCCGTAGGCCCAGGTCGTGTGGGTGGTTGCGCAAGAAGAAGAACACCAGCGGGACGACGGTCAGCGCGACGACGGCGACGACGAGAGCGGCCGTCCGCCAGCCGGAATGCTTCGTCACCGTCGCCACGAGCGGTAGGAAGATCAGCTGGCCGGTCGCGTTCGCCGCGGTCAGCACTCCCGTGACCAGGCCCCGCCGCTGGACGAACCAGCGGGTGGAGACCGTCGCCACGAAGGCCATCGACATCGACCCGGTGCCGACGCCGACGAACCCCCCCCAGAACAGCAGCAGTTGCCAGCTCTGCGTCATGAAGATCGTCAGGCCGCTGCCCGCCGACACGAGCAGCAGGGCGGAACAGACGACCGGCCGGATCCCGAATCGGTCCATCAGGGCGGCGGCGAACGGCGACATCAGCCCGAAGAGGGTGAGGTTGATCGACATCGCGGCGCCGATGGTGGCGTGCGACCACCCGAAGTTTTTGTGCAGCGGGTCCATCAGCACACCGGGGACGGAACGGAAGGCGCCCGCGCCGAGAATCGTGACGAACGTGATGGCGGCGACGATCCAGGCGGGGTGCAGGCGCGCGGGACCCGTCGATCCGCCTGCCGGAACCGTCGGCGCGATGTCGGGGACGCTCACCGGCTCATCCTCCTGGAGGGTGCCACGTCTTATCCAGTGGCAGGAACGCCAATACGTGCAAGAATCCTGCCATGCGTCCGTCCAGCCCGCACCGGGTCGCCGTCCTGCTGCTGGCACCGGTCATCGGCTACGACGCGACGATTCCGGTGCAGCTCCTGGGCTCGGCGACCGACGACGACGACCGCCCGCTCTACGACGTGCAGCTGGTCGGGCTCACGCGCGATCCCGTCCCCACCCCATCGGGTTACGCGATCGTGCCTCGATCGGACGTGAGCGCCCTGCGCACAGCCGACACGGTCATCGTCCCCGGCACCCGGCTGACCGGACCGCGGGCCGACGGGACCCTGCCGGCCGACGTCCGGGCGGCGTTCGACTCGATCCGGCCCGGCGCCCGGCTCGTCTCGATCTGCACCGGCGCGTTCGTCCTCGCCGCGGCCGGGGTGCTGGACGGCCGACCGGCCACGACCCATTGGGCCCACGCCGAATCGTTGCGCCGGCTGTATCCCGACGTGCGGCTGGACGAGGACCGGCTCTTCGTCGACGACGGGGACGTCCTCACCTCGGCCGGCCTGGCCGCGGGAGTCGATCTGTGCCTGCACCTGATCCGGCGCGACTTCGGCGTGGCCGCGGCGACCCGCACGGCGCGGTACAACGTGGTCGCGCCGTGGCGCGACGGCGGACAGGCCCAGTTCATCGAACGGCCGGTCCCGCCGGCCGCCGACGACGGGACGGCCTTCGCCCGCCAGTGGGCTATGGCCAACCTCGATCAGCCACTGGACGTGGCCCGGCTCGCCGGCGAGGCGCGGATGAGTGTGCGCACGTTCAACCGGCGCTTCCGCGAAGAGACCGGTCGCTCACCCGGCGCCTGGCTGATCGAGCGCCGGGTCGATGCCGCACGGCACCTGCTCGAATCGACCGACCTCCCCGTCGAAGAGGTGGCCCGGCGTTCCGGGTTGGGCAGCGGGGCGAGCCTGCGGCAACACCTGCGCGCGGCCATCGGCGTAGCGCCGCTCGCCTACCGGCGCACCTACCGCGGCGCCTGATTCGCTCCCGCTCAGGGGCGGACGTCCTGAGGGACTCGGATCAGCAGCGCCGTCACGCGCCCTTGCCGGTCGCGTCCTCGAGCAGGAATCGCATGCCGGGGCCGCCGCTGCGCCGCTCGCCGTCTGATGCGGTCACCGCGCCGTGGCCGTCCAGGATCACCAGGAACTGCCGGGCCGGAGGGGGATGGAACGCGGCGCCCTGCCAGGCCGCGTCGCTGCTGTTCACGGCCATCGATTCGGCCGGACCGAGACCGGCCACGTCCAGAGGCGCCGCTGGGGGAGCGAAGTCGACGCGGTTCATCGGCACCCGTACGTCCTCGAATGTGACTCGCCCTCGTCGTCGGCATAGACGCGGATGTACTCGAAGACCGCCATGGCCACAATTGCATCATGGCTCAGCCCAGGTCGGCGGCCGAGAATGTGTCGCACTGCTTCGGGTCACCGGTGCGGTAGCCCGTGCGCAGCCACTTCTCGCGCTGCGCGCCGCTGCCGTGGGTGAAGGATTTCTGGTTGACCTGCCCGTTGCCCAGGTTCTTCTGGATCCAGTCGTCGCCGATGTGCCCCGCGACCTGCAGCGCATTGGTGAAGTCCTGTTCGTCGATGGACGACACGATGGCCGGTTCGCCGTTCGGCCCGGGCTCGGTCGCGTGCTTGGCCCACACGCCGGCGAAGCAGTCGGCCTGCAATTCGAGGCGGACGGAATCCGACGTCGCGCCCTGCCGGCTGCGGACCTTGTTCTCGATGCCGAGCAGGTCCTGGACGTGATGGCCGTACTCATGGGCCAGGACGTACGCGTCGACGAACTTGCCGCCGGCGGCCTTGAACTGGCTCTCGATGTCGTTGTAGAAGGACAGGTCGATGTAGACCCGCTTGTCGGCCGGGCAGTAGAACGGGCCCGCGCCGCTGTCGGCCGAGCCGCAGCCCGTCGTGACCTGACCGGTGAACCACACGGTCGGCACCGGCTCGTAGGTCTGCCCCACTGCGGGCAGTTCTCTCGTCCAGTAGTCCTGGATCGAGTCGATGTCGGCCACCACGGCGCACTCGAGCTTGGCGTCGGCGTCGGCCCCGGTCTTGCACTCGGATTTGATGGAGCTGTTGTCCACGGTCGCCGGCTGACCGTTCTGACCCAACTGACCGAGGACGCTCGTCGCAGCGCCGCCACCCCCGCCGCCCAGGTAGGAGATCAGGAGGTAGGCGACCAGGCCGACGACGCCGAGCCCACCACCGCCGAAGGCCACGCCGCGGCCGCCGAAGCCGCCGCCGCCGCCTCGGGCGTCCTGCACTCCGGACGTGTCGAGTTGGGCGTCGTCGTTGTAGTCCATGCCGGGGCAACCCCAATCGCGGATGTCGTTGTCGGCACCGATCCTGCCCGCCCTGTCACCTGCCGCTAACGCCCCTGGGCGGTCTGACGCCGGTCGATGCCGCCGAGCAGGCGGTATTGGCCGGCGGCGGCGAGCAGTCCGGCGGCCAGGAAACAGGCCGACGTCAACGTCGGCGAGACGGAGTAGAGCGTCGTGCCCACCAGTGGCGCGATCAGTCCGGAGGCACCCCAGGCGAGGCCGAGCGCGCCGGCGTACCGGCCGCGCATGTGCTCCGGCGCGAGGGCGGCGATGGTAGCTTGGAAGGAACCGCTGATTGCGATCTCGCCCACCGTCCACACGACGACGGAGGCGCCGAACTGCCACGGCGAATCACAGAACGTGGTGGCGCCCAGCCCGACCCCGACGAGCGCGAGCCCGGCGGGCAAGGTCGTCCGGCGGGGTACGCGTTCGAGCCGTCCGATGGCCAGTGGCTGGAGGACGACGATGAGGACGCCGTTGACGGCGACGACGTAGCCGAACACCGACGCCGACAGCCCGCTGTGCGTGATGGCCAGCGGCAGGACCACGGTGACCTGGCCGTACAACACGGCGTAGACGAGCATGAGGCCGGTCGCGGCCAGCAGCAGCCGGTCCGCGCGCAGAACCCGCAACGGGTCGGCGAGCCGGGCCGACTGCTGGTCGGGTGCCGCATCGGGGCGGGTCTCCGGCACGAATCGCAGGGCCAGCATGCCGAAGGACAGCGTGGTGGCCGCGTCGATGACGAAGAGCGTGCCGAAACCGAGGTGCAGCAGGACGCCGGCCGCGACCGAAGCGACGGAGAAACCGAGGTTGATCGCCCAGAACTGGAGCGCGTACGCCCGCTCCCGGTTGTTCGCCTCGACCAGGTCGGCGATGGCCGCCGTCGCCGCCGGCCGGTACATGTCACCGACCGTCCCGACCGCGAAACCCAATGCCGCTATCGCCGGCAGGCCACGGACCACACCGAGCGCGGCGAGGGCGGCCGCCGTTGCCGCCAGACTTGCGGCGAGCGTGGGCCGGCGGCCGAACCGGTCGGTGAGGAAGCCCCCGAGCGGCTGGGAGAGCAGCGAGCCGACGCCCCACAAGGTGAGGACGACGCCGGCGGTGCGGACGGAGACGCCGCGCGGCCCGGTGAGATAGAGCACGAAGAAGGGCTGGATGAACGTGCCGGCCCGGTTCACCAGCGTGCCGAGCCAAAGCCACCAGAACGGACCGGGCAGACCACCCGCGCGGCGATCCATGAACAACCGCCAGCGCGAGGGCGGCGCGACGGGTGGGCTGTCGTCGGCCGGTGTGCTCGTGACGACGGGTTGCTCGTCCATTCCGGCCAATCAACCACGAACGGCCGATCCGGTCCGGTCATTTTCGACTGCGCAGAACCGGTACCGTTGGTGCCGTGGTGCGAACTGAGAGGTGACATGGCCGGCTCCGACACCACAGCCATGTCCACTTCCGGGAGTTTCTAGATGATCACCGCAACCGAACTCGAACTGCGCGCGGGCGCGCGCATCCTGCTCGAACCCACCACGCTGCGCGTCCAGCCGGGCGACCGGATCGGGCTGGTCGGGCGCAACGGCGCGGGCAAGACCACCAGCCTTCGGGCGCTCGCCGGCGAGACCCTGCCGCACGCCGGGCGCATCGATCGCAGCGGCCCGGTCGGCTACCTGCCGCAGGATCCGCGCACCGGTGACCTCGAGGTCCTGGCCCGCGACCGCGTCCTGTCCGCCCGAGGGCTCGACACCCTCGTCACCGACATCGCCAAGGCCCAGATCGAACTGGCCGAGCGCCCGCACGACGAGCCGCTGTTGCGCCGCTACGGCAGCCTCGAGGAGCGGTTCACCGCCCTCGGGGGATACGCCGCCGAGAGCGAGGCGGCCCGGATCTGCGCCAACCTCGGGTTGCCCGATCGCGTCCTCGCCCAACCGCTGGCCACGCTGTCCGGCGGCCAGCGCCGGCGCGTGGAACTCGCCCGCATCCTGTTCGCCGACTCCGGTGCCGAGCCGACGACGCTCCTGCTCGACGAGCCGACCAACCATCTGGACGCGGACTCGATCGTGTGGCTGCGCGATTTCCTACGCCAGCACAACGGCGGGCTCGTGCTGATAAGCCACGACGTCGGGTTGCTCGACGCCGTCGTGAACAAGGTCTGGTACCTCGACGCCAACCGGGCCGCGGTCGACGTCTACAACGTCGGGTGGAAGACGTATCTGCAGCAGCGCGAGGCCGACGAGAAGCGTCGGCACCGCGAGCGGGCGAACGCCGAACGCAAGATCGACTCCCTCAAGAGCCAGGCCGACAAGATGCGGGCCAAGGCCACGAAGGCGCGGGCCGCCCACCAGATGGATCGGCGGGCCGCAGCGCTCGCGGCGGGCCTGGCCGAGGTGCGGGTGCACGACAAGGTCGCACGCCTGCGATTCCCCGCGCCGGCACCGTGCGGCCGCACTCCGCTCACCGCGGGAGGGCTGTCCAAGTCCTACGGATCGCTCGAGGTCTTCACCGACGTCGACCTTGCCGTCGACCGCGGCGCCCGCGTGGTCGTGCTGGGCCTCAACGGCGCGGGCAAGACCACGCTGCTGCGGCTGCTCTCCGGAGTGGAGACGCCTGACACCGGCGAGGTGGTTCCGGGACACGGGCTGCGCCTCGGTTACTACGCGCAGGAACACGAGACCCTGGACCACGACCGCACGGTGCTAGAGAACATGCGCACGGCCGCCTCGAGCGTGGGACGCGCTGACCTGAACGACACCGAGCTGCGCAAGATCCTCGGCGCGTTCCTGTTCACCGGCGACGACGTCGAGAAGCCGGCGGGCGTCCTGTCCGGTGGCGAGAAGACCCGGTTGGCCCTCGCGATGCTCGTGACCGGCGCCGCCAACGTGTTGCTGCTCGACGAGCCCACCAACAACCTCGACCCGGTGAGCCGCGCTCAGGTGCTCGACGCGCTGCGCACCTTCGCCGGGGCCATCGTCCTGGTCACCCACGACGAAGGTGCGGTCGAGGCGCTGACACCGGAGAAGGTGATCTTGCTTCCGGACGGGATCGAGGACAACTGGAGCCCCGATCTAGCCGACTTGATCTCGCTCGCCTGATCGGGCATATCGGTCAGGGAGTGACACCGCTCACTGGCACGATTTAGCCGGGTGGCTTGGGGCGTACCGGCCGTTTGGTTCCGAAGCGCGCGGCACCCGACGTATGCGCGTCGAGTCGATCTTGCGGGGCCATATTGGTGCTGCTATCAAAACGGCGGAGTTCGAAAACGCGAGTCCCGCACGACGAATCACCTGGACTCGTCGGCACCGTGGAGGGGAAGACAAATGGCCGTACTCAAGAAGGGCGCGCGCATCACCGGCGCGGACCGGAACAAGCTGGCGAGCGAGCTGAAGAAGGCCTACGACAAGGGCAAGAGCATTCGCGAACTCGCCGACGTGCACGGCCGCTCCTACGGCTTCGTGCACCGGGTGCTGTCGGAGTCGGGCACCACGCTGCGTGGGCGCGGCGGCGCGACGCGCGGCAAGGCCGCGGCGAAGGGCAAGGCGCGCGCGAAGTAGCGCGTCGGTAACCTGGCGTCCGTGACGTCACTCGAGATCGACCCGGAGGCTGGCCTCCGGGTCGATCTTCGTAATGAGGCCGCGACGATCGTCCTGAACCGCCCGGACCGGCTCAACTGCCAGTCGCCGACGATGTGGGAGGCGCTCGTCGCCATCCGTCGCGAGCTGCCGGCGACCGTCCGCGTCGTGGTGCTGCGGGGCGAGGGACGCGCCTTCTCGGCCGGTCTCGACCGGACGCTGTTCACCGCCGACGCGGCCGACGGAATCCTGGCGCTGCCCCGTCTGCCCGAGGCCGAGGCGACTGCGCGCATCGCCCAGTGGCAGCAGGCCTTCGACTGGAGCTCGCGTCCGGATGTGGTGAGCATCGCCGCCGTGCACGGGCATGCGATCGGCGGGGGTTTCCAGCTCGCGCTCGGTACCGATATCCGCATCGTTGCCGAGGACGCGCAGTTCACCATGGCCGAGCCGGCACTCGGCATCGTGCCCGACCTCGGCGGTACGAAGCGACTCGTCGACCTGGTCGGGTACTCCATCGCCGCCGACATCTGCCTGACCGGGCGTCGAGTCGGTGCGGAGGAATCGTTGCGCATCGGGCTCGCGTCGCGCGTCGTGCCCCACGAGGGGCTGGACGCGGCCGTCGAGCAGACCGTCAAGGCGCTGCTCGCCGTCGATCGCGACGCCGCGGCCGAGACCAAGGCACTGCTCCAGCGCGCGCACGGACGTACGCAGGACGAGCAGCAGGCCGCCGAGCGAGCGGCGCAGTACCGTCGCCTGCGCGCGCTCGCCGGCCTCGAGTCCGAAGCCTGACGCGATCGCCCCGCCGGCGAAGGCGGGGGCTGGAGGTTGTGGAGGTGGTTGTAGCGGGGTTTCTGGGTGGGGGGTGGAGTCATACGGTCGAAGCAACGCTCTGTGAGGGAGCGTTTGGATGGCTGTTCGTACATGCACACGACTTCGCGGTTATGGACGGCGAGGTGTGCCGACCGCCGTGGAGGTCAGGGAGAGGTTGATCGAGCTCGTCTG
>NZ_JBHEMO010000116.1:0-42439 GCF_046262535.1 Jatrophihabitans sp. | reverse complement strand
GTTCCAGGGCCAGGCCGACCCGCCACTGGACGAGGTGGGGCGGGCCCAGGCCTACGAGGTGGCCTCGCTCATCGCCGCCCTGCGCCCCGAACTGCTCGTCAGTTCCGACGCGGCGCGGGCGCTGCAGACCGCCGAGATCGTCGGTGACGTCGTCGCGCTGCCGGTCGTGAAGGAGCCACGGCTGCGCGAACGCAACCTCGGCCACTGGGAGGGGCTCACCCGCGAGGAGGTCGCCGACCGTTACCCCGACGAGTACGCCGACTGGATGGCCGGCCTCGACGTCAGCCGGCGCGGTGGCGAGACGCGCAACGAGGTCGCCGAGCGAGCGAGTGCGGCATGGGCCGAACTGCCGGTGACGGGCACCGCTGTGCTCGTCACGCACAGCGCCACTGCGATGGCGCTGACCAACTCCTTGCTCGGGATCGCCCAAGCCGTCCACCCGCTCGGTCCGCTGGCCAACTGCCACTGGTCCGAGCTCTATGCCGAGCCGGTGGCCGGCGGGGCCATGGCGTGGCGCCTGCGCGGGCACAATCTGGGCGTACCGGGCACCGTCGTTCCCCTTCCGGCCCGGTCGGACGCCGACGACGCCTCCGACGCCGACGCGTGATCGGCCGGAGTGATCGACGCCATAGGCGGTTGAGCGTTCACCCTTCACCAGGAACGCTCTACAGTTGCCGTTAGGTGCCCCCGCGTCCGGCGGCGACGGACGGCGGACGCGGGGCGTGCACCTTGATCCCTGGGAATGCCTCCGGTGCCGTATTCTCGTGCTGTGACCAGCGGTCGACTGCTTCTTACCGAGCCGCGCTGAGCCAGCATCCGCTGCCAGCGCGGCCGAGCCTCTGCCAGCGGCAGGGGCTCTTCGTTTGTCCGCGGACGACCACTTCGGTATAGGAGCCCACGATGACCACCGGCGCAGACTCAGCGTCCGACGTACCCCCGTTCCGCTACACCGCCGCGATGGCCCAGGGCATCGAGACCGGTTGGCAGCAGCGCTGGGCGGACGAGGGCACCTACAACGCGCCCAATCCGTCCGGCCCCTTGGACGAGGAATTCGCGCGGGTCGCCATCCGACCGCACGCCTACGTCATGGACATGTTCCCGTACCCGTCCGGGGCCGGGCTGCACGTCGGGCACCCGCTGGGCTACATCGGCACCGATGTGTACGCGCGGTACCGGCGGATGCGCGGTGACAACGTCCTGCACACGATGGGCTTCGACGCGTTCGGGCTGCCCGCGGAGCAGTACGCGATCGAGACCGGCCAGCACCCGCGCACCACGACCTACGGCAACATCGAGATCTTCCTGACGCAGCTGCGCCGGCTCGGCCTGGGACACGACGAGCGGCGACGGGTGGCGACCACCGATCCCGAGTTCTACCGCTGGACGCAATGGATCTTCCTGCAGATCTTCAACGCCTGGTACGACCCGATCGCCGACAAGGCCCGTCCTGTCGACGAACTGATCAGCGAGTTGGACGCCGGGACGAGGCAGCCGGCGCCGGGAAGCAACCCCTTCGACCGGGGCTGGGGCGAACTGTCCGACATCGAGCGTCGGCAGGTGGTCGACAACCACCGCCTGGCCTACCGCACCGAGTCGATGGTCAACTGGGCGCCCGGTCTGGGCACGGTCCTGTCGAATGAAGAGGTGACGCCGGACGGGCGCAGCGAGCGCGGCAACGTCCCGGTGTTCAAGCGGCCGCTGCCGCAGTGGAACATGCGGATCACCGCCTACGCCGACCGGCTGGTGCGCGATCTCGACCAGATCGACTGGCCGGAAAAGGTGCGCACGATGCAGCGCAACTGGATCGGCCGCTCCACCGGAGCGCACATCGCCTTCGCCACATCGGTCGGTGACATCGAGGTATTCACCACTCGACCGGACACCCTGTTCGGCGCCACCTATGTCGTCGTGGCCCCGGAGCACCCGATGGTCGATGCGCTGACGACCGAGACGTGGCCCGACGGTGCGAAGCCGTCGTGGACCGCCGACGCCGCCACTCCGCACGACGCGGTCGCCGCTTACCGGGCCGCCGCCGCGGGCCGCTCCGAGCTGGACCGGCAGGCGGGTGACCGCGCGAAGACCGGCGTCTTCACCGGAACCTTCGCGCAGAACCCGGTCACCGGTACTGCGCTGCCCGTGTTCGTCGCCGACTACGTCCTCATGGGCTACGGCACCGGCGCGATCATGGCCGTGCCGGGCCAGGACGAGCGCGACTGGGAGTTCGCCGAGGTCTTCGACCTGCCGATCATCCGGACGGTGGCGCCCCCCGATGGATGGGAGGGCAAGGCCTTCACCGGCGAGGGACCGGCCGTCAACTCGTCCATCGAGGGTCTCTCGCTCGACGGCCTGGACGTTCCGACGGCCAAGGTTCGGATCATCGAGTGGCTGGAAGCGGCCGGTCGGGGCCGGGGCGCGGTCACCTACCGGCTGCGGGACTGGCTGTTCAGCCGCCAGCGGTACTGGGGCGAACCGTTTCCCATCGTCTACGACGAGACCGGCCTGCCGATCGCCGTGCCGGACTCGATGCTGCCGGTGGAACTGCCGGAGACCGACGACTTCTCACCCAAGTCCTTCCCGCCCGACGACGCCGAGTCCACGCCCGAGCCGCCGCTGGGCCGGTTGAGCGACTGGGTCGAGGTCGAGTTGGACCTCGGCGACGGGCCGAAGAAGTACCGGCGCGAGACGAACACCATGCCGAACTGGGCCGGCTCCTGCTGGTACGAGCTGCGCTACCTCGACCCGACGAACACCGAGCGGTTCGTCGACCCGGCCGTCGAGCACTACTGGATGGGGCCCAACGCCGACCGGCCACTGGGGGGCGTCGAACTGTACGTCGGCGGGGTCGAGCACGCGGTGCTGCACCTGCTCTACGCGCGGTTCTGGCACAAGGTGCTGTTCGACCTGGGCCACCTGTCGTCGTCCGAGCCGTTCCATCGCCTGGTCAACCAGGGAATGCTGCAGCTGCCGGCCTACACGAACGCGGACGGGTTCTACGTCCCAGCCGCTGAAGTGGTCGAGCACGAAGGCCGGTTCTTCCACAACGGCACCGAGGTGCACCAGGAGTTCGGCAAGATCGGGAAGTCGCTGAAGAACGTCGTCAATCCCGACGACTTCATCCGCGAGTACGGCGCCGACACCTTCCGCCTGTTCGAGATGTTCGGCGGCCCGCTGGAGCAGTCCCGGCCGTGGGACTCCAAGGCCATCGTCGGCCCGTACCGGTTGCTGCAGCGCGTGTGGCGCGTCGTGGTCGACGAGCAGACCGGCGAGACGCATGTGTCCGACGAGCCGGTGCCCGACGAGCTGAACCGGCTGCTGCACAAGGCGATCCACGCAGTGCGCGACGGTTACGAGACGCTGCGGTTCAACACGTCGATCGCGCGGGTCACCGAGCTGAACAACGCGATTACGCAGGCCTACCCGGACGGCGGAGCGCCGCGTGCGGTCGCGGAGGCGCTGGTGCTGATGCTGGCGCCGCTGGCTCCGCACATCGCCGAGGAGCTGTGGTCGCGCTTGGGACACACGTCCTCGCTGGCGTGGGAGGGCTTCCCGGTGGTGGACGAGTCGCTGCTGGTCGACGACACCGTCGAGGTGCCGGTGCAGGTGAACGGCAAGCTGCGCGCGGTGCTCACGATGCCGGCCGGCGCGGACGCCGCCGCGATGGAGGCGGCGGCACGGGGCGACGAACGGATCGCCGCTGCGCTGGAGGGCCGGGAGACGCGTCGGGTCGTCGCGGTGCCCGGACGCCTCGTCAACTTCGTCGTGTGATGGGTCTCGGCTGATGGCGGTTTCCGTCGTGACCGACTCGACGGCGTGCCTGCCTTCGGAGACGCTCGAGAGGCTGGGTATCGCGGTCGTGCCGCTGCGGGTCACGATGGGCAACCGGACGGCGGTCGACGGCGTCAACGTCTCGTCGGCCGCCGTCGCCCGGGCCCTGCGGTCGAAGGTGGGGGTGTCGACGTCGCGTCCGGCGCCGGCCGAGTTCGCCGCCAAGTACCAGGAGCTGCTGGACGCGGGCGCGTCGAATGTTGTCTCGGTGCATCTGTCGGCCGCCCTGTCGGGCACTTGGGAGTCGGCCGTCCTCGCCGCGCAGGACTTCCCGCACGGCGTGGTGCGCGTGGTCGACTCGCGCTCGACGGCGATGGGGCTCGGCTTCGCGGTGATCGCGGCAGCCACCCGAGCGGCCGAGGGCGGCTCGGCCGCGGAGGTACAGGGCGCGGCCACCGCGACGGTCGACGGAACCAGCACGCTGTTCTACGTCGACACGCTGGAGTACCTGCGCCGGGGCGGCCGCATCGGCACCGCCGCTGCGCTGTTCGGTACGACGTTGTCCGTCAAGCCGCTGCTGCAGCTGATCGAGGGGCAGATCGTCGGTCTGGAGAAGGTGCGGACGTCGACGAAGGCGCTGGCCCGGCTTGTCGAACTGACCGTCCGCGCGGCCGGCGGGCGCCCCGTCGACCTCGCCGTCCATCATGTCGTCGCCCTGGAGCGGGCGACCGCCGTCGAGGCGCAGCTGCGCGACCAACTGCCGAGGCTGGGCGACTCGCGCGTCTCGGAACTGGGACCGGTGATCGGTGCCCACCTCGGCCCGGGGGTTGTCGGCACCGTGATCTCGCGGCGCTGATTTCGCGACGGTGATCCGCGCCAACGAGGGCGTTCGCCGCGACGCAGCGCGAGCGGGCGTGGGCGGTAGCACGCGGGGCTGACATCCGGGTCCGTCCCGTGCACAAGCTCGCTGGCCGTCCACAGGCCGGCCCAGCCGGCGTCGGCACCCTGCTCGACTGCCTAGCGTCGTGGCGGTGCGAGGTGAGTCGACGCGGGTAGCGGCGCGCGTCCGGGATCTGCTGAGCGAGCACGGCGACCGGACCGGGGCTGTCGTTGCGGACGACGACGACCCGCCACTTCGGCCAGCATCGCATCGGCCGGGTTGGCGGCAGCGGCTGCAGGCGCGGATCCCGGTACGGCTGGATCCGGGGCGGCGGGCGGTCGTGGCGGTCGGTGCTGCCGTCCTCGTCGCCGCGGTCTTGACCGGGCTGTGGGTCGTGGCCGAACGCCCCCGCGCGCTCGCGGTCGGGCCGACCGGTGTCGCAGGCGCCTCCAGCCCGGTCCCCACCGGCCCGCTGTCGGCGAGCGCCGGGTCGAGCGGTCGGGTGCCGGCCGGCGCGTCCTCGGCGGCTCCCGCGACTCCGACCGCGCCGGCGATTGTGGTGGTCGATGTGGCCGGCAAGGTGCGCCGGCCCGGGCTGTACCGGCTGCCGGTCGGGGCCCGCGTGGACGACGCGGTGCGCGCCGCCGGGGGCGCCCTGGCCGGAGTGAACCTCAGCAGCCTCAACCTTGCCGCGAAGGTTGTCGACGGGCAGCAGATTCCGGTCGGGATCGCCGGCTCAGCCCGCGGAGCAGCGGCCGGAGCGGCCGTAGTGGCCGGGAGCGACGGCAGCCCGGGCGGTGGGGGAGGCATGGCCGGCAACGGTGCTCCAGGTCCAGGTGCTGGGGAGCCGGTCGACCTCAACACGGCGACGATCGAGCAACTCGAGACCTTGCCCGGCGTCGGCCCGGTGCTGGCCCAGCACGTCCTCGACTGGCGAACTGCGCATGGCCACTTCGCGACGGTTGATCAGCTCAACGACGTGCCGGGCATCGGTGAGGTCAAGTTCGCGGCGTTGAAGTCCCTGGTCACGGTATGACGCCCCCCGGGCCTGCCGGTCGCCGCGAGCCCGTCGATCTGCGATTGGCAGTCGGCGCCGGTGCGGCCTGGCTGGCGGTGCTGTGGGCCGGTGCCAGGGCGCCGACCCCGATCCTGAGTTGTGCGGCGGCAGCTGCCGGCGTGGCCGTCGCCTTGCTCGTGGTCGGCCGGCGCTGGCCCGGAGCGCACGCTGGCGCCCTGATGCTGTTCTGCGTCGCCCTTGCTCTCGGCCCCCTCGCCGGGCGCGTCGCTCATGCGCGGGCTTCCCCGCTCGTCACGCTGGCCCGCGACCACGCACCCGTCACCGCGATCCTGACCGTCACCTCCGACCCGCGCCTGCTCGCGGCCAAGGGCGTGGCCGGGTCGCCGCGCGTCGCCGTCGAGACCGCGGCCGACGAGGTGCTGGTCCGCGGCCGCGCGACAGCGGTCGACGGCCCGGTTCTGGTCCTCGCCGACGCGGCGCCGTGGCGCGACCTGCTGCCCGGGCAACGGGTCCGGCTTGACGGCGCTCTGCAACCCGACCTCGCCGGAAGCGACCTTTCGGTCACGCTGCTCGCTCACACGTCGCCGCTCCGGCTGGGCGTCCCACCGTGGTGGCAACGTGCGGCCGGCCGGATCCGCTCGGCGTTGCGGACGGCCGCAGCGGGGCTGCCCGACCAGGAGCGTGGCCTGCTGCCGGGGTTGGTAGACGGCGACACCACGAACCTCGACCCGGTGCTGGCCGACCGGTTCCGTTCCGCCGGCCTCACGCATCTGGTCGCGGTGAGCGGGACGAACTGCTCGATCGTGGTCGGCGCGGTGCTGCTGGTGCTCCGGCGGGCCCGGGCCCGGCCCTGGGTGTCCTCGGTGCTCGGCGGCGCGGTGCTGCTGATGTTCGTGGTCGTGGCGCGTCCGTCACCGAGCGTGCTTCGCGCGGCGCTGATGGGCGCGATCGCCCTCGTCTCCCTCGGCACCGGGCGGCCGCGGGCGGCGCTGCCGGCGCTGTCCGCCGCCGTGCTGGCGCTGCTGGTCTGGGATCCGACGCTCGCCGGGAGCCCGTCGTTCGCGATGTCGGTGCTGGCGACGGTGGCGCTGCTGCTCGTCGCGCCGGGGTGGGCCCGCGCGCTGCGCGAGCGGGGAGTGCCTGTCGGCATTGCCGAGGCGTTGGCAGTGGCGGCCGCGGCCCATCTCGTCACCGCACCGATCATCGCGGCGATCTCCGGACGGGTCAGCCTCGTCGCCATCCCGGCCAACGTCCTCGCCGAACCGGTCGTCGCGGTCGTCACGGTGGTGGGGTTCGCCGCTGCCGTCGTGGCGCCCGTCTGGGCCGGGGGCGGTGCGGCCCTGGTCTGGGTGGCGGGCTGGCCGTGCCGGTGGCTGGTCGGCGTGGCCGATTACTTCGGTGGCCTGTCGGGAGCGATGGTGCCGTGGCCCGGCGGGCAGGCCGGCGGACTGGTGCTGCTGCTGACCGTGGCCGGGATTGCGATCGCCGGCCGGCAGTCGGGTGTGCGCCGGGCCCTGGTCGCGGCTGCTGTGACAGCAGCGGTGATCTTCATCCCGGTCCGCGCGGTCACATCGGGTTGGCCTCCGCCGGGTTGGCTCTTCGCCGCCTGCGACGTCGGCCAGGGCGACGCCCTCGTCGTGGCCGCCGGTCCGGGCGCCGCCGTCATGATCGACGCCGGCCCGGACCCGATCGCGGTCGACCGGTGCCTCCGCGGGCTGGGTGTGCGGCAGATCCCGCTGTTGGTGCTCACCCACTTCCACCTCGACCACGTCGCCGGGCTGCCCGGCGTGGTCCGCGGCCGGTCGATCGGGCGCATCCTCACCGGTCCGCTCGACGGCCCCGAGTCCGGATCGGTCATCGTGCACCGCGTGGCGACGGCGCTCGGGCGGGCGGTGCTGTCGCCGCCGGAAGGGACGTCCCTCGACGTCGGCGACGTGCACCTCGATGTCCTCGGCCCGGCCGCGCCGTTCCACGGCACCCGCTCCGATCCGAACAACTCCTCCCTGGTGCTGCGCGCGCAGGTCAGCGGCGTGCGCATCCTGTTGCCCGGCGATGCCGAGGTCGAGGCCCAGCGAGCGCTGGTCGCAGCCGGCACGGACCTGCGCGCGGCCATCCTCAAGGTGCCGCACCACGGCTCCGCATATTCGGAGCCGGCGTTCTTGGCTGCGGTCCACGCGTCGCTGGCGGTGATCAGCGTCGGCGCGCACAACGACTACGGCCATCCGTCGCCGGTCCTGCTCGCCGAACTCGCGCGGCTCGGAGTACCGACGCTGCGGACCGATCGGCAAGGCGACGTCGCGGTCGCCGGCTCGGCCGGGCATCTCATCGCCGTCGCGCACGGAACCGCGGCGACCACGCTCGGTCGGTGGCGCCCGGCGCCCGCCGCCGGTGGGTCGGTCCGGGCACCGCGCCCGGCACCGTCGGCGGCCGGTGCGAGGATGTCGGTATGCCGTCGCGTCCCGTCGACATCGACGACCTTCCCGATCCGCTGCCCGGCCTGTTCCTGCTCGTCGGGGACGAGGGCCTGCTCGTCGACCGGGCCATCGGCGCGATCTCCGCCGCCGCCCGCCGGGCCGACGCGTCGGTCGCCGAGACCCGGCTCTCCGGGAGCGAGCTGGAGGGCGCCGAACTGCACGAGATGCTCGGTCCCTCGCTGTTCGGCGAGGCCAGGGTGCTGATCATCGAAAGCGGCCAGGACGTCCGCGCCGCCGCGGCGGCCGTGCTCGGTCCGTATCTCGAATCCCCCGCCGACGGCACCGTCATCGTGCTGCACCACGTGGGCGGCGCCAAGGGCAAGGCGCTGCTCGAGACCGCCCGGAAGGCCAAGGCGCTGGAGATCGGCTGCGCCAAGCTGACCCGGCCCGACGAACGGGCCGACTTCGTCCGCGCCGAGGTGCGGCGCAACGGCGGGCGGATCGGCCCGGACGCCGTGAGCGCGCTGCTCGACGCGGTGGGCAGCGACCTGCGGGAACTGGCTGCGGTCGCCGGCCAGCTCGTCAGCGACTCGGGCGGTGACATCGGCCTGGACGTCGTGCGGGCCTACCACCGCGGCCGGGCCGAGGTCACCGGGTTCGCCGTTTCCGACCTCGCCGTCGTCGGCCGCAGCGGTCTCGCGCTCGAGGCGCTGCGGTTCGCGCTCGCCGTCGGGGTGCCACATGTGGTGATCGCCGACGCGCTGGCCGACGGCGTCCGCTCGGTCGCCCGGGTGGCGTCGGCCGGTCGCGGCGACCAGTTCGCGCTCGCCAAGAAGCTGGGAATGCCGCCGTGGAAGGTCAAGCGCGCATCGAGCCAGGCCCGCGGTTGGAACGCGGCCGGCCTGCGTCAGGCGCTCGGCGTGGTGGCCACGCTGAACGCCGACGTGAAGGGCGCCGCCGCCGACCCGGCCTTCGCGCTGGAACTGGCGGTCCGGCGCATCGGAGCGGCCCGGGCGCTCGGGAGTTCCTGAGCCGACCAGCGGGGGCCCGGGAACGCAGTCGAGCCGTGCAGCTGGACAGCTGCACGGCTCGGGAGTGCGAAGCGGCGGAGTTAGAGCGAGTTCGCCCGCGCGGCCATCGCCGACTTCTTGTTGGCCGCCTGGTTGGGATGGATGACACCCTTGCTGGCCGCCTTGTCGAGCTGGCGCGACGCGGTCTGCAGCGCGGTCAGCGCGGCCGCCCGGTCGCCGGAGTCGGCCGCGGTGCGGAACTGCCGGATCGCCGTCTTCAGCGACGACTTGACGCTTTTGTTGCGCAGGCGCGCGACCTCGTTGGTGCGGATCCGCTTGATCTGGGACTTGATGTTCGCCACGAAAAGCCTCGACGTTCCTGTTGCAGATGAGTTGCAGATGGACTGGAGATGAAGGTACGTGCGCCGGGCCTCCGGCGAGCAGGCAACCTCACCAGACTACCAGCGGCGCGCCGAGCCCCCCAAATCCGGCGGGTCAGGAGGGCCGGTCAGCCCTGGGCCGCGCGGGCCGAAACCAGCTCGAACTTCGTGTACAGATAGGTCCGGATCCCGTCCTCGGTACTGATGACCTCGCTCACAGCCTGGTCCTCGTCCGCCTCGTCGCCGTAGATCATCGCGGCGCCGTCCGCGTCGAAGAAGATCCCCCCGTCGACCGGGGCCACGTCGGTGAGCTGGACCACGACATACCGGCCGCCGAGGGATTGGAGCAGGGTGCGCAGCTCGTCGCTCTTGGCGTCGCCCGGCTGGCGGTAAACACCGACGACCTCCTGCCAGTCGTCCTCGCCGGGGGAGGTGTTGACGAGATCGCCGGGGCGGAGGTCGATCGCGGGCAGGCGGTACTCGACGGCGGTGCGCGGGTCGCTCATGGCGCTCATCCTGCCCGATGACCGTTCGTCGCCCCGGTACGGGCGTCCACCGCACGCTCGACGAAGAGCATGGCGACCACGAGGGTGGCCGTGGCCAGCAGCTGTTGGGCGGCGCCGAACCCGGTGCCCACAGGAATCAAGGCGAGCGCCGCGAGGCCGGTGACGAGGCGCGGTCCCGGGTTGCCGAAGCGCAGTGCCGCGCGGAACAGCCCGAGTGCGATGAGGTACACCGCGACGCCGCCGGCGAGCAGCGCGGCCGCCGCCCGCCCGGTCGGTTCGGTCAGCTCGGGCAACGACAGCCGCGTTCCGGCCGCGACCGAGACGACTCCCGCCAGCATGAGCACGTGCGGGGCGTCGTAGTGCAACAACGCATGCGAGCCGCGCGTCGACGCATCCCAGCGCGCCAGCGCCCGGGTGGCCCGTTCGTCCTCGCCCGCGAAGTAGCACCACCACATGGCGGCCGAGGCCGCCAGCCCGCACAGGGTGCCGAACACGAGCCGCGCGGTCACCGGCAACTGCTCGGCGGCCAGGGCCACGCTGACCAGTGACTCGCCGAGCACGATGATGACCATGAGCCCGTGCCGCTCGGCGAAGTGGCCGACATCGATGGCGAACGCCTGGGTCGACCCGCTGAGCACGGCCGCGCCCCACTGCACGATCACGGCGGCGGCCCACAGCCACCACTGCCAGGGAGTTCCGGCGTAACCGGCGACCAGGATCAGCCCGGAGGCGAGCAGGTTCTGCGGACCGATGCGGCGCATCGCCGCGGCGGCCCGGGCAACGCCGCCGATCAGGAAACCGGCCAGATGGATGACGGTGAGCACCAGATAGGCCCAGCCGAACGCGACGCCGTCGCGGTCGAAGGCGTGGGGGACCGTCAACGAGACGACGAAGAACGCCGCCATGCCCAGCAGCAGCACGGCCCGCAGCCGAGGCGACCCCGTGCCCAGGGTGTTGGTCAGCCAGGCATAACCGCCGTACATCCAGAAGATGACGACGAGTTCGAGCAGGGCCTGCGCGACGGCACTCCACGACGGGTGGCGCTCGACGATGAATGCGAGCTGCGTGATCGTGAAGACGAAGACGAGGTCGAAGAACAGTTCCAGTGTCGAGACCCGCGTCCCGCCCGTGTCGCTCGAGTCCGACATCAGTCGAGTCAGGCGCCGAACGGCAGCTGCGGCTGGGGTGGTCCGTGCGTCGGGTCCACGCCGTCGAACAGGCTGCTGATCGACTCACCGCCGTGGATGCGGCTGATCGCCTCGGCGAACAGCGGAGCGACCGAGCGGACCGTCAGCTTGGGCCAGTCCTCCGCCGGCTGCGGCACCGTGTCGGTGGTGACGATCTCGGACACCATCGGGTGCTCGTGCAGCCGCGGCAGCGCTTTGCCGGCGAACAAGCCGTGCGTACAGGCCACGGCCACCTCCGTGCAGTCCTGCTCGGCCAGCCGTTCCAGCAACTCGAGGATGGAACCGCCCGTCGCGATCTCGTCGTCGAGCACGATCGCCTTCTTGCCGCGGACGTCGCCGACGATGGCGTCGATGACGACGCGGTCGTCGGCGAGGCGCTGCTTGGAGCCGGCGGCGACAGGCAGCCCGAGCAGCCGCGAGAACTGGGTGGCGGTCTTGGCGTTGCCCAGGTCGGGGGACACGACCACGGTGCCGTCGAGGTCGTGGGTGCGGAAGTGGTCGGCCAGCTCGCCGATGGCGGTGAGGTGGTCGACGGGGACGGAGAAGAAGCCGTGCACCTGCGGTGCGTGCAGCGTCATGGTCAGGACCCGGTCGGCGCCGGCCGTCGTCAGCATGTCGGCCACGAGCCGGCCGGCGATCGAGATCCGCGAGGCGTCCTTCTTGTCCGACCGCGCGTACGCGTAGTGCGGGATCACGGCGGTCACCTGTGCGGCCGAGGCGCCCCGCGCGGCGTCGAGCATCAGCAGCAGCTCCATGAGGTGCTCCTGCGTCGGCGCCACCAGCGGCTGGATGACGTAGACGTCGCGCTGGCGGCAGTTCTCCTGCAGCTGGACGTAGAGGCAGTCGTTGCTGAAGCGGCGGATCTCGACGCCGGACAACGGGACGCCGAGATGTTCGCAGATGCGGTCGGCCAGAGGTCGGTGGGCGCTCCCGGAGAGCACCACGATCTCGCGCATGCGTGCAGCGTAACTGCGTCGGCGTGAAACAATGACCGCGTGACATCCGCCGGCCGGACGGATCCGGGCCGGATCCGCAACTTCTCGATCATTGCGCACATCGACCACGGCAAATCGACCCTCGCCGACCAGATGCTGCGCCTGACCGGCGTGCTCGACCCCCGTCTGGCCAAGGCCCAGTACCTCGACCGCATGGACATCGAGCGCGAACGTGGCATCACGATCAAGGCCCAGAACGTGCGTATGCCGTGGACGAGCCGCGAGACCGGCGTCGAGCACGTACTGCACATGATCGACACGCCCGGCCACGTCGACTTCACCTACGAGGTCAGCCGTAGCCTCGCCGCCTGCGAGGGCGCGGTTCTGCTCGTCGACGCCGCCCAGGGGATCGAGGCCCAGACCCTCGCCAACCTCTACCTGGCCCTCGAGAACGACCTGCAGATCATCCCGGTCCTCAACAAGATCGACCTGCCGGCCGCGCAGCCCGACGTGTACGCCGCCGAGATCGCGCACATCATCGGCTGCGACGCCGACGATGTGCTGCGGGTGAGCGCCAAGACCGGCGAGGGCGTCGAGGCCCTGCTGGACGTGATCTGCCGCGACGTGCCGGCGCCGGTCGGCGAGGCCGCCGCGCCGCCGCGGGCGATGATCTTCGACTCCGTCTACGACATCTACCGCGGCGTGATCACCTACATCCGCGTGGTGGACGGTCATTTCACCCCGCGCGAGCGGATCAGGATGATGTCGACGGGCGCCACGCACGAGTTGCTCGAGATCGGCGTGATCTCACCGGAGCCGGTGCCGACGAAGGGGCTCAGCGTCGGCGAGGTGGGCTATCTGATCACCGGCGTGAAGGACGTGCGCCAGTCACGTGTCGGCGACACCGTCACGGACGCGGCCAAGCCAGCGGCCGAATCGCTCGGCGCCTACCGCGATCCGCGCCCGATGGTGTACTCCGGGCTGTATCCGATCGACGGCTCGGACTACCCGATCCTGCGCGACGCCCTGGACCGGTTGCGGCTGAACGACGCTGCCCTCGTCTACGAGCCGGAGTCCAGCGCCGCGCTCGGGTTCGGGTTCCGCTGCGGTTTCCTCGGTCTACTGCACCTGGAGATCACCCGCGACCGGCTCGAGCGTGAGTTCGGCCTCGACCTGATCAGCACTGCGCCGAACGTGGTGAACCGGGTCCTGCTCGAGGACGGCACCGAGCACGTCGTCACCAACCCGTCCGACTGGCCGAGCGGGCAGAAGATCGCGGCGATCTACGAGCCGATCGTCAAGGCGATGATCATCGCGCCGAGCGAGTACATCGGCGCGATCATGGAGTTGTGCCAGGACCGGCGCGGCAACCTCGGCGGCATGGACTACCTGTCCGAGACCCGCGTCGAGCTGCGTTACACGCTGCCGCTCGGCGAGATCATCTTCGACTTCTTCGACCAGCTGAAGTCCCGTACCCGCGGCTACGCGTCGCTCGACTACGAGCAGGCCGGCGAGCAGCTGGCCGACCTGGTCAAGGTCGACGTGCTGCTGCAGGGCGAGACGGTCGACGCCTTCTCGGCCATCGTCCACAAGGACAAGGCGTACGCCTATGGGACGTCGATGACCGGCAAACTGCGCAAGCTGATCCCCCGGCAGCAGTTCGAGGTCCCGATCCAGGCCGCGATCGGCGCGCGGGTCATCGCGCGCGAGAACATCAGCGCGATCCGCAAGGACGTCCTCGCGAAGTGCTACGGCGGTGACATCACGCGCAAGCGCAAGCTGCTCGAGAAGCAGAAAGAGGGCAAGAAGCGGATGAAGATGGTCGGCCGGGTCGAAGTGCCACAGGAGGCGTTCATCGCCGCGCTGTCCACCGGCGACGTCGAGGTCAAGAAGTAGCTTCCTCGGGGCGGTGGCAGACCGCTTCGACGTTGTTGCCGTCAGGATCGCGCACGAACGCGCCGTAGTAGCTCGCGTGGTACTCCGGCCACACCCGCGGCTCGTGCAACACCTCGGCCCCGAGCCCGACGGCCACGTCGAAGAAAGCGTCGACGGCGGCCCGGTCCGCTGCCCGAAAGGCCAGATGGGACTCGCGAAAGCCTTCGCCGGTCGCCCGAGCGCCGATCCAGAACTCCGGGAATTCGGTCCCGTAACCGATGGCGAAGTCGTGCTCGAGGACGCGACGGGCACCGAGCGGGGCGAGGACGGCGTCGTAGAACGTCGAGCTCTGTGCGAGGTCGGCGCATTGGACGGAGACGTGGTCGATCATCGACCGATCATCGCGGTTCGGGGGGCGGCCCGGCCAGCGGGAATCGGGCCAGGTCGCCCGTGCCGCTGACGGCGATGACGGTCAGCGCGTCCGCGGTGGCCGGGAACGGGTCGAACGGGGCATCGCGCAGCGCGCGCAGAGATGGGCGCGGCAGGCGGGTGGCCAGCGTGCAGTGGGCCACCCAGTCGCCCGGTGCGCTCTGCGCGCCGAAGGCCGGCAGCCACTTCCGCGCGAGTGTGTCGTAGACATCGTGCTGCAGCTCCCGCAGGGGCGGCGACTCGTCCGTCGCCACGTACAGGACCCCGCTGGGGAAGCCGCCGAACCCGCGCATCGTCAGCGGAACCGGCGCGTGCCGGGCGGCCACCTCGGCGACCACTGCCGCGAGATCATCGGCGTCATCGGTGCGGGCCGCCGTCAAGGTGAGATGCGGACGGTGTGCGCGCCGGACGCCGTGCCCGGCGGCGGCGACGCGTTCCCGCAGCGTCTCGACGGCAGCATCGGTGGCCGCGTCGAACGCCGCGCAGACGACGAGTGTCCGGCTCAGAGCTCGAGCACGATCTTGCCGACGAGGTCGCCGGACGCCATGGCCGTAAGACCGTCCGCGACCTGCTCGAGGGGGAGCGTCCGGTCGATGTGCGGACGCAGCCCGGTCGCGTGCAGGAACGCGATGAGGTCGCCGAGCTCGTCTCGCGTGCCCATCGTGGAGCCGACCAGCTCGAGCTGCAGGAAGAAGAACCGGTTCAGCTCGGCCGGCGGGTTCGGTCCCGAGGTGGCGCCGGAGATGACGATCCGGCCGCCCGGCTTCAACGACTTGGCCGAGTGGGAGTACGTTGCCTCGCCCACGGTCTCCATGACCGCGTCGACCCGCTCTGGCAACCGCGCGCCAGACGGGAACGCCGCGTGCGCGCCCAGCTCGAGCGCCGTGGCCTGCTTCGCCTCGGACCGGGCGGTCGCGTAGACGGTGAAGCCCGCGGCCCGCGCCATCGAGATGCAGGCCGTAGCGACGCCGCCGGTCGCGCCCTGGACGAGTACCGACTGGCCGGGACGCAGGCCGGACTTGGTGAACAGCATGCGGTAGGCCGTGAGCCAGGCGGTCGACAGGCAGGCCGCCTCGCCGAAGGACAGCTCGGCCGGCTTGGGCACGACGTTGCGCTTGGGCACGATGACGTACTCGGCCAGCGATCCCTGGTGCTTCTCCGACAACAATGTCCGGCCCGGGTCGACGGTGTCGTCGCCCGTCCACCCCGGCGTGTTGATCACCGCGTGGACGACGACCTCGTCGCCGGTGGACTCGTCGATCCCGGCCGCGTCGCAGCCGAGGATCATCGGCAGCTGCTCGGCCTTGATCCCCACGCCGCGCAGCGTCCACAGATCGTGGTGGTTGAGGCTCGCGGCGTTGACTTTCACCCGCGTCCAGCCCTCGGGCGGCTGGGGGTCGGGTCGCTCGCCGACGACCAGGCCCTTCAGCGGATCGTCGGGGTTGATCGACTCGGCGTAGGCGGCGCGCATGGTCTCGACCCTAGTGAAGACGCTACGACGGTCCGCTGGCCAGGGCGGCCTGAATCGCCGCGACCAGCTCACGCGCCGACGCTGCCGTGAGTTCCACCCCGACCCGGGCGGACGGGCCGCGCTCGGGGGCGGCGAAGTCGATGTTGAGCGTGTGGTCGGCCATGGCGTGCACCGGGTGGTCGAAGTACACCGTCGCGTCGGTGACGTGGAACCACGACCCGTTCGGGCCCTTGGCGCTGCCGTCGATCGCGGCCTGCATCGTGGCGTAGGTGCACATCGTCAGCTCCCCAGGTGGGCCGCGTAGAAGGCGGCGATCCGCTCCCACCCGTCGTTGGCCGCGGCGACGCGGTACGACGGGCGGTTCACCGCGAAGAACGCGTGGCCGGCGTCGTCGTAGCGGTGGATCTCGTAGGTTTTTCCGTTGGCTTGCAGCAGCTGTTCGAGCTCGTCGACCTGCTCCGGCGAGGGGTAGGAGTCCTCGTTGCCGAACAGGCCGAGCAGCGCGCAGTGCAGGTTCGGCAGCTGGTCGACCAGGTTGGTGACCTTGAGGGGATAGTCCGGCGACGGCGTGCCGGTGACGAAGGCGCCGTAACAGTCGACGGCGGCGTCGAGCTCGAGGCGGCACGCGGCGAGGACGCTCTGCCGCCCGCCGGAGCAGTGACCGATCACGCCGACCTTGCCGTTGGAGGTGGGCAGCGAACGCAAGTAAGCGGCCGCGCCGCCTACGTCGCCGACCAGTCGCTCGTCGGAAACCCCGCCCCGCGCCCGGACGACCGCGGCGGCGTCGTCGGGCGACGCGCCCGGCGCCTCGCGGGAGTAGAGATTCGGGCAGATGGCGTCGTAGCCGAGCTCGGCGAAGCGGCGAACCATCTCCTTCGTCGCCCGGTCGTAGCCCGGCAGGTGATGGATCACGACCACGCCGCCGCGCCGGTGGTCGCCGTCCGGCCGGGCGAGATACGCCTCGATGTCGTCGCCGTCCACGCCGCTGATCCGGACGGTGGTCGCGCTCAGCGAATCGCTCATGCCCTGATCGAAGCACCGTCGCCCACGATTGCGATGAGCGGGCTCCGGCAGGCGGTGCGGACGGGCCCGGCCTAGAGTTGCCTCTCGTGCGCAGCGTCCGACGGGCTCGGCGGCCGCTGGTCGCGCTGGTGATCCTGCTCGTTGCGCTTGCGGTCGGGTACGGCGTCCGCGCAGTGAATTCCGACGACGGTTCGAAGCCCGGGCCGTCCACTTCGCTGACCGCACCTGTGCCCGCCCCGTCGAGCAGCTGAGCGACGGACCGGCCGCCCTCGCCGACCGGCGCCGGGAGTAGCGCACACTGGATGCCGTGCCATCCGCCCTTCCGCACGGTGACCCGCCACCATCCGACGGCCGCCTGCCCAGCGCCGTCCTCGACCGCGCGGCGGAACTCCCGTTCGGCGTGTACGCGCACATCCCGTTCTGCCAGACGCGCTGCGGTTACTGCGATTTCAACACCTACACCGCGACCGAGCTCGGTCTGGGCGTGAGCCGCCTCGGTTACGTCGACACGTTGCTGCGCGAGCTGCGCCTGGCCGTCGACGTCCTGAGCGACGGTGACGTCATCGGGGACCGGTTCTCGCCGGTGACCACGATCTTCTTCGGCGGCGGCACGCCGACCCTGTTGCCGGCCGAGCACCTGGGCCTGGTCATCCGCGAGATCGGCGACCGTTTCGGGTTGGCCGCCGACGTCGAGATCACGACCGAGGCCAATCCCGAGACGGTGACCCCGGGCTACCTGACCAAGCTCCTCGAATGCGGGTTCAACCGCATCTCGATCGGCATGCAGTCGGCGGTTCCCCGCGTCCTCGCCGTGCTCGACCGCCAGCACCGGCCGACGCGGCCGGAGCAGGTCGTCGCCGAGGCGCGCGCGGCCGGCTTCGAGCACATCAACCTCGATCTGATCTACGGAGCGCCCTACGAGACCGACGCCGACTGGCAGGCCTCGCTGGACGCCGCGATTGCGGCCGGCCCGGACCACATCAGCGCCTATGCGCTGGTCGTCGAGCAGGGCACGGCGCTGGCCCGGCAGGTCGCGTCGGGTGTGGTCCCCGCGCCCGACGAGGACGCGCAGGCCGATCGCTACGTGATGGCCGACGAGTCGCTGCGCGCGGCCGGCTACGACTGGTATGAGATCTCGAACTGGGCGCGCAATGACGCCGCCCGTTGCCGGCACAACGAGCTGTACTGGACCGACTCGAACTGGTGGGGCCTCGGCCCGGGCGCCCACAGCCACATCAGCGGGGTGCGCTGGTGGAACGTCAAGCACCCGTCGCGCTACTCGTCCCTCGTCGACGAGGGGCGCAGCCCCGCGGCCGGCCGCGAGACGCTCGACGACGAGGCGCGGCTCACCGAGCGGATCATGCTCGGGGTACGCCGCCGCGAAGGGCTGAGCGTGGCCGAGCTTCCGCAGGGGGCCCGCGGGGTGTTGCCGCAGCTGGTGAGCTGGGGCCTGATCGAGCAGCTGCAGCCCGACGGCGACCGGCTGGTCCTGACCCAGCGGGGGCGGCTGATGGCCGATGCCGTGGTGAAGGAACTGCTCACCGCCGGCTGATCGTCACCCGCGCACCCGCAGCGTCCCGGCCTCGAATCGTGCACGGATGAGTTCGGCGGTCCGTTGCGGATCGTCGGGCGGATCGGTCAGCACGTGGCGGGCGTCGATCGGCGCGCGGGCGAACTGGCCGAACATGTCGCGCGTCGCCGGAACGTCGGTGAAGCCGTGGCCCGTCCGTGACAACACGCGGTTGACGCAGGTGGCCTCATCGGGGAACAGGATCGCGTAGTGCAGCACCGGTACCGCAGCCGCACGGGCGAAGGACGGCAGCAGCCAGGGGCCGACCATCCCGTCGTAGATGACGGTGTAGTCGCCCCGCGCGTAGCGACCGGCCGCCGCAGCGGCGGCTTCGGTCACGATCTCGTTCTGCACGTGCGCCTCCGACAGCCACGGTTCGATGAACCCCTGGCCGAGGAAGCGAAAGAAGTCGTCACCGGGCACCAGCGCGCTGTGCGGGAAACCGGCCGACAGGATGGCCGCCACGGTCGACTTCCCGGCTCCCGGGGGCCCGGTCACGACGAGCAGGTCGCCCACGGTCAGCCGATGGGACGGAAGGCGTCGAGGTCGAGGATCCGCACGTGCAGCGTCGTCCTCCCCTGCAGCGCCGCCCGCAGCGCCCGGTGCAGGCCGTCCTCGAGGTAGATCTCGCCGTGCCAATGGACGGCGTGAGGGAACAGGTCGCCGTAGAAGGTGGAATCCTCGTCCAGCAGGTGGTCGAGTTCGAGACGCCGCTTGGTCGTCGTGAGCTCGTCCAGCCGGATCGTGCGCGGCGCCACGTTGGCCCAGTCGCGGGCGGACAGGCCGTGATCCGGGTACGGGCGCCCGTCCCGCACGGCTTTGAAGATCACAGTTTTCCGCTCCGCAGTGGCCCGGTCCGCTTTTGTCGGCACCCTATCGCTCCCGTCCCGGGATTACGGGAACCCAACTAAGCTGGAGCTAGGACTTCAGCACCGGAAGGAGTGGCGGACCCCGTGGGCGTCGAAGACCGCAAGCTCGAGGTGCTGCGCGCGATCGTCGAGGACTTCATCGCCACCAATGAACCGGTCGGCAGCAAATCGCTGGTCGACCGCCACAATCTCGGCGTCTCGTCGGCCACGATCCGCAACGACATGGCCGCCCTCGAGGAGGACGGCCTCATCGCCCAGCCGCACACCAGCGCCGGCCGGGTGCCGACCGACGCCGGCTATCGGATGTTCGTCGACCGGCTCACCGAGATCAAGCCGCTGTCCGGCGCCGAGAAGCGGGCCATCTCGGCCTTCCTCGACGGCGCCGTCGACCTGGACGACGTGCTGCACCGCGCCGTGCGCGCGCTCGCCCAGCTGACCCGCAACGTGGCAGTAGTGCAGTACCCGACGCTGTCCCGCAGCCGGATCCGCCACCTCGAACTCGTGATGATCTCCACCACCCGGCTGATGCTCGTGGTGATCACCGATACCGGCCGGGTCGAGCAACGGGTCGTCGACCTGCCGTCCCCGGTCGCCGAGGACGACGTGCACGAGCTGCGTTCCACGCTGAACGCCAAGCTGCGCGACCGGCTGCTGTCGGAGGCGCCCGAGATCGTGAGCGACCTGCCGTCGCAGGTCGACACGGGCCTCCGCGGGATGCTGGCCACGCTGACCTCGGTCCTGCTCGAGGTGCTCGTCGAGCCGACCAGCGACCGCGTCGTCCTGGGCGGGACGGCGAACCTGAGCCAGCAGACTCTCGACTTCCCGGCGATCCGCCCGGTGCTCGAGGCGCTCGAGGAGCAGGTCGTGCTGTTGCGTCTGCTCGACCAGTCCGTGTCGTCCAGCAAGGTCCTCGTCATGATCGGCAACGAGACCCACCACGAGGGCTTGGCCGGGGCCTCGGTCGTCTCGACCGGCTACGGACTGCACGGATCCGCCGTCGGTGCGGTCGGCGTTCTCGGTCCCCGCCGGATGGACTACGCACCGACCATGGCGCGGGTCGCCGCGGTGGCGCGGTACGTGGGCACCCTGCTCGAGGACCGCTGACCTACACTGGATCTGGCACTCACTGAACTTGAGTGCCAACTGCTTTCGTGAGGACGGACGGGTTCGTGGCTGACGCTGTGCGCGACTACTACCGGCTGCTCGGGGTGCGCAAGGATGCGACGCCCGAGGAGCTCAAGCGCGCCTACCGCAAGCTGGCCCGCGAGCTGCACCCCGACGTCAACCCCGATCCGGCCGCGCAGGACCGGTTCAAGGAGGTCACGACCGCCTACGAGGTGCTGTCCGATCCGGAGAAGCGCCGCATTGTCGACCTTGGCGGCGATCCGCTCTCGCAGGGCGGCGGCGGTGCCGGCAGCCCGTTCGGTGGCTTCGGTGGCTTCGGTGATGTGTTCGAGGCGTTCTTCGGCGGCGGCGGCCCGATGGGCGGCGGGCGGGGCCGGCGCTCGCGCGTGCGCCCTGGCGCCGATGCGCTGTTGCAGCTGTCGCTGACGCTGGAGGAGACCGCCTTCGGCGTGCGCCGCGAGATCACGGTCGAGACCGCGGTCGTCTGCGAGACCTGCCACGGCGACGGTTGCGCTCCTGGCACCAAGCCGCGCACCTGCGCGACGTGCGGTGGCGCGGGTGAGATCCAGTCGGTGCAGCGGTCGTTCCTCGGCCAGGTGATGACGACGCGGGCCTGCTCGGCCTGCGGCGGCACCGGCGAGCAGATCCCGTCCCCGTGCCCGACCTGTGGAACGGACGGACGCGTGCGGGCCCGGCGCACCAAGACCGTCGACGTCCCGGCCGGCATCGAGGACGGGATGCGGATCCGGCTGGCCGGACAGGGTGAGGTCGGTCCCGGCGGCGGCCCGGCCGGCGATCTCTACATCGAGATCGCCGAGCAGCCGCACGAGACGTTCACCCGCGAGGGCGCCGACCTGCACTGCACGATCGGCGTCCCCATGACGTCCGCCGCACTCGGCAGCGAGCTGGTCCTGACCACGCTCGACAGCGAGGAGAAGATCGAGATCCGCCCGGGCACGCAGAGCGGCGCCGTGCTGCACCTGCGCGCCAAGGGCGTACCGAAGCTGCGCAGCTCCACCCGCGGGGACCTGTACGTGCATGTCGAGGTGCGGACACCGACCCGGCTCGACGAGGAGCAGGAGCAGTTGCTGCGGCAGTTCGCGGAGCTGCGGGCCGAGGACGTGTCGGTCACCACGAAGCCGTCCGGGCTGTTCGGCAAGGTGCGCGACGCCTTTCGGCAGTAAGGCATGACGCCGCCGCTGTTCCTGGTGGACGTCGTCTCGGACGCGCCGGAGCTGCATCTCCGTGGTGACGAGGGACGGCACGCCGCCCGGGTCAAGCGGCTCGGCATCGGCGAGGACGTGTTGGTGTCCGACGGCATGGGCACGCTGCTCGAGTGCGTCGTCGCCGCGGTCGTCGATGACGGGTTGCGGTTGACGGTGCGCGCGCGGCGGACGGTGCCGCCACCGGATCCCCGCATCGTGGCCGTCCAGGCGCTGCCCAAGGGGGACCGGGCCGATCTGGCGGTCGAGGTGCTGACCGAGCTCGGCGTGGACGAGATCGTGCCGTGGGCGGCGTCGCGGTCGATCGCCCAGTGGCACGGCTCGCGCGGTGACCGGGCCGTGGAGAAGTGGCGCCGCACCGCGCGAGAGGCGGCGAAGCAGAGCCGCCGCGCCCGGGTGCCGGCCGTGTCGACGTTGGCCTCGACCAGCGAGGTGACCGCGCGGCTCGCAGCGGCCACCGGGCTGGTGCTGCACGAGTCGGCGGACCAGCCGCTGACCGGGATTCCGCTGCCGGCCGCCGGGGAGATCTGCGTGGTGATCGGGCCCGAGGGCGGTATCTCCGCCGATGAGCTCGACGCGTTCGCTGCGGCCGGCGCGACGGCCGTGCGGCTGGGGCAGCCGGTGCTGCGTACGTCGACGGCGGGCGCGGCCGCGTTGGCTGCGCTGTCGCTGCGTCTGGCCCGCTGGTCCTGAGCGGGCCTTGCGCCGGTTCGCGCCGGGGCATCTGATGGGACCGCACACTTCCTCGGCGATACGGCGGAGTCTCGATGAATGATGACGCGTTCGATCAGATCATGACGTCGCTGGACGCCCGGTTGATCGTGGTCACCACGGCGGCCGGCAACGAACGCGGCGGCTGCCTCGTCGGCTTCCACGCCCAGTCGAGCATCGACCCGCAGCGCTACACGGTCTGGCTGTCGAAGGCCAACCACACCTACCGGGTGGCCCTGCGGGCGACGCACCTCGCGGTGCACTTCCTGTCGACCGACGACCTGCCGCTGGCCGAGCTGTTCGGCACCCGGACGGGTGACGACGCGGACAAGTTCGCTGATCTCGACGTGGAAGCCGGGCCCGGTGGGGTGCCGCTTCTCACCGACTGCCCGAACCGGCTCGTCCTACACCGCACCGCGCTGCTGGACGAGGGCGGTGATCATGTCTGCCTGGCCGCCGAGACCGTCGAGGCGCACAGCGGCGGACCGTTCGACCCGCTGCGCCTCTCGCACGCCACCCACCTCGAGCCCGGGCACGCCAACGAGGAACGTCCGACGCCACCGACCGAGCGGGCGCTGTCGGCGCCTTGAGCGACGGCGTTCAGGGCTGCAGCCAGAACTCGATCTGGATGCCGTCCGGGTCGTCGACCGTCAGGAACTGGGCCGGGCCGAACTGCCGGACCGGGGAGTGGGCCACGTCCAGCCGGTCGAGGTGCTCAATCCATTCGCGCAGCGCCGCCTCGTCGGCGACGGCGAGCGCCAAGTGGTCCAGCCCGACCCGGCGGTGGTCGAAGCGGTCCCCAGCGTCGGCCGCCGGCTCGCACACCGCGACCATGAACCGGCTCTGCGGGTCGAACAGGAGGATGCGCGGGCTGCCCGCCTCCTCGCCGGAGAGGCGGCGCACCGGCTGCCAACCGAACACGTCCTGGTACCACTTCGCGCTCGCCGCCATATCGCGCACGGTCAGCGCGACGTGGGAGGCACCGGTGATGCTCGGCATGTCGGCAACCTAGCAGCGGCCACCCGACCTGCTCGGTCCGCAGCGGGCTCTTGATCAACTGATCATTCCGGTCGTTATTCGACCGAAATCGTCTGTTGATCACGTGCCGCGCTAGGTTCGAGCCATGGCCGCTGACTGTGTCTTCTGCAAGATCGTCGCGGGGGAGATCCCGTCCACCAAGGTCTACGAGGACGAGGACTGCTATGCGTTCGCCGACAACAATCCGCAGGCACCGACGCACGTTCTGGTGGTAACGAAGAAGCACCTCACGGACATCGCCGACGCCGGCGGCGACCCCGAGGCGGCGGCGGGGCTGCTGGCGGGCATCCGCGGGTTGGCCGAGCAAGAGAACCTCCGGGACTTCCGGACCGTCTTCAACACCGGCGCGGGCGTCGGACAGACGGTCTTCCACGTCCACGCCCACGTGCTGGCCGGCCGGCCGATGGGCTGGCCGCCCGGCTGAGCGAGGGTGCCCGGGCGCGCAGACGCAAAGGACGGGCAATAGGTGGCAAACCGCCGGTACAGTGGAAGGGACCACAGCGGACGACCAGAAAGCTCACCTTGACCGGACAACCCGATCCCTCGGACAGCTCGGATCGCGTCTCCACCACGCTCGTTGTGCCCGGTGAGCAGGCCATGGTTGCCCTGCTCGGATCCCGCGATCAGTTGCTGCGGGTGATCGAGAGCCGCCTGGACTCCGACATCCACGTGCGCGGCAACGAGATCACGATCACCGGCCGCGCCGGTGACAACGCCGTCGCGGTGCGCCTGTTCGAAGAACTGCTCGAGCTCATCAAGTCCGGTCAGAACCTGACCGCGGACTCGGTGACGCGCGCCTACGGGATCCTCACCGCCGACTCCGGCGAGCGGCCGGCCGAGGTGCTGAGCCTCAACATCCTGTCCCGGCGCGGCAAGAACATCCGTCCGAAGACACTGAACCAGAAGCGTTACGTCGACGCGATCGACAAGAACACGATCACCTTCGGTATCGGCCCGGCCGGTACCGGCAAGACCTACCTGGCCGTCGCCAAGGCCGTGCAGTCGCTGCTGGCCAAGGACGTCAACCGCATCATCCTGACCCGGCCCGCCGTGGAGGCGGGGGAGCGGCTCGGCTTCCTGCCCGGCACGCTGTTCGAGAAGATCGACCCGTACCTGCGGCCGCTTTTCGACGCGCTGCACGACATGCTCGATCCCGACTCGCTACCTCGGCTGATGCAGGCCGGCACCATCGAGATCGCGCCTCTGGCCTACATGCGGGGCCGGACCCTGAACGACGCGTTCATCATCCTGGACGAGGCGCAGAACACGACGCCCGAGCAGATGAAGATGTTCCTCACCCGGCTCGGCTTCGGGTCGAGGGTCGTCGTGACGGGCGACGTCACCCAGGTCGACCTGCCCGGGGATCAGCGCAGCGGCCTGCGGGTGGTCCGGGACATCCTCGGCGACGTCGAGGACGTGGAGTTCGTCAACCTCACGTCACAGGACGTGGTCCGCCACCGACTGGTCGGCGAGATCGTCGACGCGTACGAGCGCTACGACCGCTCGGCCAGCGGCGACAGCACGCAAGCACACTCGCGTGCCAAACCGCGGCGGTAGACGTTGTCCGTAGAGGTCAACAACGAATCCGGCACGCCGGTCGACGAGAAGGCGCTGGCCGATCTCGGCCGCTTCGTCCTGGACGCGCTGCGCATCGATCCGCTCGCCGAGGTGTCGGTCCTTCTCGTCGACGCCGACACGATGGCCGCGCTGCACCAGCAGTGGATGGATCTCCCGGGTCCGACCGACGTCATGGCCTTTCCCATGGACGCCGCGGACGGTCCGGCCGAACGCCGCGATCCGTCGGCTCCGCCCGGTACCGACGACGGCGCGGAAGCGATGCTCGGCGACGTGGTCCTGTGCCCCAGCGTCGCGGCCGACCAGGCGGCCTCGGCCGGCCACTCGACCGAGGCCGAGCTGCACCTGCTCTGCACGCACGGCATCCTGCACCTGTTGGGGTATGACCACGGGGAACCCGACGAGGAGAGGCAGATGTTCGAGTTGCAGGCCCAGCTGGTGGGCGAATGGGCGCGCATCAGCAAGCGCGGCCCGATCCGCGCGCCGCTGCCCGGCACCGGTGGCGAGGTCCGCGACACCGCGGGCGGCCGGCGTGCCTGACGACAGACAGCGGCGGCGATGACCGGCTCCGAGGTCGTCGCGCTCCTGGTCGCCATCGTCCTGGTGCCGATCGGCGGCTTGATCGCGTGCGTCGACGCGGCGCTGGCACGTGTGTCGAAGGCGCGGGCCGAGGAGTTCCTGCGCGAGGACCGGCGCGGCGCCCAGGCGTTGTGGACGATCATGGCCGACCGCCCGCGCTACACGAACCTGCTGCTCCTGCTGCGCCTGTCGTGCGAGCTGACGGCGACCGTGCTGGTGGCCGGCGTCGCCCGCGCCGAACTCGGGTCCCACTGGTCCGTCCCGCTCCTCACGGTGCTGCTGATGATCGTCATCTGCTACGCGGTGATCGGCGTGGGCCCACGCACGCTGGGCCGTCAACACTTCAACCGGGTGGCCCTGGCCGGCGCCGGAGCGGTGCGCCTGCTCGGCCGGATCTTCAATCCGCTGGCCAATCTGCTCACCCTGTTCGGCAACGCCATCACGCCCGGCCGTGGCCTGCGCGACGGTCCTTTCGCCTCCGAGGTCGAGCTGCGCGAACTGGTCGACATGGCCGAGCAACGCGGCGTCGTCGAGCACGACGAACGCCAGATGATCCAGTCGGTGTTCGAGCTGGGCCGGACGATCGCCCGCGAGGTGATGGTTCCGCGGACCGAGGTGCTCTGGATCGAGCACGGCAAGACGGTCCGGCAAGGCTTGGCCCTGGCACTGCGCAGCGGTTTCTCTCGCATCCCGGTGACCGGCGAGAACCTCGACGACGTCGTCGGAGTCGTCTACCTCAAGGACATGGCGCGACGCGCCCAGGACGCCGAACGGGCCCGGACGACGACCGTCGACGAGGTGAAGCGCACGGTGGCCTACGTGCCGGAATCCAAGCCGGTGGACGAGCTCCTGCGCGAGATGCAGGCTGCCCGTTCGCACATCGCCATCGTCATCGACGAGTACGGCGGCACGGCCGGGCTGATCACCATCGAGGACATCCTCGAAGAGATCGTCGGCGAGATCACCGATGAGTACGACGTCGAGCGCGCGCCGATCGAGCGAATCGACGACGACACCGCCCGCGTCACGGCCCGGCTCGCCGTCGAGGATCTCGGCGAGCTGTTCAGCGTCGAGCTGCCCGATCGCGACGACGTCGAGACGGTCGGCGGCCTGCTGGCCGAGGCGCTCGGCCGGGTGCCGATCCCTGGCGCCAGAGCGGTCGTGCACGGTCTCGAACTCACCGCCGAACATGTCGGCGGCCGGCGCAACCGCATCGACACCGTGCTTGTGCGTCGGGTCTCCGAAATCGAGGACGAGCCCGACCGGGCTCGCGACAGCGAGGTGGCCGGAGCATGAGCGACGCTTGCGGAGCGAATCCGAGGCATGGCGGCTTTGCCGGCCCGAACGGAGTGAGGACGTGACCGAACTGGACGCCGAGGACCAGAAGCTCGTCACCCTGGCTCGCTCGGCCCGCGCCCGCACGCGGGCCGCGCAGGGCGCTGCTGTCCGCGACGGCGACGGGCGCACCTATGTCGCGGCCTCGGTCGCGCTGCCGTCGCTCGAGCTGTCCGCCCTGCAGGTCGCGGTAGCGATGGCCGTGTCGTCCGGCGCACCCGGGCTCGAGGCCGCGGTCGTACTCGGTGACGACCCGGCGGACGACGCCGGCACCGCCGCCGTCCGCGACGTCGCGCCGGACGCGCCGGTGCTGCGCGCCCGGGCCGACGGCACCTTGGCCTGATCAGGCCTCTTGCGGCTCGAAGCTCGCCAACATGAGCTCCAGCGCGGCCTGGTCGGGACCCATGAACCGGGTCGCGTCCGGCGTCCGGCTGATGTTGTCGAGGAGGCGCTCGCGCTCCGTCCCGGGAATCGGTGGCAGGTGCGTGCTGAACAACCACGACGACTGGTGCTCGCGCAGCGTGGTGAAAGACGCGGCGAACTTCGTCCGGTCCACGTCGTGCACCCAGGGGCTGTCGACCGACGCCCAGAGCAGCTGAGCGCCGAGGAGCTCGTCCGCACCCAGCCCGGCAACGTCATCGACGGCCGCGAGCTCGGTTGACGCCAATGGTGCGCCGAAGCAGTCGGAGCTGAAACACACCCCGGTGCGCGAGTCGAAGAACCCGACCGTCGCCGGGTTGTCCCACAGCGGAGGACGGAAGCCGGTCAACTGCCGGTCGCCGACGTCCAGGCTCTGGCCCGCGTTGAGCAGGTAGATGCGGTCCATGGGCAGCGGCGTTTCGCAGGACAGGATTCCGACGCCGATGAAGGTGGTCACCACCCGGGCGTTCGGCGCGGCTTCGAGAAGGTTGAACAGACCGCCGGTGTGATCCCGGTCGGGATGGGTAAGCCAGATCCAGCGGACGTCGGCCGGGTCCATGACCTGGGCCAGCTCGGCGACGAAGTCCCGATCAGGCAGACCGAGGCCAGTGTCGACCACGACCGGCTGTTCGGCGTGCAGCACGAAGGCGTTCACGGGCAGTACGCCGAGACCGGGGATCTCCGCTTGGTCGTGTAAGACGGTCACGTCAGCGTGCGGACGGAAGGTGCGGATCATGGCGGGTTCTCCTTGCCGGCGGGTTTAGAACGGAACTTCGGTGGTGAGCAGGCCAGCCGGGTCATCGGTCGGCAGGTCGGCGGCGCGGCCGGAGACGACACGGCAGAACTCGACCGCATCCAGCTCGAGACGGGATCCGTCGCTGCCGAACGCCCACTCGCCCCCCGCCGGCCCTGTCAGGTGCAGCCGGCACGGACGGCCGTGCCGGCCGGCCCACTCGCGTACGACGTCGTCCACCAGCACGCCGTCGTGATCGGCGGTCAGCGCCAGCGGCGTGCCGGTCGCACGGCAGATGTCCACTCGGTGCATCCACGGATCGCGGGTCATGATCACATCGATCAGGAAGCCGAGCCGCCACCGTTCCGTCCGGCCGTTGATCGGGAAGCTCAGATCACGCGGGCTGAGGTGACGGACGAAGCCCGGTGTCCGGGCGCGGCTGCGGACAGCTTTGGGAGCGATCTTCTCGAACCGGGCGACGAGCTCGGATGTAGTGAGATGCGCGTGCTCCTCGACCTGCAGCGACGTCATCGCGTCGATGAACGGTCCGCCACGCTTCTTGACCAACTTCAGTTGCCGCATGTTCTCTCGGACGGACGCGGACATCTCCGCCTCGCCGAGGGAGTGGCCGGCCACGGCCCGCACATCCCAGCCGGGGCACTCGGTCGGCGCCGCCCACTGCTGGGGCGTGAGCCCGCGCAGCACGTCGAGATAGCGGTGGAACTCGGTCTCGGCCAGGCGCATCGCGGTCGGCCGGTCAAGGGCGGCCGTGCGAGGCGTTGGGTCGGCGAGCGTTGCGGTCATCGTTTCCTCCTGAGTTTGGGGCCGGGCAGGCCGAGGTCGTCTGCGAGAGCGTCGATCGCCCTCGGTAGCAAGCGGATGTATCTGGTGCCGCCGGGATCGTTGGACCACTGGGCATCGACGAGGCCGCCGACGGCCGCGGCGAGGAGGTCGACGTCCTCGTCATTCGGTGCGCCCAGCGCGGCGGCGCGGCGGCGGAACAGCTCCATGACGCGCAGGGAAGGCGCGTACGCCTCCGGGCTCGGTGCGAATCCGGTGACCACCCGGAGGTTCATCAGCTGGAAGCGCGGCAGGTCGGCCGTGCAGAAGTCGACGAACGTCTGCAGCATGAACAGCAGCGCCTTGCGCGGTGCCGCCGGAAGCGAGGCGTCGAGGTCCTCGATCTGGTCCAGGTACTCCGACCAGGCCTGGCCGAACATGGCGTCGTAGATCGCGTTCTTGGACTCGAAGTGCGAATACAGCGACGGCGCGCGCATGCCTACTCGTTCAGCAACGGCGCGCAGCGTGACGTTTTCCAGGCCGTCTTGGCGCGCGACCGCCCAGGCGGCGTCGAGGATCTCACGGCGAGTGTCCTCACGACGTTCGGCGCGCCTATCGCGATTAGGTAAAGCGGTCATGGTTAGGCAGCCTGATCGCCATTAGGCAAAAAGTCAAGCAGGTGGGGGAAGAGTTCCGACCAAGAGAAGTGGCAGCGCCTTGCGCACGACGTTCCACGCCGGCGCCTTGACGTCGATCACCGCGAAGTGGTCGCCGGGCACTGCGTGCAACTCGGCCGCGCCGCCCGCCCGCTTGGCCGCCGCCACGTAGGCAGTGCTCTGGGCGAACGGCACGGTGTCGTCAGCGCGGGAGTGGACACAGAGGACGGGTGCCCGCAGCGGCACCTGCCCGATCGGGTCGGCGATCCGGTACCGGTCGGGAACCTGCTCGGGGGTCCCGCCCAGCAGGTCGGGCACGGCCGTCCCACCGACACCGGTCCGGGCGGCAACAGTCAGGTCGATGACGCCGGCCTGCGACACGACGCCGGTCACAGCGATCTTCGGGGTACCGCCCGGCGCATCGGCCGGGAGCGCGCCCCGCCCGGCCGCCCAGGTGGCCAGGTGCCCACCGGCCGAGTGGCCGATCGCCACGAGCGGCGCGCGGTCGACCTCGAGCTCGGCGAGATGATCGATCGCGGCCGCGACGTCGTCCAGGGTCGCGGGCCACCCGCCGCCGCTGCCGACACGGCGGTACTCGATGTTCCATCAGACGTAGCCACGTCCGGTCAGGTCGGCGGCCAGCGGACGTCCGAGGTCCAGTCCGTACTGGCCGCGCCAGAACCCGCCGTGGATGATCACGACGGTGCCGCGGTGCGCCGAACCGGACGGGCGCGACAACTCGCCGAACTGGGCGGCGTCCGCCCCGTACGCGATCCGTTCGGCTGTCACGGCGCCAGTCTGCCGAACCGGGGCCGAGTGCGTGCAGCCCCCGAGGACAGCCGTCCCAGTGGCCAGCAGCACCGCCCGGCGCGAGGGCGACAATCGTCCCTGCGCCGGGTGCGAAGATGCACCCATGACGTTCCGCTCCGGTTTCTGCTGCTTCGTCGGGCGGCCGAACGCGGGGAAGTCCACGCTGACGAATGCCCTCGTCGGCGCCAAGATTGTCATCACCAGCGACAAGCCGCAGACCACCCGGCACGCGGTGCGCGGAATCCTCACCCGCGACGATGCGCAGCTCGTCCTCGTCGACACCCCCGGACTGCACCGGCCGAGGACGCTGCTCGGGGAACGACTCAACGACGTCGTGCGGGCAACGCTGGGCGAAGTGGACGTCGTCGGCTTCTGCGTGCCGGCCGACCAGCGCATCGGGCCGGGGGACCGGTTCATCGCCGGCGAGCTGGCCGAGTTGAAGGCACCGGTCATCGGCATCGTCACCAAGACCGACGCGGTGTCGCGGCAACGGGTGGCCGAACAGCTGATCGCCCTGTCCGAGCTCGGCGAGTTCGCCGACATCGTGCCGGTCTCGGCCGTCGCGGGCGACCAGGTCGAGCTGCTCGCCGACCTGCTGGTCGGCTACCTGCCGGAAGGACCACAGCTGTATCCGGGTGACGTCACCACCGACAACGACGTCGAGACGCGCATCGCCGAGCTGGTTCGCGAGGCCGCGCTCGACGGCGTCCGCGACGAGCTGCCGCACTCGATCGCAGTGACCATTGACGAGATGCGCCGGCGGGATTCCGGCCTGCAGGAGATCTTCGCCACGGTGCACCTCGAGCGGGACAGCCAGAAGGGGATCGTCATCGGTCCGCAGGGCAGCCGGCTCATGCGGATCGGCACGACCGCCCGCGCCGGCATCGAGGCGCTGCTGGGCGAGCGGGTCCACCTCGCCCTGCACGTGGCCGTCGAGCGCGACTGGCAGCGGGATCCGAAGAAGCTCGACCGGCTCGGTTTCTGATGCTCGGCCGGTACCGGTCGATCTTCCGAAAGCCCGGAACGGCAGCATTCTGCGCGGCCGCGTTCATCATGCGGATGCCGATGGCCATCTACCCGCTCGGCATCGTTCTCATCATCTCCGCGCGGGAGGGGCGGTACGGGTTCGCCGGCGTCCTCAGCGCCTGTTACATCTTCGGCAACGCGCTCGGCAACCCGATCCTGTCGGTGGCGGTCGACCGGTACGGGCAACGGCGGCTGATCCTGCCGTGCGCGGCGGTCCACACCGCCGCTGTCGTGGCCCTCGCCCTGATGCTGCACACCGGATCGCCGAACTGGATGCTCGCCGTGCCCACCGTCGTGTTCGGCTTCACCTACCTGGCCGTCGGCTCGCTCGTGCGCGCCCGCTGGTCGCACCAGCTCGACGGCCGTCCCGAACTGACGACCGCGCTGTCGCTCGAGTCGGTGCTCGACGAGTTGCTGTTCGTGCTCGGGCCGCTGATCGCCACGCTTCTCGCGACGCAGGCCGAACCCGTGTTCGTGCTGTACGTCGCCCTGGCGCTGGTGGTCGGCGGGTCGCTGTGGCTGGCCGCGCTGCACGCCACCGAACCGCCGGCGCATCCGGCCGGGGACGCCGGGCACGGGTCGGCCCTGCGCGTCCGCGGCATGGTCGTGCTAACCCTCACGACGGTCGGCATGGGTGCGGTCTTCGCGAGCGCGGAGGTCGCGATGGTGGCCTACTGCGGCCAGCACGACAAGCGCTCGCTGAGCGGTCTGGTGCTCGCCGCCATGGCCGGCGGCAGCATGCTGTCCGGCCTGGTGTACGGCGGGATCCAATGGCGCTCGGACGTGTTGCGCCGCTTCCGCACACAGGCCGTGGTCTTCGCCGTCCTGCCCTGCGTCCTGCTGGCCGCGGTCAACGTGCCGGCGCTCGCCGCGTGCGCCTTCGTGCTGGGCCTCGGCATCGCACCGACCCTGATCACGGCCTTCGGCCTGGTGCAGCAGATCGTTGCGACCCGGGCGCTGACCGAGGGGCTCTCGTGGCTGAGTACCGGGCTCAACGTCGGCTACGGCGCCGGGGCGGCGCTGGTCGGCGGGATCGCCGACCAGCACGGGGCCCGCAACGCGTTCCTGCTCGTGATCGGCGCTGGAGTGGCGGTCGGTCTGGGCGGGGCCGTCCTGCGCGTCTCGACCGGCGATCGGGTCCTCAGTCCGACCTAGATGTCACGATGGACGGGTGCCGCTCTACCGCGATGAGGCGGTCGTCCTGCGCGTCCACAAGCTGGGCGAGGCCGACCGCATCGTCACCCTGCTCACCCGGCGCCACGGGCGGGTGCGCGCAGTGGGCAAAGGGGTGCGCCGCACGAACTCCCGCTTCGGTGCTCGTCTCGAACCGGGCAGCCACATCGACGTCCAGGTCTATTCACGGCTGCCCGAAGGACAGGCGGCGCCGGGTGGGCGCCGCGGCCTCGACGTCGTGCAGCAGACCGAATCGCTGGGGGCGTTCGGGGCGCAGCTGGCCGGCGACTACCCGCGCTGGACAGCGGCCTCGGTCATCTGCGAGACCGCCGAGCGGCTGACCGAAGAGGGCGAACCGGCGCTGCGGCTCTACCTGCTCGTGGTCGGGGCGCTGCGCGCCCTGGTGGCGCGCGAGCACGATCCGGGGCTGATCCTCGATGCCTTCCTGATCCGGGCCATGTCCAACGCCGGCTGGGAGCCGGCGCTGCTCGAGTGCGCGAAATGCTCACGGCCAGGGCCTCACGTGGCCTTCAACGTCGCTGCGGGCGGCTCGGTGTGCGACGACTGCCGCCCGGCCGGATCGGCCCGTCCGCAGGCCGCCACCATCGCTCTGATGGCCGCGCTGCTCGGCGGCGACTGGGGGATCGCGGACGTCAGCGAAGGCTCGATCCGCCGGGAGAGCACCGGACTCATCTCGGCACACCTGCAGTGGCACCTCGAGCGCGGCCTGCGTTCGCTGCCGCTCGTCGACCGGGCGTGAAACTGCACACGGCGACGGCGGCTAACCTGACGCGGTGACCGCCGCCGCCAATCCCCGGCCGCTGAGTGGTCGCTGGCCGGACCCGCCGCCGCATCCCTCGGGTGCCCGCCCACCGGCAATTCCGGCCGAGCTCGTCCCCGCGCACGTCGCGATCGTCATGGACGGCAACGGCCGCTGGGCCCACGCGCGCGGCCTGTCCCGGACCGACGGGCACCGGGCCGGGGAGGCCAGCCTGATGGACGTGCTGCACGGCGCGATCGAGCTCGGCGTCGGCACCGTCTCGGCGTATGCCTTCTCCACCGAGAACTGGCGCCGCTCGCCGGAGGAGGTGCGCTTCCTCATGGGGTTCAACAAGGACGTCATCCGCCGCCGGCGCGACGAGCTGGCCGCGCTGGGGGTCCGCATCCGCTGGGCCGGCCGCCGGCCCCGGCTGTGGCGCAGTGTCATCAACCAGCTCGAGGACGCCGAGCAGTACACCCGCGACAACGACCGGCTGACCCTGCAGTTCTGCGTCAACTACGGCGGCCGGGCCGAGCTGGTCGACGCCGCCAGGGCGATCGCCCGCGAGGTTGCCGCCGGCCGGCTCAATCCGGCCAAGATCGACGAGCGCACCATCGCGGCCCACCTGGACGAACCGGGGCTGCCCGACGTCGACCTGTTCATCCGCAGCTCCGGCGAGCAACGCACGTCGAACTTCCTGCTGTGGCAGTCGGCGTACGCCGAGCTCGCCTTCGTCGACACGCCGTGGCCCGACTTCGATCGGCGCCACCTGTGGCAGGCGTGTCTCGACTATGCCAAACGCGATCGACGGTTCGGTGCGGCCGGACCGGTAGAGGCGCCACAGCCATGATCGCCATCACGCACTTCGCCGACGACTCCGCCGACTTCGCCGAACGGGCGCAGACCGCGCTGACGGTTCTCGCGGCCCGGCCGGGCTACGTCCGGGGCACTCTAGGTCGCTCCACCGACGATCCGGGGGCCTGGCTGCTACTGACCGAGTGGGAGAACGTCGGGTCCTATCGGCGCGCGCTCGGCGGTTACGACGTGAAGCTGCACGCGAGCCCTCTGCTGGCGTCCGCCGTCGACGTGCCCGGCGGCTTCGAGGCACTGGTCGACGTCATGCCCGGCGGGTCGGCCGTCATCCGGCGCAGTGACCGCGAGCCGCGTGCATGAGCGACGCTGTCAACCCGGCCGCGGCGGGAACGAAACGCCGCTGGCGGTCGCCGGACTCCTGCCGCACGCGCACCGACTGGGTGCCGGTGGACACAGCGCTCGGTCAGGTCCTGCGCGGCCTGCGGTGGGGCGCCGTCGCGGTGTACATCGCCGCCGCTGGCTACTACGGCTACGAGGACGGGCTGCCCTTCGACCGCGAGGGCCTGCTCCTGTGGATCGCGATCGGACTGGCCGCCTTCTGCATCGGCCGGCATCCGGTCTGGCTGCTCTGGGTGGCCATCGACTTCCTGCCGTTCGCTCTGGTCCTGGTCGTCTACGACTACTTGCGCGGCATCTCCGACACGATCGGCATGCCGACCTGGTGGCGTCCCCAGATCGAAGTCGACAAGTTCCTCTTCTTCGGCCACGAACCGGTGGTGTGGCTGCAGGAACACCTCAAGCACGTCCATTCCACTGCGACCGGTCACCGGGTGGGGGTGCACTGGTGGGACCTGCTCACCTGCATCAGCTACTACTCGTTCTTCTTCCTGCCCTACGTCATGGCCGGCGTCATGTGGCTGCGCAGCCGCACCGACTTCTACCGTTGGTCGTTGCGCTTCGTCGGGCTCTCGTTCTTCGGCTTCACCCTCTTCATGGTGATTCCTGCCGCGCCGCCCTGGGCGGCGGCGCACTGCACGCCGGTCGACGTCGCGTTGCACCCGAACTATGCCCCGTGCATGTACGACAGGGGGATCCAGCCCGCCGGCGGGTTGCTCGGGCAGTTCACCACCACGCAGCCGGGAGCCAATCCGTGGGTTGAGCGCATCGCCGGCGACAGCTTCTACAAACTGCATCTCGGCGTCGCGCACGGCTTGTGGGCCAAGGGATTCAACTCCGCGGACGCCGTGGCCGCCGTGCCATCGCTGCATCTGGGCGGCACCGTGCTCTTCTGCATCTTCATGTGGTCGCGGCTCAACAAGTGGTGGCGCCCGCTGCTGATCGGCTATCCGCTGGTCATGATGTTCTCGCTCGCCTATGCCGGAGAGCACTATGTCGCCGACGGCATCGCCGGCGCGCTGGCCGCCTGGCTCATTCACTGGCTGGCCAACCGCATCGAGCGGTGGCGAGAGCGCCGCCGCAGCGCGGATACCCTTGACGACACAGCACCACCGCCCGATCCGATCCAGGAGTCTCCGTGCCCGCCGACCCATCCGCTGCCCGAAACGATGCCGTCGTCAACCTGAGCAAGCGGCGCGGATTCGTCTTCCCCTCGAGCGAGATCTACGGCGGCAGCCGATCGGCTTGGGACTACGGGCCACTCGGCGTGGAGCTGAAGGAGAACGTCCGCCGGCAGTGGTGGAAGACGATGGTCACCGGGCGCGACGACATCGTCGGCCTCGACTCGGCCGTCATCCTCGCCTCCGAGGTGTGGGAGGCGTCCGGGCACGTGGCGACGTTCTCCGACCCGCTGACCGAGTGCCAGCACTGCCATCGCCGGTTCCGCGCCGACCACCTCGAGGAGGAGTTCGAGGCCCGCAAGGGACGGGCGCCGGAGAACGGCCTGGCCGACATCACCTGCCCGCATTGCGGCACGCGTGGGCAGTGGACCGATCCCAAGCAGTTCAGCGGCATGCTGCGCACCTACCTCGGCCCGGTCGAGGACGAGTCAGCCCTGCACTACCTGCGCCCGGAGACCGCGCAGGGCATCTTCGTGAACTTCCTCAACGTGCTCAACACGTCGCGCAAGAAGCCGCCGTTCGGCATCGCCCAGACCGGCAAGAGTTTCCGCAACGAGATCACGCCGGGCAACTTCATCTTCCGCACCCGCGAGTTCGAGCAGATGGAGATGGAGTTCTTCGTCGAGCCCGGCACCGACGAGACGTGGCATGAGTACTGGCTCGAGCAGCGATGGAACTGGTATGTCGACCTCGGCATCGACCCGGAGAACCTGCGCTACTACGAGCACCCGAAGGAGAAGCTGTCGCACTACGCGAAGCGCACCGTCGACATCGAGTACCGCTTCCGTTTCGGCGGCTCGGAGTTCGCCGAGCTCGAGGGTGTCGCCAACCGCACGGACTTCGACCTGAGCACCCACTCCAAGCACTCCGGCGTCGACCTCACCTACTTCGACCAGGCGACCAACGAGCGGTACACGCCCTACGTGATCGAGCCGGCGGCCGGGCTGACCCGGGCCGTCCTGGCCTTCCTGCTCGACGCGTACAGCGAGGGCGAGGCGCCCAACGCCAAGGGCGTCATGGAGAAACGGACGGTGCTCAAGCTCGACACACGGCTCGCGCCGGTGAAAGCCGCCGTGCTGCCGCTCTCGCGCAACGCCGACCTGTCGCCCAAGGCCCGCGACCTGGCCGCGGCGCTGCGCCGCAACTGGAACGTCGACTACGACGAGACCCAGGCGATCGGGCGCCGGTACCGCCGGCAGGACGAGATCGGCACCCCGTTCTGCATCACCGTCGACTTCGACACCCTGGACGACGATGCCGTCACGATCCGGGATCGGGACTCGATGACCCAGGAGCGGGTCGGTCTCGACCAGGTCGAGCGGTATCTCGCCGCGGAGCTTCCCGGCTGCTGATGCCATGACCGATTCCGCGACAGCGCTCGCCAACTCACCGCTCCGGCTCTCCGGCCGGGTCGTCGCCGACCCGCCGGTCGTGCTCGCGCCGATGGCCGGCATCACCAACACCGCCTTCCGCCGGTTGTGCCGGGAGGCCATGGCGCCGGCCCTCGATGCCGGTCAGTCCGGCGGACTGTTCGTCGGCGAGATGATCACGACCCGGGCGCTCGTGGAGCGCAACGCGAAGACTCTGCAGCTGATCCGTTTCGAGGCCGACGAAGCGCCGCGTTCCATCCAGCTCTACGGCGTCGATCCCACGGTGGTCGGCCGGGCCGTACGCATGATCGTGGACGAGGACCTCGCCGACCACGTCGACCTGAACTTCGGCTGCCCGGTGCCCAAGGTGACCCGCAAGGGCGGCGGCTCAGCCTTGCCCTGGCGCATCGGCCTGTTCGACGAGATCGTCACGGCCGCCGTTCGCGAGGCCCGGGGCGCCGTGCCCGTCACCGTCAAGATGCGGGTCGGCATCGACGCCGACCACGTCACCTACCGCGAGGCGGGCCTGCGCGCGCAGGACGCGGGCGTGGCCCACGTGGCGCTGCACGGCCGGACTGCCGCCGATTTCTACAGCGGGCACGCCGACTGGGCGCCGATCGCCGATCTCGTCGAGACGCTGGACATCCCGGTGCTGGGCAACGGCGACATCTGGGAGGCCGACGACGCGCTGCGCATGGTGCGAGAGACCGGCTGCGCCGGCGTGGTCGTCGGGCGTGGCTGCCTGGGCCGCCCCTGGCTGTTCGCCGATCTGGCCGCGGCCTTCGCCGGACGACCGGAACGCATCCGGCCCGCCCTGGCGCAGGTGGCCACCACGATGCGCCGCCACGCGGAACTGCTGGCCGACTGGCTCGGCGAACAACACGGCGTCACGGACTTCCGCAAGCACGTCGCCTGGTACCTGAAAGGGTTCGCAGTCGGCGGCGAGCTGCGCCGAGCGATGGCCATGGCGTCCTCGCTCGCCGAACTCGACGACCTTCTCGGTGCGCTCGACCTCGACCAGCCGTTCCCGGAGTCCGTAGTCGGACAACCGCGCGGGCGCACCTCCGGCACCCGCGCCGTGGCCCTGCCCGAGGACTGGCTCAGCACCCGCGACTCGCGTGCCGTCCCGCAGGGCGCCGAGTTGGGCGACAGCGGCGGCTGAGCGGTCAGCCCTCTTCCTCCTCGCCCTCTTCTTCCTCGCCCTCTTCTTCCTCGCCCCCGGCGTCGCCCTTGTTCTCCCGCTCGGCCTCGGCCGCCTTGGCGACCGGTGACTTGGCCGCCGGCGTGTCCTCGGGATCGATACCGGCCTCCTCGGCCTCCTGCTTGGCCTCGTCGAGGTTGACCTCGCCGCTCTCGCTGTCCTGGTGCGGCCCGGGGATCTCGCTGGAGCCGTCGACCGCGGTGCCGGAATACAGACCGTCGTCCGGGTCGAAATCAATCTTCGACTGGTCGACGAAGCTCTGGTCCTCGTCGCTGCGGTCGAGGCCGATCTTGCCCTCGCCCTTCGACTCCTGCTGATCCTCGCGCTGCTGCTGCTCCTGCTCGGTCACGATGCCTCCGTAGGTCGCGGGTCTGACCTAAGGCATGCCCGGATACGCGTGAAGTACGCGTCAGATGTCGGCGGAGGTCAGCCGGAGACGACGTACGTGCCGGCGCGCGGGGCCACCAGCGTCGTCCAGCCCTGCCCGTCCGGGCGCAGTCCGGTGTCGATGCCGTGCGGCCCCTTGACCTGGAGGAACCGCGACCAGCGGATCCGCAGCGCCACGGCGCCGCTCTTGGGCACGGCGACCGTCAGCCCGGCCTGATCGGCCTCGGTCACCCTGGCCGGCGGGGCGGCGATGGGGCTCGGGTTCGTCACCCGGTACAGCGTCCAGTTGTGATCGGACCAGACCTGCGTGAGGTAGGGCAGCGTGCCCGAGCGGACCAGCCGGTACTCGGGTTGGCTCTTGATCGTCTTGCGGCCGATGGCGACGTAGCCGACCGCGTTGTTGTCGAGCCACACCTTGTACGTGACCGGGTCGAGGGTCGGCGCGTTGACGACGGCGTTGAGCTTGTTGTCGGTCTGCGTCTCGTAGCCGCGGGCCAGCAGGGCGTGCCCGAGCAACGCGTAGGCGGCGACGTAGGTGCCGTCGGGAACCACCTCGACGCGGTAGGCCGCCAATCCCGGCGTGTGGTCGAGCTGCCTGTTGAGCCCGATGTAGTAGGACGCGGCCGACATGGGCTGCGCGGCCACAGTGAGGTCGCGGATCGACCCGCCGACCCCGCAACCGAGCGCGAACGCGGTGACGAATGCGGTGAGGGGCCACCAGGTGCGCGCGGTGGCCAGGACCGCGACCGGCAGGCAGATGAAGGCGAACCGCTCGAAATTGGACCCCATGCCGTTGGGGATGATCGCGAGTAGTGGGCACGCGGCGAGCGAGATGACCAGGACGGTGCGCAGGTACGAGGGGGGCCGGGCGATCAGCATGGCGGCGATGGCCGACCCGGTCAGGATGGCCGACGACGGCCGGAAGGTCTGCGGGCCGGGCATGCCGAAGTAGATCGCCACGCCGATGAGGCAGGCCCCGCTCGCCGCCGCAGTGGCCAGCGTGGTCTTGCGCAGCGAGGGGACGTGCAGGTAAAGGCCGGTGAGCCCGAGGATCAGGAACGCGCCGGACACCGGCGACAGCAGGGTCGTGCCGATGCCGGCCAACGCGGCGGGGAGGCGGCGGTTGCCGCGGACGAACAGCAGGGCGACGAGCATCGCGGCCGAGCCGAGCGCGAAGGGCACCCGCCCGCTCCACAGGCTGAAGCTAGAGCCGATCGCGGCCGCCCAGGTGGCGAGCGCGGGATGCGCGCTGCCCTGCACCAAGCGGTAGCAGAGCGGCGTGATGGCGACGGTTCCGATTGCGCCGAGCACGACGACGCCGACCACTTTTGTCAGGTAGGGCGCCAGGACGGAGTAGTGACCGGGGACGGTGCCGCCGAACCACGAGAACCAGTAGTTCAGACCGACGCCGTGCGCGGCGGCGGACTCTCGCGCGCGGGCCGCCCACAGGTCCCCGACCGGCGGCCTGGCGATCAGGAAAGCGGTCGCGGCGAGCAGGGCGAAGGCGGGGGCGAGATGCGCGGGACGCCATCGATATACCTGCGTGCGCTGCAGCACTTCCAAAACCCGTCCGGTCGGTTCGCTGTTGATCCGAAGTCGCTCTGCTCAGCTCATACCATCGTCCCATGCCGCGCCCTTCCTTTGTCCGCGACGCGGAGGTATCCGACGCCGCCGCGTGTGCCGCCATCTACGCGCCGTACGTCGCCGAGACGGCGATCAGCTTCGAGACCGCACCGCCGTCGGCCGCCGAATTGGCCGGCCGCATCGATGCCGCCGTGCGCACTCACGCCTGGTTGGTGCTGGAAGAGCACCAAGCGGTGGTCGGCTATGCCTACGGCAGGCCGTACAAGGAACGCGCCGCCTACCGGTGGTCGTGCGAGGTCAGCGTGTACGTCGCCCGCGGCCGGCACCGCAGCGGTGCCGGCCGGACGCTCTACAAGGCCCTGTTCGCCCGGCTGGCCGAGCGGGGGTTCCGCACCGCGGTCGCCGGCATGACGCTGCCCAACGCGGGCAGCGTCGGGCTGCACACCGCCTTGGGTTTCGAGCCGATCGGTACGTATCGCCGGATCGGGTGGAAGAACGGCAGCTGGCACGACGTCGCGTGGATGCAGCGCGACCTCTCGCCCGGCGACGATCCGCCGGCCGAACCGCGCTGAGCTACGAAGTTGTCCGTGCGTCGCCACGTCAGAACGCGGCGACGCACGGACAACTCGGCGTAGTCGGGGAGCGGCGGTTTACGGGAAGGCGGGGACGCGCTCCTTCGCCGCCTTTTTGGCGGCCTTCTCCTCCGCTGGCACGTGGTACGGGCCGGGCTTCGGCCGGGGACCCCCGCCCGGGAGGGCGAGCCGCAGGATGGTGCGCTGCACCGTGCCCCACTGCTTGAGCAGCGGGCCGGTGTTGTACGGCAGTCCGTACCGCTCGCAGATCTCGCGCACGCGAGGCGCGATCTGCTGGTAGCGCGAGCTCGGCATGTCCGGGTAGAGGTGGTGCTCGACCTGGAAGGACAGGTTGCCGGCCATCACGTGGAACAGCGGTCCGCCGTCGATGTTGGCCGCGCCGATGAGCTGGCGCACGTACCAGCCGCCCCGGGTCTCGTTCTCGACCTCTTCCTCGGTGAACGTGAACGTCTGGTCGGGGAAGTGGCCGCAGAAGATGATCGCGTTGGACCAGACGTTGCGCACGATGTTGGCGACGGCGTTGGCCTTGGCCGTCCGCTTGAAGCCGCTGCGTCCCGACAGCGCGGGCCAGCCGATGTAGTCCTTGAGGATCTGCCGGCGCGCCTTCACGCCGATGGCCTTCAGCTCGTCCAACACCTGCTTCTTCGACTTCTCGCCCTTCTTGATCTTGTCGAAGTCGAGGTCGTGCAGGGCCACGCCCCACTCGAACAGGGCCATCAGCACGATGTTGCCGACCGGCTGGAGCAGATAGCCCGGGTTCCACTTCTGGCGCGGGTCGACCCGGAAGATCTCGTAGCCGACGTCCTTGTCCTTGCCGATGATGTTCGTGTACGTGTGGTGGACGTAGTTGTGCGAGTGCTTCCACGCCGCCGCCGGGGATGCGGTGTCCCAGTCCCAGGTGGACGAGTGGATCGTGGGGTCGTTCATCCAGTCCCACTGCCCGTGCATGACGTTGTGGCCGATCTCCATGTTCTCGAGGATCTTGGCCACCGACAGCCCGGCGGTTCCCAGCACCAGGGCCGGCTTGTAGCGGGAGAAGATCAGCAGCGCCCGCGACATCAACCCCAGCCGGCGATGGAAGGTGATCAGGCTGCGGATGTAGCGCGCGTCCACCTCGCCGAGATCACTGAAGATCTCGTCGTGCAGCGCGTCGAATTCCTTCCCGATCTCCTCGAGCTGTTCCTCGGTGAGCTTGTAGAGCGGGTTGTTCGGGTCGTACGGGGTCGCAGTGGGCTGCGGCATGAAGCAGGGTCCTTCCTAGAGATCGATCTCGACGTGACCTTCGGGTGCATTGATGCAGACGCGGACCATTTGCCCGCTGGCCTGCTCGATGGCGCCGGTGCGCAGATCGCGAACCGCACCGTCCTGCAGCCGCCCGACGCAGGTGTGGCAGATGCCCATCCGGCAGCCGAAGGGCAGCTTGGCGCCGGCTTCCTCACCGCCGACGAGGATGGACACGCCGGTGTCGCACTCCGCCTTGCAGTCGGAAACGCGGAAGTACACCGAGCCGCCCTCGCCGCTGCCACCCCCGTTGCCGATGACCGGCTGGAACCGTTCCGTGTGCAGGCGCTCGGAGCAGTTCTCCTGCTCGTAGCGCTCTTCGATGGCGTCGATGAGCTGGCGGGGCCCGGACACGAA
>NZ_JBHEMO010000115.1:0-34712 GCF_046262535.1 Jatrophihabitans sp. | reverse complement strand
AGTGGATCTCCCCGCTGCGGCGCGGGTGCGGCCGCCGGACTCGGGACCGGTCAACGCCTCACGGCGCCGGCCGGTAACCCCCAGCATCGGTCCATCACCTTGTTTGGGAACGCCGACGCTGACCGTCGCGCGGCTCGCCGGGGCGTGACGCGCTCAACCATGGACTTCCCGGAGCGGCTACGTAATTAACAGCGCGCCTTGCCGGCCGAAGCGCGGCTACGGGTCGGCTCACTACAGTCGATTTGTCGGCGTGACAACGTGTGGTTGTTTGCTACTTGCCGACCGGCACAACCGGTTCAGGAGGGCTCATGAACGCCGCCGCGTCCAGCCTGGGAAGCGGCCGCACGGCGGCAGAAGTCCTCGGTCCGCTGCTGCGGCGCGCGCTCAATGGCGAAGTGCCGTTCCGCCTGCGGTTCTGGGACGGCAGCGTCACCGGTCCCGATTCGCCGTCCACGATGGTCATCGTCCGGCGCCGGGCGTTACGCCGGCTGCTGTGGTCCCCCGACGAGATCGGCCTGGCCCGCGCTTACGTGACCGGCGACCTGGATGTGGAGGGCGACCTGTTCGCCGTCCTGTCGCGCGTGCTCGAGCTCATCCGGCCCGACGACGTCGTCGGGGAGCGACCCGGGCTGCGCACACTCGCCGCGTTGGCCGGCGCAGCCGTGCGACTGGGTGTGGTGGGTCCGCCCCCGCGTCCGCCCAAGGAAGAAGTCCGGCTGCGGGGCCACCGGCATACCCGGCGCCGCGACGCCGAGGCAATCGCGCACCACTACGACGTCGGCAACGACTTCTACCGCCTCGTGCTCGGCGACTCGATGACGTACTCCTGCGCATACTGGGCGCCGCCCGCCGCCGACGCCGCCGATCCCGATCATCTGACGGTCGCGCAGTTCGCCAAATGCGACCTGGTCGCCCGCAAGCTCGGACTGGCGGCGGGAATGCGTGTGCTCGACGTCGGCTGCGGGTGGGGGACCTTCGCCCTGCACGCGGCCCGCACGTACGGCGCCCAGGTGGTCGGGGTGACGCTGTCGAGCGCACAGGCCGACTTCGCCCGTCGACGGATGATGGACGAGGGCGTCGCCGACCTCGTCGAGATCCGCGTGCAGGACTACCGCGACATCCGCGACGGCCCCTTCGATGCCGTGTCGAGCATCGGCATGGCCGAGCACGTGGGCTCGGCCATGCTGCCGCACTACGCCGCGGATCTGTTTGCGCTGCTCCGTCCACGAGGACGCCTGCTCAATCACGCGATCGCGCTACGTCCGGACGATCCGCAGCAGGGCCCGGAATCCTCTTCGTTCATCGACCGGTACGTGTTCCCCGATGGAGAGCTGGTGCCGATCGCCCGAATGATTTCAGTACTCGAGGACGCCGGATTCGAGGTGCGCGACGTGGAGTCACTACGGGAGCACTACGCCCTGACCCTGCGGGCCTGGTGCGCCAACCTAGACCGCTCGTGGGATGCGGCAGTCAGGGCGTCGACGCCGGTGCGGGCGCGGGTATGGCGGCTGTACATGACGGCGGCGGCGATGTCCTTCGAGTCGAACGACATCGGGGTGAACCAGGTCCTCGGCGTCCGACCCGACGACCGCGGGCGCAGCGGATTCCCGCTGACACGGGGTTGGTAGCGGGACAACGAAGACGCCCTCGAGGAGGCCGCCCCGGTGCTGCCACGAGCTCGACGCCGGTGCGGATGACGCCCGCGAACAAGGTGCCCGCGCACCGAGCCACGGTCCGCAAGACGTCCGCCGATGAAGCGCCCGTCAGCACCACTCCGACTCATCGCGCTGCCGCTCACGAGACGGCGACGCGTCAAGCTGCAGCCAAGAAGGCCGCCGCGACCCGTAAGGCGATCGCCGCGGACGCCGCTGCGAAGCGCGAGGCGACGGCCAAGAAGGCCGCGGCCACGCGGAAGAAGAACGCAGCCGCACAAGACCGCGCCGCGAGCGCGCGACACACTGCCGCCGTGAAGGCCCCGGCGACCCGCAAGAAGAACGCCGCGGGCGCCTGACCCGCCACTCCGATCGCCCTCGTTGGCGTACGCGTGAGATCGGTCAGCGCATGGCCGGGATGACCTTGTCGACGAATGACCGAGCTGATTGGCTGTCCCAGAAGATGACGGTGAACTCGGTGACGCCGAGTTCGATCATCGGTTGCATCATGGCGATCGCATCGGCCGGCGTCGGGCCGAACGGGGTGGTCATGAAGTTCTCGTAGCCGCTCCAGTAGGGCTGCGGGAAATCAGCCGAGTCGGCGGGGAAGTACACCTCGATACCGGCCAGGAGCTTGATCTTGCTGATGTCGCGCCCGATGGTCTCGCAGTGCGCGGCGAGACGGTCGTACGGCGGTCGGTAGATCTCGATCGGACCGTCCCAGTGCCATGCGTCGGCTTTCTCGGCCACCATCCGCATGACCTTCTGACCTTGGCCGCCGACCAGGATCGGTGGATGCGGCTCCGGACGTGGTTCACAGTGGGCGCCCTCCACCCGGTAGTGCCGTCCGGCGTAGCTGGCCGGCGACCCGCTCCACATCGCGCGGATCAGGTCGATCGCCTCCCCCAACTGCGCGATCCGCTCACCTGCTGACGGGAACGGGAAGCCGTAGGCGTGATATTCGTCGGCTTGCCACCCTGCGCCCAAGCCCAGCACGAAACGGCCTCCGGTGAGCATCTGCAGGGTGGCCGCCATCTTGGCCAGCAGCGCCGGGTTGCGGTAGCTCTGGCTCAGCACCAGGTGCCCCACCCGAAAGGAGGGCGCCAGCGCGGCCAGGTAGGTGAGCGTCGTCCACGCTTCGAGAACAGGGGCGTCGTCCTTCTGCAGGTGATCACTGACCCACAGAGCCGACAACGCACCTTCGCCGATCGCGAGCAACTGCTCGTAGTACGCCAAGCGATCAGGCGCCGGATCGCCAACCTGATTGAGCCCGAGATGCACGCCGAAGTCGAGTCTCACCCGGGGACCGTAACCCTCTTCGTCGACCCAGCCCAGCCCCTGCCCAAGCGCAAAGCCAGGGAAGGCCCTCGACCGTTGTGGTCAGGTAGCGAGGCCGCGATTGCGGGATGATCGATGCATGCAGCGGCACGCTCGCTCGAGTCGGCCGGCGGTGATCACGTCTGCTCCGGAGAGCCCTGACGAGGCGTTGAATCGCGCCGGCGACGGTACGCGATATCGGCGGCCGTCTTCCTCGGGAGCTTCACCGCGGCTGGGCTACTTCACCGGGAAACCGTCCTGGCGTTGCTTCTGTGCGGCGTTTCGATGGTGACGCTCGTAGCGGCGGTCATGGGCGCCAATATCCCCAAGCCGCGCCGACGGCCGGACGATCCCAAATTGTTGCGATGATCGGGGGCCTGCCGTAGCTCGCCCCCGGGAGGGTTGCCGCAACGTCTCGGCCGGGACCGCCTAAACTTCCGCTGTCGGTGGCAGTTCGGATGCGAACGGGAGCCGTGGTGCCGGAGTTCGAGGCGGCCGAGCGACCAATCGCCAGGCTGCTGTCTGCGCATCAGTCTGCGGTACCTGATGGGTTCGTGGAGAGCATCGCCTACGCGATCCGCGAGATGGGCGGCCGCGATGTCGTCCTGTTTGTGGTCGACTACGCCCAGGTCGAGTTGACACCGCATCCGGATGTTCTCCCCCACGGGGAGGAGCCCGCGATCGCCTCCTTGGACGGCTCGATGGCCGGGCGGGCGTTCACCTCGCAGTCGGCCTTGGCGGTGGAACGCGATGACGGTTGGCATGTCTGGGTGCCGGTCAGTGATCGGTCGGACCGGTTGGGTGTGCTGGCCATGACGTTGTCGACATGGGACGAGGACGTCGAGATCCGCTGTGTCGAGCTGGGGCTTGCGGTCGCGCCGCTTCTGATCACCAGCGCGCAGTACACCGACCTTCCGCACCTCTTGCGGCGCCGCCACCGGATGGATCTGCCGGCGGAGATGCAGTGGGCGCTACTGCCCCCCCTGTCGTTCTCCGCGGCCGGCGCGGCCGTCGCCGGTTTGCTTGAGCCGGCCTACGAGGTCGGCGGCGACTGCTTCGACTACGCCTACAACGACGGCCGGCTCGACTTCGCGATCTTCGACATGGTGGGCCACGGGCTGCCCAGCGCCGTCCTCGCGTCGTTGGTCGTCGGCGCCTACCGCCACGGTCGCCGAGCCGGGCAAGACCTGCCCGAGCTCGCCAACGCCATCGACCAGGCCACGCGCACACACCCGGGCCACCTCCCGTTCGCCACCGCGATCCTCGCCCGACTCGACGTCGATGGCGGCCACTTGCGCTGGATGACCTGCGGACACCCACAGCCTCTTCTCGTCCGGCGAGGGTCTGTCCTGGCACCGGTCGAGGTCGTGCCCGGCTTGCCGCTCGGCATGGGCGCGCTGGGCTCGGTCGTCGGCGGGATAGCCGAGGTCGACCTCGAGCCCGGTGACGGCGTACTTCTCTACACCGACGGCGTCGTGGACGCCCGCACCCCAAACGGAGAATTCTTCGGCGAAGACCGGCTTCGAGACCTCCTAGCCCGCGAACACGCCGCCGGCGACTCACCACAAGAGGTCATCCGCCGCTTGGTGCGCAGCACCATCGACCACACAGCGCAAGCCGGGCTTCACGATGACGCGAGCATGCTGTACATGCAGTGGACCAAGCAGACATCGCAGGCCGGATGATCGGCGGACCCAGCGGCGAGTCGTGTGCGCGTCCGTCGACCTTCACCGGCTACGAGGTGATCATCACCCCGTAGCCGGGAAGCCCGCTAGCTGCTGCCGCGGCACGCAGCAGCGTCGACTACACGCGGCGCGTGTTGTCGCCTACGACTGCAGCGCCGCCCGTGTAGGCCTCGTCGTCCTTGCGCGAAGCCATTCCTATCCCGAGCACGATGGTCTGCAGCGCCGCGGTGATCAAGCCGAGGATCAGACCGATTTCAGCGCCTACCTTGGCGCCGACGTTGTCCGTGATGCTGCCCTTGCTGAGCAGGATCGCGATCGCGCCGAGCAGAGAGGTAAGCGCCAGCCCCGTCGGAATGGCGCTGGGCACGCCGCGTCCGTCCCGGCGATCCATTGCCCCGAACAGGGCGATGAGACCGGCCGCCAGCGACAGCAGGATCACTGCCGAGGTCGGCGTGTCCATGGCGTATCCGGAGTACTTGACCTGGTTGTGCCCGCCGCTCTGCACACTGAGCCACTTTAGGAAGCCGAAGAGAAACATGAGCACGCCGAGAACCCCGGCGATCATGGAAAGCGTCCGTTCCTTCTTGCTGGCGTCGGCGGAACCGCGCGAGGCTGCTCCCCGAGTATCTGAAACCTGACTGGTCATATCTTGTCCCCACTGTTGGTCTGCATTGGCGGACCACAGGTACCCAGCTGAGAACACGGCAAACAGCCACGCCGTCATGTGGCGCCGAAATACGTCGGCCGAGGCACCGAGGCCCCTGGTAGTCCCGAGCTGCCTATGCCCTCGCCGCAACCGCGAGACGCCTATCTGCTCTGTCGGCAACCGCGCTACGCCTCGGTGGATACCACGCTGGCTACCACTGCAAGATCAAGACACGACCTAATCGAACGGCACCGAAGGCGAGAGAGGCTCCGACATCGGCTGGCCCCGCCGACATCCGATTCGCCGGCGTTGGCTTCTCAGTTTTTCCCGAATGACGGACGATGACCCGATGGGTGATGGTCGCGCTACGCGGCAGGCCGTCCGCGACGAACTTGATCGGGTTCGCCGGGACTTCTCGAATCTGATCGCGAACAGCACAGATCAAACGCTGGCGAAACGCTCGGACGGCACCCGCTGGACCAACCGAGAACTGTTGTTCCACATGCTCTTCGGCTATTTGATCACCCGCAACCTCCGGGTGGTCCTCAAGATCGTTCCGCGCTTGCCTGGAGCCGGTCAGCGAGCTTTCGCCTCCTCCCTCGATGCCACGGCCAAGCCGTTTGACGTGATCAACTACTTGGGTTCGTGCATCGGCGGGCGCATCCTGTCGCCCCAGCGAATGGACGCGTGGATGGGCGGAGTCATCGAATCCCTCAAACGCCATGTCGTCCGCGACTCCGACGCAGCGCTTCTAAGGAGCATGCCGTTCCCGAGTCGGTGGGACCCCTACTTCACGGACGACATGACTCTGTTGGACGTCTATCACTATGCGACGCTCCACTACGACCACCACCGAGCCCAACTCACGTTGACGGACTGACGTGACTCGAGGCCGAGCAGCAGTGCACCTAGGGCAAGTGTCGTCCGAGCCATCGCAGCGGGGCGCCGAAGATTCGACTCCGGTGCCAGCCTCGATTTACCACGCCGTTGCGGACGTTGCGGAATCGGTCTCGGGCTATCGCCAAGGGCCTGGTCTTGGAGCGGTCGTCGATCTCCCATGCCTGCTTGGCGGCCCACCGCGCGCAGCCCCGGCACAGCGCGACCTCGGGGTGATGACCGAGGTACACCATCAGCGTTGGATCGTCAACGCTGCCGCAACACCAGCACTGCGATGAACCGGCGAACTCGTCCTCAACTGCGACGTGGCGTTGGGTCATCGTTCCTCGCTCTGCTTAGGCGGGCAACGAGTGTCGGCGTGCGAGCAGAACACACGGCAATCGCCCGCCTCGGGGGACATCGAGCGCCGCACCCCTCGCATACGTAGAACGGCTGACACACGTCCCGCGGCATCGACTCATTGCTTCGGCGCGCGCACCGAGGACACGTCAGCACCGCCGCCGTGGAGACCACCGATCAAGCCTAACCAGCTTGGGGAACTTGGAGCCCTGCTCGAGAGGTATCCGCCGTGCTGCCGACCACGCTCTTCGATGTCCGTGCGGACGGCTCAAACATTGGTCAGCGTTCCGAGCAGGTCGGCCAGTTTGTTGAGATCGGGGTTGGCGAGGGCGTAACAGTTCGCTCGACCGACAGGGGTTGCCCGCACGAGTCCGGCCTCCCGTAGTGCCTTGAGGTGGTAGGAGACAAGGGACTGGCTCAGTCCGGTGACGGTTTCGAGTTCTCGCACCGTGCTGCTCGTGTTCGCCAGCCACAGCGCGATCAGCAGGCGTTCGGGGTGCGCGAGCGCCTGGAGGATGGGCGCCCAGGTCTGCGCCAGGTCGCGGCACAACTTCGCCATCTGCGCATCAGTCGTCATATCAATCATCCTTGATGATACTTAGCACGGTTGATATCTTACTTAGGTGTCGTGGAACCGACTGGCGTGGCCGCCCCCAACCCGTCCGGCGGCCGTGCGCCGAGTGTTGCTCTTGTCCTGGCTCACTCTCGGATGGCTCGCCCTCGACGGCATCGTCGGAATGACGGCGGGTATCAATGCGAACTCCGTCGCTCTGATCGGCTGGGGCCTTGACTGCGGGATCGAGGCGGTCGCCGCGCTGATCATTGTCTGGCGATTCAGCGGTTCGCGAGTGCTGTCCGACGAGGCCGACACGGTTGCCCGCAAAGTGGTGGCGGCCTCGTTCTTCCTGCTCGTGCCCTACATCGTCGTCGAGGCGATCGACCAGCTGGTGATCGGCGGGGGTGCCCGTCCAAGTCGGATAGGTGCCGCTCTCGCGGCGTTCGACGCCATCCTCATGCCGGTACTCGGCTCGGCCAAGAAGCGGGTCGGGGCAGTCCTCGGCTCACAAGCAGCGGCAGGAGCGGGCCGGCAGAACATCATCTGCGCCTACCTGTCCGTAGCCGTGCTCGTCGGTCTGGCCGCCAACCTGGCGCGCGGGCTGTGGTGGGCGGATCCGACCGCGGCCCTCTTGGTGGCCGTCGTATGCGCCCAGGCCGGCTGGCACACGTGGCGCGGGGAACGGTGTGAGGAAGTTTCACCTTCTCTGCTGACCAAGAGCACCTAGACCGGTCCCGTCGGCCGGCCCTGCTGAACCGCTCCCAACTGCGCCTTGCCGTCGTGACAGCGCGCGCCACGTATCGGTGAGGATGATGCTCGTAGTGGCCGATGCGTGCTGGGCTAATCGCGACGGTGGTGCGGTCAGGAGTCGACCGTCGGCCGGGTCGGCACCAGTTCGGCCACGAGGGTTTGGATGCGGTCTCGTATGTCGTCGCGGACCGTGCGGACGACGTCGAGGGACTGGCCGGCGGGGTCGGTGAGGTCCCAGTCCTCGTAACGTTTACCGGGGAAATAGGGGCAGGTGTCGCCGCAGCCCATCGTGATGACGACGTCGGCGCGCGACACTGAGTCGGTCGTGAGGATCTTGGGCGTTTCGGCGCTGATGTCGATGCCTACTTCGCGCATGGCCTCGACAGCGACTGGGTTGATGTGATCGGCGGGCTCGGAGCCGGCCGACCAGATCTGCACTGTGTCACCCGCGAGCTGTTTGAGCCAACCGGCGGCCATTTGGGAGCGGCCGGCGTTGTGGACGCACACGAACAACACGGTGGGTTTCGTGGACATTGAGTTGCCTTTCTAGGCTTGTAGTGCGACCTCGGATGCGACGGCGCGGGCTGTGGGGTAGAGCGCGCGGACCAGGACGTAGCCGAGCAGGCCACCGAGCAGCTGCATTGCGACGAAGGCGGCCACCGAGCTCGGTGCGATACCGGCGAAGGTGTTCGAGAACATCCGGGAGACCGTCACGGCGGGGTTGGCGAACGACGTTGAGCTGGTGAACCAGTAGGCGGCGAGGATGTAGCCGCCCACGGCGTAGGCGACTCGGTGGGAGCGGCCGGCGCGAGCGGTGCCGAAGATGACGACGAGAAGCCCCAACGTCGCGACGACTTCGCCCAGTAGCACGCCGCTGCCGGCGCGGTGATGGGTTGAGACGTTCACGGCGTCGAGATCGAACATCAGGTTGGCGACGACTGTGCCGAGGAATCCACCGGCCAGCTGTGCCACGATCAACGCCGCCGCGTGGGTGGTCGACACCGCGCCCAGGGCGCGTTCGACCAGGGTGACGACCGGATTGAACGCGGCCGAGACCGGTTGCAGCGCCAGGATGAGGGCGACGAGCGCGCCACCGGTGATGACGCTGTTCTCGAGTAGTTGCAGACCGACGTCGTGCGGGGACAGCCGGACGGCGGCGATGCCGGAGCCGACGACCGCGGCGACCAGGAAGGCCGTGCCGACGAATTCGGCGAGTGCCCGACGGGCGAGGTCGGAGGTCATGCCGATGCGCTGCCGATCAGCGCGCCGAGGTTGGACAAAGCCTGGGTAGCGGCGCGGTAGTAGACCCATACGCCGCGCTTGTCGCGGTCGACGAGGCCGGCCTCGTGCAAGACCTTGAGATGGTGGCTGATGGTGGGTTGGGACAGGGCGAACGCGCCGGTCAGGTCGCAGACGCAGGCCTCGCCTCCTTCGTGCGAGGCCACCAGGGACATCAGGCGCAGCCGGACCGGGTCGGCGAGGGCCTTGAGCAGCGTTGCGATCTGTTCGGCCTCGTGCTGCGACATCGGTTGCCGTGAGAGCGGTGAGCAGCGGGCGACTGCTTGATTAGGTGACTCGACGGTTGCTGACTTCGGCACCTGTCTATGTTCACAGATGTCTATGGCTTCGACACCTGTGCGCGGTGAACATCTGGTGGACATCGCAGAAACGGGACCGTCGTGACGGTCAGGAACTGGCGAGGACGAGTGCGGCCGCACCGCCGAGCAGAGCCAGCGCGAAGAATGCTATCGGGTAGCCACCGAGGATCGCGGCGAGGCCGGCGCCGATGAATGGCGCGAGTGCGCCGGCAATCATGGTCGGCGCCGTGAAAAGGCCGTTGAGCCGGGCGTAGCGGGCCACACCCCAACGATCGGAGATCGCGGTCGCGCTCAGCAGGGTCGCGAGGCCGCGGGCGTTGCCGGCGAGCAGCGCGATCATCAGCAACACGACAAACGGGCCGGACACGAGAGCGAACAGCGCGGCCGTCACGGCCACCACCGCGAACACGGCAACGCTGCGCGCGAGCAGTCCGACCCGCTGCGCCAGGCGCGCATAGCCGAGACGGCCGAGGACCTGACCGACGCCGCCGATACCCAGCGCCCAGGCCGCCGACGTCGCTGTGTAGCCGCGTGAATGCAGGAGCGGCACGAGGTTGACCACAACCGCGGTCGAGCACAACCCGATCGCGGTGTAGGCGGCGGTTAGGCGGACGAACGCGCCGCGGTCCACCTGAGCGTCGAGTGCGGACGGGGCAGTGCCCTCGTAGTTGGCCGGCGGCGAAATTTCCGCGCGCGCGTGCGCGGGCGGCCACGGCGGTCGCAGTGCGGCGGCGTGCGGAATCACGGTGGCGATCGCGAGGACGGCGCCGAGGGCGAGATAACTCGTCCGCCAGGACGAGTGCTCATCGAGTAGCGCGGTCAATGGCGCGAACACAGTCGAAGCCAGGCCGGCGACGAGGGTGATGGCGGTGAGGGCGCGGACGCGGTCACGGCCGAACCACACGGTCACGGCAGCGAACGCGGGGGCGTAAAGGACACCGGACATGGCCAGACCGGCCAGCGCCCATCCCGCGATGTACTGCCACAGGGAGTGCGCGGTGCCGATCACGGCGATCGCGGCGACGGCGGTGACCGAGCCGGCCGTCATGACCCATCGCGGGCCGTGACGGTCGATGATCCGTCCGACCGCGATGCCGGCCAGACCGGAGATGACGAGCGCGGCCGAGAAGATGGCGGTGAGCGTGGTGGTCGACCAGCCGGTGTCAGCCGTGATACTCGGCAGGAGCACGGGGAAGGCGTAGTAGAGGACGCCCCACGAGACGATCTCGGTCAGGCACAGCGCCCGCAACGCCCAGCGCAACTCCGGACCGCGGGCCCCCCACAGCGGGGGCGGCGCCGCCGGCGCGGCTGGGCGTTGCGTCAAGAGGTCAGCGGGCGTTGAGGGCCAGCGCGACCGGTTGCGGTCCCGCGGCGGCCGGTCCGCAGCAGCCGCCGCCGGAGTCGGTGGCGCAGCCGTCGGCGCTCGCAGTCTCATCGAACAGCCCGGCCCCACCGCACACGCCGGTGTCGGGCAGGACGAGTTCGGTGGCAGCGGCGGCCTCGTGGTCACCGGCGAGTTCGGCCGCAATGGAGCGGACCTGCTCGTAGCCGGTCATCGCCAGGAAGGTGGGCGCGCGGCCGTAGGACTTCATCCCGACCAGGTACAGATCCTTCTCCGGCTGCGCGAGCACGGCGGCGCCATGCGGCATCACCGAGCCGCAGGAGTGCAGGTTGGGGTCGATGTCCGGGGCCAGCCGAGCCGGCGCCTGGAGCACCGGGTCGAGGTCGAGGCGGACCTCGGTCAGGAAGGTCAGGTCGGGGCGGAAACCGGTGAGCACGACGACCCGGTCGGCGGGCGGCAGGGCGCGACCGTCCTCGGCGACGAGGATCGCCCGGGCGTCAGCAAGGTCGAAGTGATCGGTGCGAAATCCTGTCACCAATTCGACGAACCCCCGGTCGACGGCAGCCTTGGCGCCGAGCCCGAGGGCGCCGCGTTGCGGGAGCTGATCGGCCGGGCCGCCGCCGAAGGACACGCCGCCGGTTCCGCGCCGAAGGACCCATGACACCCGGGTGCCGGGGTTGGCTTCGGCGACGGCGCCCAGCTGGATCACCGCCGTCATGGCCGAATGCCCCGACCCGACGATCACGGTGTGCCGCCCGGCCAGCGCGTCGGCGTCGGCGAAGGTGGGCGGCAGGTAGGTGACGACGCCGGCTTCGGCAGCGGCGTGCTCGCCGAGCGCGGGAAGCCCGTCAGCGCCGCCCGGGTTCGGCGAGGTCCAGGTGCCGGAAGCGTCGATCACCGCGCGGGCGTCGAGCTTGCTCTCGCGGCGCTCACCGTCGACGACGTGGACGGAGAACGGCTCGTTCTCGCGGCCGGCGTCGACCAGCCGGTCACGACCCCGCCGGGAAACACCGGTGACCCGAAGGCCGTACCGGACGTGGTCACCGAGCGCAGCCGCCAGCGGCGCGAGGTACGCCTCGATCCATTCGCCGCCGGTCGGGTAGCCGTCAGTCGGTGCTGACCAGCCGGTCGGTTCGAGCAGGCGGGCCGCGGCCGGGTCGACGAGTTCGGTCCAGCCCGAGAACAACCGCACGTGTGCCCACTGCGACACCGCATGCGCCGGGCCCGGGCCCGCCTCGAGCACGAGCGGGTCCAGTCCGCGTTCGAGCAGATGAGCGGCCGCGGCCAGGCCCTGCGGGCCGGCGCCGATCACGAGGACAGGAAGGTTGGGTGTATCAGGCACGGGAATCTCCGTTTCGAGGTATGGGGCTAGCTCGGTGTGGTCAGCAGCAGTCGACATCGAGCACCCGCGCCAGCGCGCGGAGCGTCTCGGGGTCGAGGCGGTAGTACACGTTCATCCCGTCCCGGCGCTTGGACACCAGGCCGGTCTCGAGCAGCTGCTTGAGGTGATGACTCACAGTGGCGTCCTTGACGCCCACGGCCGGCGCGATGTCGCAGGTGCACAACTCCTTGGCCGGCGCGCACAACAGCAACGAGACGATCTGCAGCCGAACCGGATCGGCCAACGCCTTCAGGCGGACCGCCACCTCCAGCGCCGCCTCGGCATCCAGCCGACCGCGGTCGGTCAACGGCGAGCAGCACGTCGGCGACGTCAGATCCAGCGCGGTCACGTCCAGCGTCTTGGGCACGCCCTGACAGTGCCAACTATTTTGATGAATGTCAAATAGGTTGGGTAGGTTCCTCGTGCCACTCGCGTGCCACTAATGGACGTCGGCGGCGGTCAAAGAGGGCGCATAACGGACACGGCGCCACCCCGAACCCCTTATATATAGGCTGACGTAGGTGTTCTCCGGATGCATGTCCGAGCCATCGGGACTGAAGTGCAGTCCGTCGATGCAGAAGTTGGCGAACTCCACCGAGCTGATCCGCGGGTCGCCGCTTCGCTCGACGCAGAAAGCGGCCCCCTTGGACTGGTCGTCCCCGGCCCCGGGCGGAATGTCAACCAGGATGCGGCTTCCTCCGGGCCACAACTCGTGCAGGTCGGGCCACCGGTCTTCGGGAACGTTGAACCGAATGCTCGATGACGTGAAGCCGTGTCCGGAGCCCTGGATCCGGAGGAAGCTGATGTCGATCAGCACCTGCGTGCGGAGGTGGTAGCGGCGAGATGCCTCCGCACCCTTGAGGGCGATCTGCGATCTTTCGCAGCCTCAACGCCGCGTCCGGGCAGACACGAGCGGTAGCGACAGTGGGCGAGCGGCCAACGCGGGATGGATCGGCCGGCCCGCCGCCGGAGGTTGTGGCCGCACAGAATCAACTGGCACGGGCTCGCCCGTTTCCGGACTTGGCAGAGCGGATACACCCGAAGGGACGGGTGCCCGCCCGAACGTCCTCACGGCAGGAGCGGTCATGATCTTCTCCGGGTTGGCTCGCGGCGCCTTGGCCGGCGCCGCCGGCACCACTGCACTCAACGCTGCCACGTACGCGGACATGAGCTGGCGAGCCAGATCGGCGAGCACCATGCCGCAGCAGGCGGTGACCGTGCTCGCCGAGAGGGCCGGTCATCCCGTGCCCGGCCAGGGCGAGGTTCGCGAGAATCGGCTTGCCGGGCTGGGATCGCTGTCGGGCATCGCGACAGGCGTCGGCATTGGTGCCGTAGCGGGCGTGCTGGCACCGATGCTGCGCCGTGTCCCTTTCCTGCTCGCGGCGCTTGCCTTCGGGGGAGGCGCGATGGCGGCGACCGATCTGTCGATGCTCAAGCTGGGTCTGACCGACCCGGCGCAGTGGTCGCCGACCGACTGGCTAAGCGACGCCGTTCCGCACCTGGCCTACGGCGTCGTGTCTGCCGCGGCGCTGCGCAGCCTGCACTGAGCCCCATGCGTTCGCGGGCGCGCTGAGCGGGTGATCGGTCCTTGGGCGGCCGTACGCAGAGCACGAAGCGCGGCTACGACAAGGCGTACTGCCAGGCGTTCCCGGACAACTGCGGAAGCGTCCGTAGATCCCGCATGGTTCGGGTGTGGGAGACAGCGCTGTCCGCCATGTAGTGCACCGCCGACCGCGTCCAAGGCCGCACGACTCCCCGACCCTTCGGCTGATCGTCACACTGATGCGGGTCCAAGCGTCCTATGTATGTGGACAACGCGCGCGGGAGGACGGATGAGCGGAGCTCCAAAGGTTCCATCGGCCGGCGCACAACGGTGAACATCGACTTGGCCCGCGCGGCTTTGGCTGCTCAACCTTTCAGTGTGCTGCTCGGTACGCGACTCGTCGAATACGGGCCGTCGGGTGTGACGATGGAGCTGGACGTGCGCCCGGAGCTCCTGCAACAACATGGCTACGTCCACGGCGGAGTGTTGAGCTACCTGGTCGACAACGCCATCACGTTTGCTGCCGGCGCGGTGCTGGGTCCCGAGATCGTCACCTCGTCGATCACTGTCGAATACCTGCGTCCTGCGCTCGCGGATCTGTCGGTCCACGCCTGGGTCGAACACACCGGCCGGACGCGGGCGGTCGCCCGCTGCGATGTCACCACACGGACGACGGATCAGGTTGTATGCGCGATCGGGCATGGGAGCGCCATGGCCCGGCGCTCGGGGACTCCGCTGTGACCGGGCAGAACGTGTACGACGACGAGGAGTTCTTCGCCGAGTACCAAGCAATGCGGGTCGCGCAGGGCGGCATCAACGAGGCGCTGGAGCAGCCGGCTCTGCGGGCCTTGTTGCCGAAGGTAGCGGGGACCGACGTGATCGACCTGGGGTGCGGCGACGGAACACTGTGCCGCTTCGTCGCCGAGGCCGGGGCCGGCAGCGTGCTTGGCGTCGACCCGTCATCGCGAATGCTCGCCTTGGCAACCGCGCGTACTTCTCACCCCCGCGTGCGCTACGAGCGCAGTTTCGCCGAGGAGGTCCGCCGGCCGCCCGCGTGCGCCGACCTCGTCACCAGCAGCCTCGCCTTCCATTACGTGCCCGACCTGGCCACTCTTTTTCGGCACGTGGCTTCCTGGCTGCGTCCGGGTGGGGTGCTGGTGGCCAGCATGGAGCACCCGGCGATCACCGCAACGTCGGGATCAGACCCGCACGGTGAGGGATACGCGGACGAAGGCCTGCGCCGCACCCACTGGTACGTCGATGGCGTGGTCAAGTACCACCGCAGGATCAGCACGATCGTCAGTGACCTTCTGGACGCCGGCCTGGTCCTCGACGCTCTCGTCGAACCGGTCCCGTCGTTTCCGCTGCTGGAGAGGCGGCCCGATCTCGCCGTGCACCGCCGGCGTCCACCACTCCTGCTGCTCCGCGGCCACCGTCCTGAGTGACCGCTCGGCCGGCTACGCCGCCCGACGGCCTCGTGCGGAACGGCGGGCCACCGCGACGCGGGCGGTCAGGGCGACCACCGCGCCGGCCGCGACCATCCAGATGCCCGACCCGAGCACGGCCAGACCCACCGCCACTGTCACGTACTTGTCACCGTCGGTTGCGTCCATCCTGCATGTCCCTCGGCCGAGCGGCGCGCCGATGGCGGGGCCCGCATCCTGCGCTGTGTCCTCAGCGCTCGAGCTGTAACTACCCACCCCTCAGCTTTACGAACCGGACTCGTGGACACAGACGGCCCGGTGATACGGCGGTGTGGCGAGCGTCGCTCGTTCCGGGCGGTAGCTCCGGCGAGGCTATCCTGAGCCGGTGACCGGACCAGCGGATCACGAAATCGGGGGGACTGGTCTTGAGCGGATGCTCGACGATCCCCTGTTTCCGTACGTTCCGAGGCTTGTCGTCGACTGGCTGCTCGACGAGCCGGATCGTGATATCCGGACGATTCCCGGCACCACGGTCTTCGCCGACATCTCCGGTTTCACCGCGCTGACCGAGCGCCTTGCCGCCCAGGGCAAGGTCGGCGCCGAAGAGATGGGCGACCTGCTCAATGTGGTCTTCGAAGAGCTGCTGACGGCGGCCTACGACTTCGGCGCCAGCCTCCTCAAGTGGGGCGGCGACGCCGTCCTCCTCCACTACGACGACGCCGACCATGTCGAGCGCGCGGCAGCCGGTGCGTGGTCGATGCAAGAAACCATGCGGCGCATCGGGCGCCTGGTCACATCCCGCGGCACGGTCCGGCTCGGCATGTCGATCGGCGTGCACACCGGACCGCTGGACCTGCTGCTCGTGGGCAGCCGCCACCGCGAACTCGTGGTCACCGGTCCGGCGGCAACTGTGACCGCCCGCATGGAGAAGATTGCGCAGCGCGGCCAGGTCGTCATCAGCCCGGCGACGGCGCTGGCTCTGCCGGCGCGGTGCGTCGGCGCCCCCATGGACGGCGGCTTCCTGTTGTCACGTCCGCCCGCCGCGGCCATGGCGCCCAACCGCACGCCGAAACGCCTCGGGGCCGACCTCGCCGGCACCGTGTGCGACGACCTTCGTGAGCACCTCCAGTCCGGCTCGGTCGAGCACGAGCACCGGTCGGCGACCATCGGGTTCATCGTCTTCAGCGGCACGGACGAGCTGCGCGCGACCAGGGGCGAAGAGGCGCTGGCCGAGGCTGTCACCTACCTGATCGACGCTGTGCAGGAGGCCGCCGCCGCCAACGAGGTGACGTTCCTGGCCACCGACATGAACGAGGACGGCGGCAAGATCATCCTCACGGCAGGTGTACCCCGCAGCCGAGGCGACGACGCCACGCGGATGCTCGCCACTCTGCGCCGAATCGTGCACACGGGCGGACGCCTCGGTCTACGCGCCGGTGCTACCCGCGGCAGCGTGTTCGCCGGCGACTACGGGCCGTTCTACCGGCGGACGTACTCTGTCGCCGGTGACATGGTCAACCTGGCCGCGCGGCTGAGTGCGCGCGCGCAACTCGGTCAGGTGTTGGCGACGCCGGAGGTCGTCGGTCGCTCGCGGACGCTGTTCGAGACGACGCCGCTCGAGCCGTTCGCGGTGAAGGGCAAGCGGGAGCCGGTCGCCGCGGTCGAGGTCGGTGACCTGCGGCGCGCGTCGGAACCGGTCACCGACGACCGCTTGCCGCTCGTCGGCCGCAATGCCGAACTCGCCGTGCTGCTGGCCGCCGCGGACAAGGTGAAACGCGGCCGCGGGGCCGTCGTCGACATCGTCGGTGAGCCGGGGATCGGCAAGTCGCGGCTCATCGAGGAACTGACCGACCGCTTCGACGCCCGGACGCTATGGGCCGACGGCGACATCTACGGCCGGGCGACGCCGTATCAACCGATGCAGCGGCTGCTCCGCCGAACGCTCGGCCTGCCGGTCGACGTCGATCCGGCGAGCGTCGCCAGCGCGTTGCGCGACCTGGTGGCCGGCACTGCGCCCGACCTCACACCCTGGCTGCCACTGATCGGCATCGCCGCCGGCGTCGACCTGCCGACGACGCCCGAGGTCGAACGGCTCGATCCCGACCTGCGTCGTGGGCGTCTCGAGGCGGCGACGAGTGATCTGCTCGGGCGGCTCCTGCGGGATCCGGTCGTGTTCATCGTCAACGACGTCCACTTCATGGATGAGTCCACGCTCGGCCTCGTCCGTCGGCTGGTCGCCGACGCGGTCGACCGGCCCTGGCTGCTGGTACTCACCCGGCGGCCCGTCGTCGACACCGTGCTGCCGCCCGCGGCCCACGTGACGACCCTGCGGCTCGACCCGCTCGGGGCGAGCGCGGCGACGGAGTTGTTGTCCGCAGCGACGCACGACAACCCGTTGTCGGCCCACCGCCTGCGGCAGTTGGCCGAGCGGGCCGGTGGCAACCCGATGTTCCTCACCCACCTCGTCGTGGCGGCGACATCCGGCGCGGACATCGATGTACTCCCCGATTCGGTCGAGGGTGTCGTCGCCGCTCAGATCGACCGGCTGCCCGCCCGTCGCCGCCGCTGGCTGCGCGCGGCGTCCGTGCTCGGCATGACCGTCGACCCGACGCTGCTCGCAGGGATCCTGGCCAACAGTGACCTCGCCGACGAGACCTGGTCCGGGCTCGAGGACTTCATCGCCATGAACGCGGATTCACGGCTGCGCTTCGTCCATCACCTCGTGCGGCTGACCGCCTACGAGGGACTGCCGTACCGGCGGCGCACCGAGTTGCACGCCCGCACGGCGTTGATCCTCGAGACGGCGATGCGCGGGCGCACCGAGCAGTACGCGCCGCTGCTCTCCTTGCACTGCCTCAACGGAGCGCAGTACGAGGCGGCCTGGCGGTACTCGCGCATCGCCGGCGACCGGGCCCGCGACCGTTACGCGCCCGCCGAGGCGGCCGAGTCCTATCGTCGGGCGCTCGCGGCCGCAACCCACCTGCCGAAGCTGAGCGGCGCCGCGGTCGCGGATGTCTGCGAGCAGCTGGCCGAACAGTGTCTGGTGCTCGGCGAGTTCGCGGCCGCCGAGCAGGCGCTGCGCCAGGGGCGAGTGAGCGCTGGCAGCGACCCGCTCCGATTGGCTCGGCTGTACGGCATCACCGCTCGTCAGCGTCAGCAGCTGGGCAAGCACGGTGACGCGCTGCGTTGGGTCTCGCGTGGGCGGCGGTTGCTGCGCGAGAGCGACGATCCGGCCGCCGTGAAGATCCTCGCGGCACTGGAGCGTCGGGGCGCAGAGGTGCGCTACGAACAAGGAGCTTATCGAGCCGGTCGCCTGTGGGCGCGACGCGCAGTGGCCGACGCCGACCGATCGGGCGATGAACTTGAACGGGCATATGCCGCCAGCACCGCCGCCGTCCTCGACGCGGTCAGCGGCCTACCTGTCGACGAAGCCGCGGTGCGCGAGGCGCTCGACCACCAGGAACGAGCGGGCGACCGACGCGGCAAGATGCACACCGCGAACATCGTCGGCATGTGCGCCTACTTCGCCGGCAACTGGGACACGGCGATGACCTACTACGCCGAGGCCGAGCGGGCGGCCCGCGACATCGGCCGGGAAGTCGACGCGGCGACGATCGCGGTCAACCGCGCCGAGGTGTTGGTTCAGCAGGGCCGGGCCGCCGAGGCCGAACCCATAGTCGCCGCCGCGGTGCGCTTGCTCGTCGCTGCCAAGGCGACGAGCTTCCTCAGCTTCGCGCTGTCGATCCACGGACGAATCGCTCTCGCCGAAGGCGACTTCCCGTCGGCGATGGAACGGCTGGGCGCGGCCCGGGCGATGGCTCAGGACATGGGGGCAGCCGAGGAACTCATCACCGCGGACGCGCTTGTGGCGCAATGCCTGTTGGAACGCGGGCAGGTGGCGGCCGCGCTCCGCTTGGTCGACGAGGCGCTCGCTCGGGGCGGGACGGACTCGTCCGCTGAGCCCGGGCTGCACCGGACGCGCGGGCACGCGTTGCTGGCGCTGGGCCGCCGCGCGGAAGGGCAGCTGGCGTTGCGGCAGGCGCTGACCACGGCACGCCGCACCAACTCACGCAGCGACGTCGAACTCTCGTTGGCCGCATTGCTGGCCGCCGAGGCCACCCTGGACGAGGCCGAGGCGACCGCGTGGCAGCGCGAATCGCAGGAGCTGGCGGTTCAGCTCGGGATCGTGTCCGACCGGGCCGGGATGGGCCCGACCGGCGTGGCGTACGGGGAGGCCCCGCCCACCACGCCGGTCGTGACGCGGGCCTAGCTAGCCGACGATCCTGGGGTCGCCGGCCGGCGCCTTGACCACGTAACTGTCCGCATCTCCGGGGTTGTCCACATTGGTCACGCACGGCAGGGCGCCGCCGTTTTTCGCGCAGCTCGAGAGCATGGCCTCGTAAAGGCCGTCAGTGGCATTGAACGGCGCCGCGCCGTACACACCTTTGGTGTAGCCCTTGAACGACTTGGGTGAGCCGTAGCACCCGGCGTACGCGGTGTGCTCCGAGTACTGGTGCTGCATGATCACGCCGGTCTGTCCGGTGCCGGTGTAGGTGATCGTCTTGCCGGCATCGGTGGCCGTGCTGGAGAAGGTGGCCAACGCACCGACGAAGACGCCGTCGTCGTCATCGCCGTCGTTGTCGGGCTTGAGACCGGCCTGACAATGCAGCGTCCCGCTGCCGAGTGACGCGGTTACCGTCTGGGTATTGGCCGACGCGTTGGAGTGCACGTCGAGCTGGGTCGTGTTGTCGGTCGAGTTGAGCGTCCCCGTGTCGCACGGCTGGCCGCTGTAGCAGGTCACCGTCGTCGCGGCACCGGGAGCCGGGTTGGGCGCAACCGTGAGCGCAGTGGAGCCGGAGCTCGGGCCGACGAGGGCATCGCCCGGGTAGGACCCCGTCGCCGAGACCGTTCCCACCGGCACCGAGCTGCTGGTCAAGGTGGCGGTGCACGCGGTCAGCAGACACGAGCTGATCGGCGCCGAGCCCAGGTTGACGACTACGCCCGCAGAGTTCGTGACGCTGAAGCTCACCGAACCCGTGGGCGTGATGCCGAGACCGTTCAGGCCGAGCACTTTGACCGTGGCCGAGAGGGTGACTGCGGTGCCGGCCGTCGTTGAGGACGGTGATGCGGTCACGGTGGTTGACGACGGTAGTCCGCCGGCCGCCTGCGAGCTGGCCGGTGCGATCAGGCCGCCGATCAGGGCAGCTGCGGCGCCGACGGTGAAGACCGTGGCGCGTCGAGCGACTCGCGAATTGGACGTGACGCAATGCTTCATAAGTCCCCCCGAACTTATTAGGTGGGCCGAACCCGGCCGCAACGAGTCAACGACGAACACCGCGTCCGGGTAATCTCCGAATCGCTGATTCGGCACGAATTCGACGAGTGCGGTCCGCCACTTTGTGGTGGCGGTCACACCGAAACGGTCCCTCGGCCGGCGCCGATGGGAACGATCCGGTACTAGCGGGATGAAAGCGGAACGCGCCAGGCCAACTCGACGCCCCGACCGTCGGGACCGGGCCGGGTGGTCATCGACCCACCCACCATCTCGGCGCGCCGGCGCAGGTTCAGCAGCCCGCTTTCGTCGGGCGGCGCGTCGGGCATACCGCGGCCGTTGTCGGTGACCGTCACGACGAGCTCGTTCGCCGCGACGGCGACGCCCACCCGCACCGCCGACGCGTCCGCATGCCGGGCCACGTTCGACAAGGCCTCGCTGACCGTCGCCAGCAGGTGCCAGTGCACGCTCTCGGGCGCCGCGCGGTCAAGGGCTTCGTCCACGTCGGCCTGCGGCGCGAACCCGAGGCTCTGTTCGGCGCGGGCGACGACGGAGGCGAGCCGCTCACTCAGCGGCTGCCCGGGCTCGTCGCTGCGCAGCGAGAAGATGGCGCCGCGGATGTCGCGAATCGTGTGGTGCAACTCGTCGATCCCGGCAACGACCTCGCGGGCCTGGGCCTCGGGCAGCTGGCCGGACACCGAGTCCAAACTCAGGCCGACTGCGAACAACCGCTGGATGACGACGTCGTGCAGATCGCGCGCGATCCGCTCACGTTCTTCGACGAGGCGTAGCTGGTCGATGGCGAGCTTGCGATCGGAGATGTCGCGGGTGTTGAGGACGAGCGCAGCGACGGTGGGCTCACCGAGCAGATTGGTGACCGCGCTGTCGACGAAGCGGTAGGTCCCGTCGGCGTGACGGAACCGGCACTCCACCCGCACGTCCTCGCCTGGGGCGCGGACGGCGGCCGCTAGCGCGTCTTGGAACTCGGCCACGTCCTCGGGATGAACCCACTCCGCGACCGATCGCCCGAGGAGCGCTGTCGGTGCAGTGCCGAAGACGGTCTGCACGGCCGCGCTCTGGTACTGCACGGTTCCTTCGGCGTCGACCAGCGTGATGACGTCACTGGAGCTCTGGGCGAGCGCGCGGAAACGCCGCTCACTGCCCACGAGGTGCTCGTATGCCGCGCCGGCCAGCGTCGCGATGAAGGCGGCGAGCTGCATCTCCTCTTCGCCGAAGAGCTCGCCAACTTGGCGGTGCGTGACGTAAATGCACGAGCGGGTCTCGCCCTGCACGGAGATCGGGACGGCCAACGCGGACCGGATCCCCGACAGAACCAGGCTGTCGGTCGGGCCGAACGCGTCGTTGAGCGCGACGACGGGACCGTCCGTGTCGACGGCTTCCTGCAGCAAGGTCCGGCTGATCCCGTCCACGTCCTCGCCCGACTGCGTGGTGAGGCTGCGGTCGTGGAGCGCGGCGACGGGGATCAGGTGACAACGCTCGGCCCGCAGCAGGGCCAGGGCGGACTCGCGGACCGCAGCTTCGAGCGCCATTTCGGTCGGCGCCGCGGCGATGGATCGGCCGGCCCGCAGCAGCGTCGTGAAGCGGTCGAAGACCGAGAGGTTGGACGGATGGTTCGACGAGGTGATCGGGCCCTGCCCGTTGAGCAGGTCGAACGCGCGGACCGCGGCCCGCGCGTCGGCCTGCTCGGCTGACAACCCGGCGCCGGCCGCGAGGATGTCGGCACGGGCCGCATCGTTGAGCGCCGTTTCGTAGCGCGCCCCTTGCGCGTCGGCCACGACCGACGCTTTGTGCAGCGCCCGCCCGGCGCGCCGGGGCTTGCCGCGCATCGACGCGATCAGCGCCGCTTCGCGCCGCGCGTGCGGTTCGTTGTTGTGATAGGAGCGCGACCAGCGGATCGCTCGGCGGGCCGCCCGGGCCGCCGCCCGCAGACGCTGCGCACGCAGCTCCGGCGCATGCAGCGTGGTCGTCTCGGCCAGCTCGCGCAGGACAGTCGCGTACCAGGGGAAGGCGGGGACGATGTACTCCTGCCGGAGGCCGGCATCGCTGATCGTCCGAATCGACCGCTCGAGGCACTCGACCGCGGCCGGCAGATCACCGGCTGCGCGGTGCACGAGGGCGTCGGCCAGATGCAGCTCGGCCGTCGTCTGAGCGTCCTCACTCTCCTGCGCGAGCAGCGTGCGCACGAGCACAGCCGGGATGCGCCCGTCGGTCGCTCGCGCCCAGATGCTGAGCGAGATGCCGGCCGCGGTCTGGTCACCGATGGCGCGGGCAGTCTCGAAGGTCTCGCTCGCCACCTCGACCGTGCCTCGCAGGTCGCCCTGGCGCAGCAGGCACAGCGCGAGATTCCACCTCGCGGTGTTGACCTCCCATTGGTCCCCGGTCCGGCGGAGGAGTCCGATGGCTTCTTCGCAGGCGACCTGCGCGCTGGCGAAGCGGGACGCGGCGTAGTGGGCGACGCCGGTGAAGTTCAGGCTTTGGCCCTGGCCCCAGATGTCGTCGAGCTCGCGGCGGATCTCCAGTGACCGTTCCGCGTACCGGACGCCGCGCCGGTACCAGGGCAGCATCGTCATCACCGGTGCGTGTTCCGACCAGGCCTGCCCGAGCTCGGGCGACGGGGGGTAGCGCTCGGCCAGGTTCATCCCACGTAGGTGCGACCAGGCGCACGAGACCTTTCCGCTGTGGAACCAGTAGAGATAGGCGAGCCGGCTGTAGAGCCGCATGGCCAGGAAGTCGTCGTCCCGCCCGTCCGGGTTGCGCCGGCCGGTCGCCACCCTGGGAAACAGCGAGTGGACGGTCTGCACGAATAGCTCCCACATCAAACATGGGAGCAGCGCCATCCGGCCCGGCACCCGGCGGCGGAGCAGCGCGAGCGCACCCTCGAGGCGGTGCCTCGCGGTCGGGATGTCGCCCTGCTTGAAAGCGAGCGCGCCGAGCTTGCCGTCGAGTGCGGCGGCCGGAGACCGGTCGTGCACGAGTGCCCGGGCGGCCATCAGTTCGTCGCGCGCCGCGCCGTAACTTCCCTGCAGCATTAGCACGTCGCCGAGTCCCTCAGCCAGCTCCCGATGCAGCTCGGTGTCGGTAGGGTCGACCGCTTCGCGGGCCATGCGGTAGTGGGCGGCGGCCGCGTCCAAGGCATAGCGGCTGCGCGCCAATTCGGCGCTCGCAATGGCGTACGGCAGGGCGTCGGCCGACCGGCCGGCCGCGTGCAGGTGGTAGGCGAGATCGAAGACCAGCTCGTCATTCTTGGCCGCCGGAGCCGCCTCGGCGACGAGTGCGTCCGCGGCGAGGCCGTGCAGTTGCCGGCGGTCGTCGTCGTCCAGCCGGGCCAACAGCGCCTCGCGGATCTTTTCGTGGAAGAAGGTGCACGTCTCGCTCGACGCGTCCAGCCAGATCAACCGCCGGCGGCGCGCGTCCTCGAGGATCGCCGCCGCGTTTTCGGAGGACCCGCCGGCGATGCGCACCGCCGTCTCGACCCGGAACTGTTTGCCCAGGACGGCACCGACGCTGAGCAGTTCGAGCGCCCCGGCATCCAACAGCTCCAGGCGACGGACGAGGAACGCCGCCGCCCGGCGGGCAGCCTGCACGTCGGGGAGCCGGGTGCCGTCCACGATCCAGCCGTTGGGTCCGGACCGCATCGCGTCCGATTCCACGAGCCCGCGCAGTACGGCGGCCGCCATGAACGGGTTGCCGTCGGCCAACCGCACGACGGTCTCGACCGCGTCGGCGGGCAACGGCCCGGCCATCGATTCGGCCAGCAGCGCCACTGACCGCTTCGACAGCGGTCCCAGGTGCACAACCTGCGCACGGTGGATCATCCGCAGCGGGTGCCCGGGCGGAACGTCCTCGGAGCGGAAAGCGGCGATGACGCCCAGATGCGTCGGGGCGTCATCACTACCGGCGAACAGTTCGCCGAGCAACCGCACGGTCAACGCGTCGGCCCACTGGCAGTCGTCGAGGATCACGAGGATCGGCTCCTCGGCGGTCGCCACCGTCCGCAGCAGTCGCTTCAATCCGGCGAGGCTGCGCAGCTCGCCGAACTCCTCGGGACCCGTGTCGTGCTGGGCCGCCCCACCCAGCGGCTCGGCGAGCGCGGGGAGCGCTCGCGCGACCGCCGGCGCGACGTCGGCCACGTCCGCGGCAACGGCCGCAGCTCGCTCGGGATCGGCGGTGAGCAAGGTACGCAGCTCGTCGGCGACCCCGTGCAGCACGGCGAACGGGCGCTGTCCGCCCAGTGCGACGCCCTGACCGTGCACCACCACAACGCCGGCCTTGGCCGCCCGCGCGGCGGCCTCGGTCAGCAGCCGGCTCTTCCCGCCGCCGGAGTCGGCGTCGACCAGGATGACCCCGGACACCTCACCTTTCAGTGCTGTGGCCAACGCGGTCAGCGCCGCCAGCTCCGCATCGCGTCCGACGAACGCGGGGTCGGTCAGCGTGGCACGCCGGTCGTGGCGGCCGATGACCACTGACGGATCCGCGTCGCCGCTCAGCACTCCGCCCAGGATGTGGGCCAGGTCGGCACCGACTGCGGCGGCGGACTGGTACCGCTCGCTCGGGTCCTTGCGCAGTAGGCGATGGACGACCGCGGCCAGCGCCGTCGGTACAGGTGCCGTTGCACCGGTGAGCTCAGGGACCGGCGTGCTGAGATGCTGGCGAAGCAGGTCGCCGACGCTGGGCCCGGCGAACGGCGGCCGGCCGACCAGGCACTCGTAGAGCACTACGCCGATTGCGTACAGATCGGACCGTTCGTCGACAACGGCCGTCGCCCGAAGCAGCCCCGCGGCTTCCGGCGACAGGTAGCGGACGGTGCCCACGAGGTCGTCCCGGATCGACTCCTCGAGCCACGGACTGCGCGCAAAACCGAAATCGATGAGCGTGACGGACCCGAAGGCGCCGTCGGGTTCCATCCCGTCGACAATGATGTTGGCCGGCTTCACGTCACGGTGGCAGATGCCGGCGCCATGCGCGACGTCGAGCGCGGCGGCCACGGCGATGCCGATCCGCAGCGCGGCGACGACGGAGAGCGGCCCACCGCGCAGCGCCTGCTCGAGCGTCGTTCCCGGGGCGTACTGCTGCGCGAGGAAGAGATGGGTCTCGGTCTGCCCGGCGTCGTGCAGCGCGCACAGGCCGACGCCGCTGAGCTCTCGCAGGACACGGGTCTCGTGGACGAACCGCGCGTGGGTACCCGGCTGCAAGGACGCGAGCTCGAACGTCTTGAGCACGACCTGGTCAGCGGTGGTCGAGTCGACGGCGAGGTAGGTCGAGACGCCGTTGCCCGCCTTGAGCGTCCGGACGATGTCGTAGCGGTGGGCGAAGCGCGCGACTTGGCGTCCGGCGTCGAGTGCGACCGCGCCGGAACCCGACACGTCAGTCACGCCCATTTTTTGTCCGCCCCGTGTTTCCCCCGCCTGTTCCGGCCGGCGGTTCATGTTAAGTCCGCGTGTTATCCGCAAGACAGGGACCTTGGGCCCTGGCCAACGGCGCGGCGGCGCACATTCCGGGCGATCGGGCGATACCTCTTCGTTCATGCGGCAGCTCGCCCGAGCAGGATGAGGACCATGACCGACGACTCAGCCGCCCGGCAGCTCGCACAGACCCTGGTCGACCGCCTGTTGGCCGCCGACCCGTTCACCGGAACCGGGCTCGGGCTGCGGGAGTACGACGCGCTCGTGCCCGATCCGTCCGCCGCGGCCGAGGACCGGCTCGCGAGCGACCTGGCGACGATCGCGACTCAGGCGGGCAGCGTGGTGGCCGAGGATGACGTCGACGGCGTCACACTCGACGTCGTCATTGCAACCTGTGACCGCGGGCGGCGCGCCATCCACGCCCGGATGGAGGAGTTCACGGTCACCGCCATGCCGATCACCGGGCCGCCGGCGCTGTTCGCGGTCCTTGCCCGGTCGGTTCTCCCCGACCCGAAGGCGGCGGCGGACTATCTCCAGCGGGTCCGTGGCTCGGTGGGCTGGATCGACGCGACCACCGAGCGGCTGCGGGAGGGCGCGGACCGCGGCCGGTACCCGGTCGGGTCACTGGTCGATGCGGCGCTGGCCTGGACGGACCGGGCGCTCGCCACCGACGTCCCACCGGCGATCACCGCTCCAGCCCCGCCGGAGCGATGGGACGGCGCGGACGACTGGCGCGACGAGGTGGCCCAAGTGGCCCGTACCGAGATCGTCCCGGCCGTCGGGCGGTGGCGGGACTTCCTGGTCGAACTGCGGCCGCAGGCGCGCCCGGACGAGGCCGCCGGTGTTGGGGCGCTGTCCGACGGCGCTGCGGCCTACGAGAACGCGATCGCCGTCCACACGACGCTGCCGCTGACTGCCGACGAGCTGCACCGGATCGGCCTCGACGAGGTCGCCCGTCTCGAGGACAGGGCCCGCGAGCTCGGTGCCAAGATCGGGCTGCGTGACCTCGCGGCCGTCCGCGCCGCCGTCCGGGCGTCCACCTCCGCACTCGATCCGCAGGTCGCGCTGGCCGACGCGCAAGCCGCCGTGGTCCGGGCCGAGGCCCGCGCGGCGGAGATCATGCCGCTGCCCCTGCCCGAGCCGTGCGCGGTCACTGCGATGCCGCAGACCGTCGCCGAATCGGGGATGGCGCCGCACTACACCCGTCCCCGGCAGGACGGCAGCCGCCCGGGCACGTACTGGTTCAACACACTGCGGCCGACCGCCGGCACGGGCTGGGACCTCGAGGCGGTGGCGTTCCACGAGACCGTGCCGGGTCACCACTCACAGCTCGCCCGCCTGCAGCGGCTCACCGAACTGCCCTTGCTGCAGCAGCTCTCGGTCACCGTCCACGCCGAGGGCTGGGGTCTTTACGCGGAGCGGCTGGCCGGCGAGTTCGGCCTTTACAGCTCCGTCGAGGCCGAGATCGGCTCGGTGTACGTCGAGATGCACCGGGCCGCCCGGCTCGTTGTCGACACCGGCCTGCACGCGTCCGGATGGAGTCGGCAGCAGGCCCGGGACTACCTGCTCGAGCACGTCGCGCTCGCGGAGGGCTTCCTGACCGACGAGATCGACCGCTACATTGCGTGGCCCGGGCAGGCGTTGGCCTATTTGGTCGGCCAGCGCGAGATCCTGCGGCTCCGCGAACGCTCCCGAGCCGCCCTGGGCGACCGGTTCGACCTGCCCGCGTTCAACGGCGCGCTGCTCGATTCAGGCAACCTGCCGATGCCGGTGCTCGATCGGGTCATCGAGAACTGGGTGGCTGCGAGCGCCTGAGCGCTGTGATGATTCCTGGATGGAGCTGCTCCCTGCGCTACCCGCCTTTCTCGGCGCGGTCCTGCTCATCGCGTCGGTCCCCGGGCCGGCGGTCGCCCTGCTGATTCGGCGCTGCACGGTGGGCGGGTTCCGGGCCGGCGTCCCGGTCGTCCTCGGGCTGGAGACCGGCCTGTACTTCTGGATCCTCGCCGCCGGTGCCGGTCTCGCCGCCCTCGTCGCGACGTCCGACGTTGCCTACCTGGTGCTGCGGATCGGCGGGACGCTCGTGCTCGTGGCCCTCGGCATCCAGGCCCTGCGCGCGGCCCGCCGGGGGGACCACAACGCCGAGTTGCCCGCGGCGCGCGTGCTGCCGCGAGGCGACCGCGGAGCGTTCGCGATGGGCGTGCTCACCAACGCGGCGAACCCCAAGGCGGCGGTGTTCACGTTCGCGTTCTATCCACAGTTCATCCCGGCCGGCTACCCGATGTTGCCGACCGCCGCCGCGCTCGGGCTGCTGCAGGTGACCGTGGAAATCGCGTTCTATCTCGCCTTCGCGGCGCTGATCGGCCGGGCGCGGACGTGGTTCGTCCGGGCGCGCGTTCGGCGGACGCTGGACACCCTGTGCGGCACGGTGCTGATCGGGCTCGGATTACGCGTCGCCACCGACGTTCGGTAGGGCAACCGGATCAGCGGGCGGGCCGGACGGCCAGTGCGCTGCCGCCGTGGTTGCGGACCGGCTCGGCCGCCGCCTGGTACTCCCCGGACCCGCGGTCCTGGATGCCGGTCGCGTTACCGATCCACGGGTTCAGCGGCAGCACCGGTCCGGTGACCGTCTTGAACCGCTCGGGGAGTGTTCTGCCCGCTTTGACCACCCTTGTCCCACGCGGGTTGACAACCGGCCGACCATCCGAATACTTAAGTATGTGCTTAACCAATTGGACGAGACGGACGTGGTGTTCCATGCGCTGTCCGACCCGACCCGCCGGCACATCGTCGAGCAGTTGTCACAAGGTCCGGCATCGGTCAGCGCATTGGCCGCGCCACTGCCCATGTCCATGCCGGCCGTCGTCCAGCACTTGCAGGTTCTGCAAGCCAGCGGGCTCGTCGAGTCGGAGAAGGTGGGCCGAGTACGCACCTGCCGGCTCGTCGTGAAGCGCCTCGACACGGTCCAGGACTGGATCGAGGCCCGCCGGGCCCTGTGGGCGGGCCGCCTCGACCGCCTCGGCGACTTCCTCGCCGCCGAACAGACCCCCGGAACAACACAGAACAAGGAGCAGAAATGACCGAGACCATGCCCCGTTCCGTCGCCCACGACACCTTCTCGATCGAGCGCACCTATCCGGTCGCGCCGGAGCGGGTGTTCGCGGCCTGGAAGACCATCGATGCCAAGTCGCACTGGTTCGGCAACGACGACGGCATCGAGTCCATCGGCGAGCACACGCTCGATTTCCGTCCCGGCGGCACCGAGCGCCTCACGGCCAACGCCCAGGGGATGACCTTCGACTACCGGGCCACCTACTACGACATCGTCGAGAACGAGCGCATCGTCTGGGCCTACGACATGTTGATGGACGGGCGGCGGATCTCCGCGTCGCTCGGCACCGTCGAGATCACGCCGGTGGCCGGCGGCACCAAGCTCGTCATGACCGAGCAGGGCGCCTTCCTCGACGGCCTCGACACCAACGCGCAGCGGGCTGAAGGCACCGAGCAGTTCCTCGACAGCCTCGGCACCTACCTCACCGCCGGCGCCTGACGATTTGTCACACCCCTACTAGAAGGTGAATTCCATGAGTACCGACCGCCGGCGTCTTGCCGCCCTCATCGTCCTCTGCATGGGGATGTTGATGATCGTCCTCGACATCACGATCGTGAACGTGGCCCTGTCCGCGATCCGTGACGACCTGGGGTTCTCCGAGGCCAGTCTCGCGTGGGTCGTGAACGCCTACATGATCGCGTTCGGCGGCTTGCTGCTGCTCGCCGGTCGCCTCGGTGACCTGCTCGGGCGACGCCGGGTGTTCCTGGCCGGGCTCGTCGTCTTCACCACCGCGTCGCTGGGCTGCGGTTTCGCGCAGACCCAGACCATGCTGGTCGTGGCCCGCTTCGTCCAGGGCATCGGCGGGGCGATGACCTCGGCCGTCATCCTTGGCATGATCGTCACGATGTTCCCCGAGCCGAAGGAGCAGGCCCGGGCGATCGGCGCCTTCGCGTTCGTGGCGTCGGCCGGTGGTGCGATCGGTCTGCTGGCCGGGGGCGTCCTCACCCAGACCATCAACTGGCACTGGATCTTCTTCGTCAACGTCCCGTTCGGCGTCGTGACCGCACTGTTCGCGGTCCGTCTCGTCGACGCCGACGAGGGCACTGGGCTCGGGTCCGGCACCGACGTGATCGGCGCGCTGACGGTTACGGCCGCGTTGATGCTGGGCGTCTACGCGATCGTCGAACCGGCCGCCACGGACGGCTGGACGGCCCCGGCCACCCTCTCGTTCGGCGCCGCCTCGGTGGGGCTGCTCGCCGCGTTCGTCGTCCGGGAGATGACGGCGGCCAACCCGCTAGTTCCGATGGGCATCTTCCGGTCCCGCAACGTCGTGGGCGCCAACCTGATACAGATCGCCGGGGCGGCCGGCATGTTCGGCATCTTCTTCCTCGGATCGCTGTACCTGAAGGGAGTGCTCGGCTACAGCGCCATGGGCATCGGGCTCGCCTTCCTGCCGACGACAATCTTCATGGGCGCGCTGTCGGTCCGCTACACCGAGCCGCTGGTGTCCCGGTTCGGGGCGCGACCGGTCGTGATCACCGGCCTCTCGCTGATCACCGCCGGGTTGGTCCTGTTCACCCGGGCGCCGGTCGACGGTCAGTACCTCCAGCACGTGCTGCCCGTCGTCTCGCTGCTCGGCATCGGTGCCGGCCTCGCGTTCCCCTCGCTGATGACGCTGGCCATGTCGGGCGTGACCGGCGAGAACGCCGGCCTCGCCTCCGGACTGGTGAACACAACAGCGCAGGTCGGGTCCGCGCTCGGGCTGGCCGTCCTGGCCACGCTGTCGGCGTCGCACACCAGCGCGCTCTCGGCCGACGGCCGGAGCGCGAAGGCCGCGCTCGTCGGTGGCTACCACCTGGCGTTCTGGGTCGCGGCCGCGCTCGTAGCTGCCGCCGTCGCCATTGCCGCCACGTTGTTGCAGTCGATCGGCGCCCCGGCCGCCGGCGACCTTCCAGTAGGCGACGATGCACTGGCACCCGCCTGATCACGGCCGCCGGCGCGAGGGGCAGCATGACCTCATGCGGCTCCTCGCGCTGGCGTCTGTGGCCGGCCTCGTCCTCGCCGGCTGCGGCGGGAGCAATTCCCGCACGTCGCCGCCGACGACCCGCGCTCCGGCGACGTCGCGGGCGGTCCGGACGCCCGCGCCGCCAGCGTCGACAGCGTCGACAGCGTCGACAGCCACCAGCGCATCCTCGACGCCGACAGGGTCGGGGTCGCGCGTGCCCCGGTTCGCGCACATCGTGATCGTCGTCGAGGAGAACCGGGCCGACTCGCAGGTCCTCGGCAATCGGGACGCGCCCTACATCAACGCGCTCGGGCGCGACGGTGCCATCCTCGCCGACTCGTACGGCATCCGGCATCCCAGCCAGCCGAACTACGTCGCGCTGTTCTCGGGATCGACCAAGGGGCTGACCGACGACTCGTGCCCGCACAGCTACGGCGGCAAGAACCTCGGGTCGCAGCTGCTGGCTTCCGGCCTCACCTTCGGCGGCTACTCGGAATCGCTGCCCTCGCGCGGCTATTTGGGGTGCTCGGCCGGCCCGTACGCCCGCAAGCACAACCCGTGGGCGGACTTCCCCGACCTGCCGGCGTCGGTCAACCGCCCACTCACTTCATTGGCGGCGAACTGGTCGGCGCTGCCGACCGTTGCCTTCGTCATCCCGAACCTCAACCACGACATGCACGACGGCTCGGTGCGCGCGGGAGACACCTGGCTGCGAGATCACCTCGGCGGCTACGCCGACTGGGCCCGGACCCATGACAGCCTGCTCATCGTCACCTGGGACGAGGACGACTTCACTGCCCGGAACCGCATCCCCGGCGTGATGGCCGGGGCGCACGTGAAGCCGGGGCGGTATTCGCGCCGGGTCGACCACTACACGATGCTCCGGACGGTCGAGGCCGCATACGGGCTCGAACCTCTGGGCGCAGCCGCGCAGCGCGCACCGATCACCTCGGTATGGACGCCGTGACCGGCGGGCGAGCCGGGCGTCTCGGGCGCTCGTCGGTCAGGCGGCGCCGGCCGAAACCTTGGCGATGATGGCCTCGCCGATGATCGTGAGTTGGCCCAGCTGCTCGTCGTCGAGCGCTTCGATGAGGTAGTTGCGGACCGCGCCGACATGTCCGGGAGCAGCGCCGCGCAGGACCGCGTAGCCGGCGTCGGTCAGCTTGGCGATCTGGCCGCGGCGATCGGTGAGGCAGTCCTCGCGCGCGACCCAGCCCCGCTCCTCCAGCCGGGCGACCGCATGCGAGAGCCGGCTGCGCGACGAGCCGGTTTGCGCGGCCAGCTCGCTCATCCGCAGCGCCCAGCCCTCCGTCTCGGACAGGCGTACGAGGATCTCGAAGTACGCGTGCGGCATGTCAGCTTCGCGTTGCAGCTGTCGGTCCAGCGCGTCGAAAAGGATCTTCGAGGACTCCAGGTAGGCGCGCCAGGCGCGCTGCTCGCTGGCGGTGAGCCAGCGCGGCTCCGTCTCTGCCCCGCGTACGTCACCCATGAATGCCAGCCTACATTGTTGAGCTTTCAACTTCATTGATTTAGACTGGTTTCGACCCCCGAAGGAGTTGTCATGGCCATCCATCGGCTGAATCACGCAGTCCTCTACGTGCGCGACGTCGCCCAGAGCGTCGCCTTCTACCGCGACGTCCTGGGCTTCGGGTCCGTCCTGGAAATCGGCGGCAAAGCCGCGTTCCTGCGCGCGGACGGGTCGTCGAACGACCACGACCTGGGCCTGTTCCAACTCGGCCCGCATGCCGGCACCTCCCAGGCCGGCCGGTCGACCGTGGGCCTCTACCACCTGGCGTGGGAGGTCGAGACGCTGCAAGACCTGCAGGCGCTGGCCGGGCGGCTGGCCGAGGCTGGAGCCTTGTCCGGTTCGTCGGACCACAGCACCACCAAGTCCCTCTACGGCCATGACCCGGACGGGCTCGAGTTCGAGATCGCCTGGATCGTCCCGGCCGACCAGCTCGACGAGGCCACACTCGACAGCCGCGACCGCATCCGTCCGCTCGACCTCGCCCGCGAGATTGAGCGCTATGGCGCCACCACGCCCGGCGGGATCGGAATCAGCCGCGCCGCCGTGGACTGAGATCCGGCCGACCGGAACGTCTTCACACGAAGTTAGCGCCGCAGAAGCGGCGGGTAGCCCCTACGCGTAGCGAATACGAATTCTAGGAGGCCCCGCAATGCTCGGACTCATCATTACGCTCATCATCGTCGGATTGATCGCCGGCGCCCTCGCCCGGCTGCTCGTTCCCGGCCGCGACCCCATGGGTATCGGCGCGACCATCCTGCTCGGCATCGTCGGTTCGTTCATCGGCGGTTTTCTCGGCTACGTGCTGTTCCACCACGACAAGAATCAGGGCTTCTTCCAGCCGTCCGGCCTGATCGGGTCCATCATCGGTGCCGTGATCGCATTGCTTATCTACCGCCACGTCGGCAGTGGCCGTAACCGTCGCGTCCACATCTGACGCGCCGCGTACCCCCCACTCGCCCCCGTCCGGTAATCCGGGCGGGGGCGAGGTTTGTCCGTCTCTAGACTTCAGGGCGCACGTCTCCCCACTTCCGATGAAGGCGCCCTCATGACCGCTAGCCCCGTCCGCGTCCTGCTCGTGGAGCAGATCCATCCCGAGGCCGAGGACATCTTGCGCTCGGCCGGCTTTGAGGTGGAGGCGGTCGGCCGTGCTCTCGACGAGGACGAGCTGGTCGAGCGGATCTCCGGGATCACTCTGCTGGGCATCCGGTCGAAGACCCACGTCACCAAGCGGGTGCTGGACGCCGCCGACCGGCTGATCGCCATCGGCGCGTTCTGCATCGGGACGAACCAGATCGATGTCCCGGCGGCCACCGAGCACGGTGTGACGGTCTTCAACGCGCCGTTCTCCAACACCCGCTCGGTGGTGGAGCTCGCCATCGCCGAAATCATCGCGATGACCCGGCGGCTGACCGAGAAGAACGCCCTCATGCACAACGGCGTGTGGGACAAGTCGGCTGAGGGCGCGCACGAGGTGCGCGGGCGGACGCTCGGCATCGTCGGCTACGGCAACATCGGCACGCAGCTGTCGGTCCTGGCCGAGAACCTGGGGATGAAGGTGATGTTCTTCGACAAGGCCGACAAACTGGCCCTGGGAAACGCGCGCCAGTGTATGTCGCTGAAGGAACTGCTGGCCGAGTCGGACGTGGTGACGCTGCACGTCGACGGCCGGCCCACGAACGAGAGTTTCTTCGGCGAGTCGGACTTCGCGACGATGCGGCAGGGCTCGCTGTTCCTCAACCTGTCCCGCGGCTTCGTCGTGGACTACGCGGCGTTGCGCGCGCACATCGAGTCCGGCCACATCGCCGGGGCCGCGGTGGACGTCTTCCCGGTCGAGCCGAAGGGGCGGGGCGACGAGTTCGTCTCCGAGCTGCGCGGACTGCCGAACGTCATCCTCACCCCGCACATCGGCGGGTCCACCGAAGAGGCGCAGCAGGACATCGGGCGGTTCGTGGCGGGCAAGTTCCGCGACTTCATGCTCGACGGGTCGACCGCCATGAGCGTGAACGTGCCGGGTCTCGCGCTGCCGCGCCCCCGCGACACGCTGCGGATGATCTATCTGCACCGCAACGTGCCCGGTGTGCTGGCCCGGGTGAACGGCCTGCTCGCCGACGGCGGCGTGAACGTGGAGGCCCAGCTGCTGGGGACCCGCGGGGAACTGGGCTACGTGGTGACCGACAGCGCGAGCGGCACTACGCAGGCGATCGTGGACTCCATCCGCGCCCTCCCCGAGACCATCAGCCTCCGCGTCATCTTCTGACCCTCCGCGGTCGTCGCCGGCGGCCCGGCCCGGTTCACAGCCGCGAAG
>NZ_JBHEMO010000114.1:0-5776 GCF_046262535.1 Jatrophihabitans sp. | reverse complement strand
CGCGCTCGTCCGCACCGCCCTCGACACCTTCGGACGCCTCGACACGCTCGTGAACAACGCGGGCGCCGTCCGTGACCGAATGTTCGTCACCATGTCCGCGGACGAGTGGGATGCCTCGGTCAGGATCAACATGCGTGGGCACTTCTGCCCCGCCCGGCACGCGGCCGCGTACTGGCGCGACGAGGCGAAGGCCGGCCGGCCGGCCGATGCGCGAATCGTTAACACCAGCTCGGGCGCCGGCCTGATGGGCAGCGTCGGGCAGGCGAACTACGGCGCGGCCAAGGCGGCGATCGCCGCACTGACCCTGATCCAGGCCGCCGAGCTCGGACGCTATGGCATCACCGCCAATGCCATCGCCCCTTCGGCCCGCACCCGCATGACCGAGGCGGTCTTCGCCGACATGATGGCCGAGGTGCAGGGCGGCTTCGACGCGATGGCGCCGGAGAACATCGCCCCGCTCGTCGTCTGGCTGGGCAGCAACGAGTCCGCCGACGTGACCGGGCGCGTGTTCGAGGTCGAAGGCGGCCGGATCTCCGTCGCCGACGGATGGCAGCACGGGACACCGATCGACCGCGGGCAGCGATGGGACCCGGTCGAGGTCGGTCCGGCTGTGCGGGAGCTGCTCCAGCAGGCCCCGGCGCCGGCGCCGGTATATGGGGCCGGCTGAGCCGAGCGCCGTGCCGTTTGGTGATCGGCCGCGCTGGGGAGGCTCATCCCCACCATGGCGCGCGAAACCACGACCGACAAGCACCCCCCGCCGCTCGCGACTCCGGCCGCCGGCCCCGCCCTGATCGCCGGGCGCTACGAGCTGCGCGGTGTGCTCGGGCGCGGGAGCATGGGCACGGTCCACGCGGGGCGCGACGTCGTCCTCGACCGTCGGGTGGCCGTCAAGCTCTTCCCCTCGGCCTCGGCCGATCCGCAGCAGGCCGCGCGGTACGAGCAGGAGGCCCGGCTGCTGGCCCGGCTGAGCCACCCGAATCTGGTCATGGTGTTCGACGCCGGCGTCGACGCCTCGATGCACGACGACCCCAAGCCGTATCTGGTGATGGAACTGGTCGACGGCCAAACGCTGGCCACCCGGATCGCGAAGGGACCCCTGCCGCCCAGCGAGGTCGCCGGGATCGCGTCGCAGCTGTCGACGGCGCTGAGTTACATCCACCGTCGCGGCATCATCCATCGCGACATCAAGCCGGCCAACATCCTGCTGGCGGCACCGGACGAGCCGGGCACGTCCGAGACGGCCAAGCTGACCGACTTCGGCATCGCCCGCCTCATCGACGGCGCCCGGATGACGATGACCGGCCTCACCGTGGGCACCGCCAACTACCTCAGCCCCGAGCAGCTGGGCGTCGGCGAGGTGGGGCCACCCAGCGACGTGTACGCGCTCGGCCTGGTCCTGTTGGAGGGTTTGACCGGGACGGTCGCGTACCCGGGCCACGGCGTCGAGGCGGCCGTGACCCGGTTGCACCGGCCGCCGGCCATTCCGACCTCTGTCCCCGACGGTTGGACGCGGCTGCTGCAGGCGATGATCGACACGGATCCGGCGGCTCGCCCCACCGCTGCCGATGTCGGCGTCGCCGTGACCGGCCTCGCGCAGGCACCGCTACCGGCGTCATCTCCCGCGCCCGACCGACCGGTGACCGCCGACGCGGCGACGACCGCGTTTCCGGCCGCATCGGCGTTCCCGGAGGAGATGCCGGCGCCGCGCGGAGCGCCGGTGGAGCAGCACGCGTCGACGACTCAGCTCCTGCCGATCCCGCGCAGCGCCGCCCGCGCTCGGCGCCGGCCCCGGCGCCGGTGGCCGCTGATTGCGGCCGCAGCGACGGCCGCGGTGCTGGCGGTCCTGATCGCCGTCGTCGCGAGTTCCGGCGGCGGGAGGGGCGGACCGGCTACGCCGAGCTATCCGGCGGTGCCGGGTCAGCTGGGCAGTCACCTGCACCAGTTGCAGCAGGAGGTCACCCCGTGAGGTCGCGCGCCGTCGCGCTGCTGTGCGCCGCCGCGCTCGCGACCGGTTGCTCGTCCAAAGGATCGGACTCCGCGCTGTCCGATTCGGCCGCGGCGACGCTGCACTCCGATGTGCTGGCCCTGACGCGCGCCGCAGCCGCGCGCAACTGGTCCGCGGCCGACGGCGCGCTCACCGAACTGCGCAGCGACCTGACCGCGGCTCGGGCACTGGGAACCGTGAGCGACGCCCGTGCCGCCGCGATCGAGGCGACGATCAGGTCGGTCGCCGCCGATCTGGCCCTCAGGTCGGGCCGGACCGCGACGCCGCCGTCGACACCCTCGTCGTCCACGGCGTCGAGCCCGGGGCCGTCAGCTACCCGTACGACGGCGAACCAGCCGGCGCCGGCGCCGCCCGGCCCCGGCGGCAGCAAGGACGACAAGGGACCGGGCAAGAAGCACAAGCACTGACGGAAATCCGGTCAGCTTCGTCGGACGCCGGCGCTACCGTCGCCGGCATGGCTGTCATCTCGCCCGAACCGTCGCGCCCCACGATGCCCGACGGGTACGGCATACCGATCACGACCGAGGGCCTGCTGAGCTGGGACGAGGTGGACGAGCGGCTGCGGGCGGCGAAGCACTACTGGCTGGCGACCGTGCGGCCGGACGGCACACCGCACTCCGTTCCGCGCTGGGGTGTCTGGGTCGACGGGCGCTTTTATTACGACGGCGCGCCCACCACGCGGCACGTCCGCAACCTCGAGAAGAACCCGGCATGCACGCTCACGCTCGAGAGCGGAACCGAAGTGGTGATCGTCGAGGGTGTGTCGACCGCGACCAGCGCCGACCCGGCCGGCCTTGGGGCCACGCTCGCGGCAGCGTTCGAGAAGTACGCCCCGGACTATGCGCCGACGGCCGACTCGTGGTCCGACGAGGGTGGCGGCTTGCGCGTCATCACGCCGCGCCGCGCGCTCGCCTGGTTCGCCTTCCCGACCGACTGCACCCGCTTCGTCTTCTGACCGACGTCGCCTGACGGTGCGACCGGCCGGTCAGCGCATCGGCACCGCGGTCGGCGCAATCGGTACCGGCAGGGTCGTGCCGCCCTCGAGGAACTCGTCGACGCCGGCCGCCGCCGCGCGACCTTCGGCGATCGCCCACACGATCAGCGACTGACCGCGGCCCATGTCGCCGGCGACGAACACGCCCGGCGCGCTGGTCTCGAATCGCTTGTTGCGCGCCACGTTGCCGCGGGCGTCGAGCTCGACGCCGAGATCGGCGAGCAGGCCGGCCTTCTCGGGGCCGACGAAGCCCATGGCCAGCAGCACCAGGTCGGCATCGAGCTCGAAGTCCGACCCCTCGACCTTCTCGAACGTCCGGCCGTTGAGCACGACCTCGTGGGCAGCCAGCCGTTCGACCACCCCGTCCGTCCCGATGAACTGCTCGGTGTTGACGGCGAACACGCGCTTACCGCCCTCTTCGTGCGCGGACGTGACGCGGTACATGAGCGGGTAGGTGGGCCACGGCGTCGACTGGTCCCTGACCTCGGGCGGCCGCGGCATGATCTCGAACTGGTGGACGCTGGCCGCGCCCTGGCGGTGGGCGGTGCCGAGGCAGTCGGCCCCGGTGTCGCCGCCGCCGATGATGACGACCTTCTTGCCGGCCGCCGAGATCGGTGCCTCGTCGAGGTCACCGAGCTGGACCCGGTTGGCCCACGGGAGGTACTCCATCGCCTGGTGGATCCCGCGCAGGTCCCGTCCGGGGATCGGCAGGTCGCGCGCGTCGGTGGCGCCGCCGGCGAGGACGACCGCGTCGAACTCGGTGCGCAACTGGTCGGCGGTGATGTCGACGCCGACATTCACGCCGGCCTTGAAGATCGTTCCTTCCGCGGCCATCTGCTCGAGCCGCCGATCGACGTGCCGCTTCTCCATCTTGAACTCGGGGATGCCGTAGCGCAGCAGGCCGCCGATCCGGTCGTCGCGTTCGAACACCACGACATCGTGGCCCGCCCGGGTGAGCTGCTGCGCGGCGGCGAGGCCGGCCGGACCGGATCCAACGACGGCAACGCGCTTGCCCGTTTGCACCTCAGGGGGCACGGGCACGACCCAGCCCTCGTCGAAGGCGCGGTCGATGATCTCGACCTCGACCTGCTTGATGGTGACCGGGTCCTGGCTGATGCCCAGCACGCAGGCGGCCTCGCACGGCGCCGGGCACAGGCGGCCGGTGAACTCCGGAAAGTTGTTCGTCGCGTGCAGCTGGATGATCGCGTCGTGCCAGCGTCCGCGGTAGACGAGGTCGTTCCAGTCGGGGATCAGGTTGCCCAGCGGGCAGCCGTTGTGGCAGAACGGCACGCCGCACTCCATGCAGCGCGCGCCCTGCGCCGACAGCTCGTCGTCGGAGCGGCGGATCATGAACTCCTTGAAGTCCTTCGCGCGCTCCAGCGGGTCGCGCTGCGGAATCCCGACGCGCTCGATCTTCAGAAATGCTCCGAGCTCACCCACGCTGCTAGATCACCTTCTTCACACCGGGGGCGCCGGCGGTGGTCGCCGCTGCCGACGCACCGTTGGAGCTCGGGCCGGCACCGTTGGACGCCGCGTCCTCGGCCGCGGCGCGCTCGGCGAGCACGCGCTTGTAGTCGGTCGGGTAGACCTTCACGAAGCGCGGTCGCAGCTCGTCGAACTCGTCGAGCACGCGCCCGGCGACCGGCGAGCCGGTGCGCTCGAGGTGCTCGGCGATCAGCGCGCGGACCTCGATCACGTCGCCGTCGTCGAGCGGCTCGATCTGGTTGACCATCTCGGGGTTGCAGCGCGCGGCGAGCGTGCCGTCCTCGTCGAGGATGAACGCCAGGCCGCCGCTCATGCCGGCGGCGAAGTTGCGCCCGGTCGGGCCGAGCACGACGACACGGCCGCCGGTCATGTACTCGCAGCCGTGGTCGCCGACGCCTTCGATGACGGCGCTCGCGCCGGAGTTGCGCACGGCGAAGCGCTCGCCGGCGAGCCCGCGAAAGAACGCCTTGCCGCTCGTCGCGCCGTAGAGGACGGTGTTGCCGATCAGGACGTTCTCCTCGGCGACGTACGTGACGCCGTCCGGCGGCATGACCGCGACGGTGCCGCCGGACAGCCCCTTGCAGGCGTAGTCGTTGGTGTCGCCGTGCAGGGTGAACGTCACGCCGTAGGCGAGCCAGCCGCCGAAGGACTGCCCCGCGGAGCCGCGGAACTCGACGTCGATCGAGCCCTCCGGGAGGCCCTTCTCGCCATGACGTTCGGCGATCGTGCTCGACAGGATCCCGCCAACGCAGCGGTTGACATTGCGGATCGGGCGCTCCAGCCTGATCGCCTCACCCTGCTCGATCGCGCCGCGCGACGCCTCGACGAGCTCCCAGTCCAGCGCGTCGTCGAGCACCGGCTCCTGGTCGCGCACGCGGCGCAGCGGCGTGCCCTCGGGCAGCTTGACCTGCGCGAGGATGTTCGACAGGTCGACGCCGCGCGCCTTCCAGTGCTCGATCGCGTGATCGGCGACGAGCAGGTCGCTGCGGCCGATCAGGTCGTCGACCGAGCGGATGCCGAGCGAGGCCATGATCTCGCGGACCTCCTCGGCGACGAAGAAGAAGTAGTTGACGATGTGCTCGGGCGTGCCCGTGAAGCGCTTGCGCAGCTCGGGGTCCTGCGTGGCGATGCCGACCGGGCAGGTGTTGAGATGGCAGGCGCGCATCATGATGCAGCCCGCCGCGATCAGCGGGGCCGTCGAGAAGCCCATCTCGTCGGCGCCGAGCATCGCCGCGATGACGACGTCGCGGCCGGTCTTCAGCTGGCCGTCGGTCTGGACGATGATGCGCGAG
>NZ_JBHEMO010000113.1:0-37843 GCF_046262535.1 Jatrophihabitans sp. | reverse complement strand
CAGGCCGTCGCGGTCGCGGTAACCCTCGAGGAGTCGCAGTTTCGCGACCCAGTCGAGCTCGCGGGCCAGGAGCATCGGGTCGGCGGCCAGGCGCTGCAGCACCGACTCCCAGCGATCGAGGACATTGCGGGTCTGCTCGTCGGCGTCGTCGCCCTGCCGGTCGTCGACGAACTTGCGGGCCCGGTCGAGGTACTCGCCCTGCAGGTCGAGAGCGGTGATCGTACGCCCGTCGGCGAGGGTGATCGCGTGCCGCAGCGTCGGGTCGTGCGAGACCATGTGCAATTCACGGACCGGAGCGCTGGTCGCGAGATCGTCCGCGAGGTAGTTGGCCTCGATCATGTCCAGGACGAGGGCCGTCGTCCCGACCTTCAAATAGGTCGAGATCTCGGACAGGTTCGCATCGCCGATGATCACGTGCAGCCGGCGGTAGCGGTCGGCGTCGGCGTGCGGCTCGTCGCGGGTGTTCACGATGGGCCGCTTGAGCGTCGTCTCCAGCCCGACCTCGACCTCGAAGAAGTCGGCGCGCTGCGAGATCTGGAACCCGGAGGTCCGGCCGTCCTGGCCGATGCCGACGCGACCGGCGCCACAAACGACCTGCCGGGTGACGAAGAACGGCACGAGGTGGCGGACGAGGGTGGCGAACGGCGTGTCCCGGCGGCACAAATAGTTCTCGTGCGCGCCGTAGGAGGCGCCCTTGTTGTCGGTGTTGTTCTTGTACAGGTTGATGGTGGCGCCGATGCCCTGCATGGTCGCCACGCGGCGGATCGCCTCGAGCATCACAAGCTCGCCGGCCTTGTCCCAGCGGACCGCGTCGAGCGGGTTGGTGACCTCGGGGCTGGAGTACTCGGGGTGTGCGTGATCGACGTAGAGGCGGGCGCCGTTGGACAGGATGACGTTGGCCATCCCGGCGTCCTCTTCGGCGTCGATGAACTCCTGCGCGATGGCTCCCCCGGCGCCCGACCCACCCAGGTCGAAGCCGCGGGCGTCGCGCAGCGGCGACTCCTCCTCGAAGTCCCAGCTCGCCCGGCGGGCCCGGCCGGCCGGCAGCGTGCTCGCGTAGGCATTGACCACCTGGGCCGACAGCAGCATCGCGTTGGCCGACGGCTGGCCGGGCAGGCTCACGCCGTACTCGACCTCGGTCCCCATCACGCGTCGCACGGTCATGTGTTCGAGGCTACGGGAGACTCACGCGACGAGCGGCGGTAGCGGGCACCGGAGCACGGTGCAGGCGGCTCGCAGCAGCTCCGCTTCGCCTGCGGTGAGCACCCCGTCGTCGGACACGGCCGCGACCAGGGCTTCGACGAGCACCTGTTTGTTGCGCGGGTCGAGCGTGTTCAGCGGATCCCAGCCGGCGTCGAGGGCAGCCCAGGGGTCGGCCGGGGGCGCGAAGGGCACCTGGCGGCCGGGCAGCAGGCGGCTGGCGGCGGCGGCGAACGCGTGCCCCGCGGCGGCCGCGTCGGCATTGCCGGCGGCGGCGACGACGGCGAGCAGGGTCACGGCCGCGTCCTCGACCGCCCGTACCGGCGCCCGACCGGGCCGGGAGCGGTCCCGGGGCGATTCGGCGTCCAGCAGGTAGCCGCCGACCACCTTGCCCAGGCAGTACTCGAAGACGGTGATCGTCGCGCCGGCGCGGGCCAGCTCGTCCAACGTGGTCCGCAGTGCCGTGCGCTCGCCGACCGGGCGGGCCGTCAGTTGCGGCAGCGCCAGCTGGGCGATGGGCAGCCGGAGCACCGGTTCCACACCGGCCAACGCGCTGGCCTGCGTCGCCGCCGCCGCCGCGACCGGTTGCCCCAGCCGATTCCCGATGATGCGCAGTTGCACGTCGCGCACGGCGGGCCGCGTGTCGACCAGCATCGCGAGGATCAGCGGAACCGCGGCACTGGCCTGGCTTGCGGCAGCGCGCAACGGGGGCGGGATGCGCGCGCTGAGCCGCGCCCCCCGCGTCAGATCCTCGGCGGTGACCGACCGGACGCGGGCGCTGACGCCCTCCGGATCGACGCGCACGGTGGCGTCCGGCCGTGGTGGTGCCGGCCGTGCCGCCGGAGGCGCGACGCCCGCACCGACCAGGCCGAGCGACGCGTCCTCGGCGAGACCGTCGGGAGGCTGGTCGGCGAACTCCTTCTCCAGTTCGGCGAGCTGCTGCGGCGTGGTCGTCGGGTCCAGGGCGGCAATACGCTCGAGCAGGGGCGGATGGGTTGCATACATCGAGGACAGCCGGCGCGAGCCCTCGCCGAAGAGCATGTGGCTGACCTGCTTGGCCCCGTGGCGGTCGGTCAGCGCCGAGCCGTCGGGCAGCCCGGCGATCTTCTTCAGCGCGCCGGCCAACCCCGTGGTCTGGCGGGTGAACTGCACCGACGACGCATCGGCCAACCATTCGCGCTGCCGACTGACCGCCGCCTTGATCAGTCCGGCGAAGAACTGTCCGACGAAGCCGAGCACCACGAGGGCGATGGCGATGAAGAGCAGCGGGCTGCCTTTGGAGTTGCGCGAACGGCCGCCGCCGAACTGCAGGAAGCGCAGGCCGACCAGGCCGAGCAAGAGAATGCCGTTGAGCAAACCGATCAGCCGGACGTTGAGCCGCATGTCGCCGTTCAGCACATGGCTGAACTCGTGCCCGATCACGCCCTGCAATTCGTCGCGGTTCAGGCGGTCCAGGGCACCGGAGGTCGCGGTGATCGCGGCGTCGGCCGGGCTGAACCCGGCGGCGAAGGCGTTGATGCCCGGCTCCTGCTCCAGCACGAACAGCCGCGGCATCGGGATGCCGGAGGCGATCGACATCTCCTCGACCACGTTCACGAACCGCCGCAGCCGCGGATCGGTGGTCGACGGGTCCACGGCTACCGCGCCGACCGACTGGGCCACCGCGGCTCCCCCGGCCCGCAACGCGATCAGCTTGCTCGCCGTACCGCCGCCGATGATCAGCAGCGTGAAGACGCTCATCGCCACGAGCGCACCGACAATGGTCGAGGTGGGGCCCTGGCGGACGAGGTAGAGGACGACCGCGTCGTTGACGGCGACGATCGACACGACGGCGAGCACGAACAGCACGACAAGGCGCACCGTGGTGCTCCGCGCGGTGCGCTGCCGCTCGAAGAAGTTCACGTCGGGGCCTAGAACTGCACCTTCGGCGCTTCGCGCGTCTCAGGGTGGTCGGGCGCGATCTCCCACTGGGCCGCGGGGCCGAAGTGGAAGCTGCCGGCGATGACGGACCCGGGGAACGCCTGGCGCCGGTTGTTGTAGCTCATCACCGAGTCGTTGTAGGCCTGCCGGGCGAAGGCGACCTTGTTCTCGGTGGATGTCAGTTCCTCGGTCAGCTGCATCATGTTCTGGTTGGCCTTGAGATCGGGGTAGGCCTCGGCCGTGGCGGTGAACCGGCCGAGTGCGCTCGTCAGGGCGCCTTGGGTGGAGGCCAACTTCTGCATCGCCGCCGGGTCGCCGGGGCTGGCCTGCGCCGCGCCGAGGCCGGACACCGCCGCGGCACGGGCGTTGGTGACAGCTTCGAGCGTTTCCCGCTCGTGGGCCATGTAGGCCTTGGCCGTCTCGACCAGATTGGGGATCAGGTCGAAGCGCCGCTGCAACTGCACGTCGATCTGGGCGAACGCGTTCTGGAATGCGTTGCGAGCCCGGACGAGGCCGTTGTAGGCGGCGATCACCCAGATGATGAGCAGGAGTACGACCACCGCCACGATGATCCCGACGACGAGTCCCATGAACACACCTCTCCGGTTGAGTGTGTGCAGGGTAGCGGCCCGTCAGAGCAGCAGCTTGATGATTGCCGCGACGCCGACGACGACGATCGTGGCCCGGAGCACCGCCGGTGACAGTCGACGTCCGATCTTGGCGCCGAGCAGCCCACCGACGATCGATCCGCCGGCGATCAATCCCGCGGCGGTCCAGTCGACGTGGGTGACGGCGACGAACACCACGGCGGCGACGAGGTTCGTGACGCCGGCGAGGACGTTCTTGAGCGCGTTCTGCCGCTGCAGCGACTCGGCCAGGAAGAGCCCGAGGAACGCCATCAGCAGCACGCCCTGGGCGGCTCCGAAGTATCCGCCGTAGACGCCGGTTCCGAACGAGACCACCCACAACGCCACCGACACGTGTTCCGTGGCGCCGCGGCCCCGCGCGGTCAACCACGCAGTCGCCTGCTTGCCGAAGACCACCAGGACGAGCGCCAGCGCGATCAAAATCGGGACGATCGCCTTGAACGCCCCCGCGGGCAGCTCGAGCAGCAGGACGGCGCCGGTGATCGCCCCCAGAGCCGAGGCGGTGCTCAGCAGAAGCGCCCGATTGCGTTGACCGGCCAGTTCGCGCCGGTAGCCGTAGGCACCGACAAACGAGCCGGGGAACAACCCGATCGTGTTCGAGACGTTTGCGGTCACCGGCGGCAAGCCGACGCCGAGCAACACCGGGAACGAGACCAGGGTGCCCGAGCCGACGACCGTGTTGATCGTGCCCGCCCAGATGCCCGCGACGAAGACGAGCACCGCCTCCCAGAACGTCACAACCGTCTACTCAACCACTCCCAGGTGGACGGTCTTCCTGCGCCTGCAGCCGTCCCAGGCTCCGGTGCAGGAAGATCCGCAGAGGGGCCAGGAGGCGATCCGCACTCGGCGCAGCGATTGTCAGAGGTACTGGCCGGTGTTGCCCACGGTGTCGATCGAGCGGCCGGCCTCGGCGCCCTTGCCACCGGACACGAGCGTGCGGATGTAGACGATCCGCTCACCCTTCTTGCCGGAGATCCGGGCCCAGTCGTCGGGGTTCGTGGTGTTCGGCAGGTCCTCGTTCTCGCGGAACTCATCGACGCACGCGGCGAGCAGGTGCTGCATACGCAGACCCTTCTGACCGGTCGTCAACAGGTCCTTGATGGCCATCTTCTTCCCGCGGTCGACGATGTTCTGGATCATCGCGCCGGAGTTGAAGTCCTTGAAGTACAACGTCTCCTTGTCACCGTTGGCGTAGGTGACCTCGAGGAAGCGGTTCTCCTCGGACTCGGAGTACATCCGCTCCACCGTGTGCTGGATCATCGCCGCGACCGTGGCCTCGGTGTCACCGCCGTGTTCGGCGAGGTCCTCGGCGTGGATGGGCAGGCCGGCCAGGATGTACTTCGAGAAGATGTCGCGGGCCGCCTCGGCGTCCGGGCGCTCGATCTTGATCTTCACGTCCAACCGGCCCGGGCGCAGGATGGCCGGGTCGATCATGTCCTCGCGGTTGGACGCCCCGATCACGATCACGTTCTCGAGGCCCTCGACGCCGTCGATCTCGGACAGCAGCTGCGGCACGATCGTGTTCTCGACGTCGGAGCTCACGCCGGACCCGCGGGTGCGGAAGATCGAATCCATCTCGTCGAAGAACACGATGACAGGCGTGCCCTCGCTGGCCTTCTCCCGCGCCCGCTGGAACACCAGCCGGATGTGCCGCTCGGTCTCGCCGACGTACTTGTTGAGCAGCTCGGGGCCCTTGATGTTGAGGAAGAACGCCGTCGCCTTCTCGTCGCCGCCGTGTACCCGCTGCACCTGCTTGGCCAGCGAATTGGCGACCGCTTTGGCAATCAACGTCTTGCCGCAGCCGGGCGGCCCGTAGAGCAGAATGCCTTTCGGCGGGCGGAGCTGGTGCTCGCGGAACAGGTCGGCGTGCAGGAACGGCAGCTCGACCGCGTCCCGGATCGCCTCGATCTGGTGGGTGAGGCCGCCGATGTCGCCGTAGTCGATGTCGGGAACCTCTTCGAGGATCAGTTCCTCGACCTCGCTCTTGGGCACCCGCTCGTACGCGTATCCCGAACGCGACTCGAGCAGCAGCGAGTCGCCCGCGCGCAGCGGGTTCTCGCGCAGGACCTCGGCCAGGTAGACGACCCGCTCCTCGTCGGTGTGGCCGACCACGAGGGCGCGGTCGCCACCGTCGAGGATCTCCTTGAGCATGACCACTTCACCGGCCCGTTCGAAGCCGCGCGCGGCGACGACGTTCATGGCTTCGTTGAGCATGACTTCCTGGCCGTGCTTGAGCTCGTCCAGGTCGACCTCGGGTGACACGGCCACGCGCAGCTTGCGACCGGTGGTGAAGATGTCGACGGTGCCGTCGTCGAAGGCCTCCAGGAAGACGCCGTAACCGCTCGGCGGCTGGGCCAGGCGGTCGATCTCTTCCTTCAGCTGCACCATCTGGTCGCGGGCCTCGCGCAAAGTGTCGGCCAGCCGGTCGTTGCGGTCGCTCAGCGCGGCGACCCGGGACTGCGCTTCGGCCAGCCGGTCCTCCAGCAACCGCATGTGACGCGGCGACTCCGAGGCCTTGGCCCGGAGAAGCTCGAGTTCCTGCTCGAGGAACGCCGTGCGTCGGCGCAGGTCGGCGTCACCAGGCGAACTCTGCGCAGGTGGGCCGTCCTGCCCACCTCGCGGCTCTTGAGCCATGCGGCCACCTCCCACTGTGCTGCCCGCTCGGGCGCGGAGTGTTCGCGAAATCCCACCCTACACACGGGAACGCCCCGCGCCTCGGAACTACCCTGGTCCTGTGCAGAGGCAAACGCGACACAGTTTCCGACGGGTTTCCGGGGTATGAGCGACGGGCTACAGGTGTGGATCGACCAAGAGCTGTGCACCGGTGACGGCTTGTGCGTGCAGTACGCGCCCGAGGTGTTCGAGTTCGACGTCGACGGGCTCGCCTACGTCAAGGACGGACAAGGTGAGCTGTTGACGGCAGCCGATGCACGGGCCGCGGTCCCGCCGTCGCTTCGCCTCGACGTGATCGCCTCGGCGAAGGAATGTCCCGGCGACTGCATTCACGTCGTCCGCGAGTCCGACGACGTCGAGGTGGCCGGCCCCGCCGCCTGAGCCGGTCGCGCGATCACGGCAGGTTCGGCCGGAACGGCACGTCCGGATCCGGCTCGGTCACGGTCGGCATCTCGTCGGATTTGGCCGGCCGCCGCTGGCGCGCTGGCGCCGTCACACCCGGAGCGAGCCTTCGGGCTGTGACAAGGAACGCAGTGTGCCCGATCATGCGGTGCTCGGGCCGGACGGCCAGCCCGACGACGTGCCAGCCACGGACGAACGTCTCCCATGACGACGGCTCGGTGAAGCCGCCGTGCGCGCGGAGTGCCTCGACCAGACGGGACAGCTGGGTGGTCGTGGCCACGTAGCCGATCAGCACACCGCCGGGTCGGATCGCCTCGGCGACCGCCGGCAGGACCTTCCACGGACTGAGCATGTCGAGGACGGCCCGGTCGACCTGCTCGCCACCGGGGTGCTCGGCCACATCTTCCCGGCGCAGCGTCCAGTTGTCCGGCAGCTCGGCGAAGAACGTCTCGACATTGCGGACGGCCACGTCGGCGTGGTCGTCACGCACCTCGTAGGACAGCACCCGGCCGGTCGGGCCGACTGCCCGCAGCAGCGCGCAGGTCAGCGACCCCGACCCGGCGCCCGCCTCGAGAACCGTCGCCCCGGGACAGACGTCGCCCATCGTGATGATCTGCGCGACGTCCTTGGGATAGATGACCGCGGCGCCACGCGGCATGGACAGGACGAAGTCGGCCAGCAACGGGCGCAGCGCGAGGTACTGCGTCCCGCTGGTCGACGCGACCACGCTGCCTTCCGGCGCCCCGATCAGCTCGTCGTGCTCGATCGCACCGCGGTGGGTGTGGAACTGCTTGCCGACCGCGAGGGTGACCGTGTGCAGCCGGCCCTTGGGATCGGACAGTTGGACGCGCTCCCCCGCCTCGAACGGACCGGACCCGGGTGCCCTGCTCATGCACTGCCCTTCATCGCCGCGTCGCCTCGCAGCCGCTGGGCGAAGTCCCGAGTATTGATGATCCCGGCGGCGCTCCCGTCCGGACGGATCACCAGGTACTCGTGGGCCGGCGTGGTCTGCATCCGCCGCAGCAAGGCTTCGGCGTCGATGCCGTCGGGCACCATCAGGCCGGGTTCGAGCGGGCGCGCGACCGCACTCACCGGTGTCCAGGCCCGTCGCTCCAGTGGCACGGCGCCGATCTGCGCTTCGTCCACGATCGCAGTGGGCTGCTCCCCCCGGTCGACGAGGACCAGGCCGCGGGCCTGCGCCTCCCAGGCCCGCCGCAGCGCCTCGGTCACCGAGAGGTCGGCCGGCACGAACATCCCCGGTCGGACCAGTTCAGCCACCGCGACATCGGGCAGCAGGGCCATCAGCTGCGCCAGCTTGAGCGACTGGCCGGCGCCCAACCAGAGGTAGCCGGCCAGGCCGAAGGAGAACACGGCCGCGGCCACGCCGAGCGAGCCACGCTGCGCGGCCAATCCCGACGCGGCGACCGCGATGGCCACCGCCCGCCCGGTAACCGCGGCCACCCGGGTACCCGTCACCGGGCGGGCTCCGAACGCGCAGACGGCGGCCCGCAGCAGCCGCCCGCCGTCGAGCGGCAGTCCGGGCAGCAGGTTGAAGCCGGCGAGGAGGAGGTTCGTCCAGCAGAGGAGCCCGAGCAGCGCCGTCGACAGCGTTCCAGCAGGAGAGGCGTCGTAGGCCAGCCAGGCGCCGCCGGCGATCAGCAACGAGACAACGGGCCCGGTGCCGGCGATGAGGAACTCGTCGCGGGCCTGCCCGGGCTCACCGTCGACCTCCGAGACACCGCCGAGCGCGAACAGCACCACTCGCCGTACGGGGTGGCCGAGGGCCAGACTGACGATCGTGTGGCCCAGCTCGTGGGCCAGGACGCAGAAACCGAAGAGGACCGCGAAGCCGACCCCGGCCAGGTAGGCCGGTCCCGCTCCGAGAGCGGGCACGGCGTCGTCGATGATCGGTCCGTATACGGCCGCGAGCAGGGCGGCCACGAGCAGCCAGGACGGCATGATCTCGATCGGCACGCCGCGAATGCGCCCCACCACCAGGCCGCGCTGGGCCCGTCGTCCTGGCGGCGCGTTCGTCACCACGGCGATGCTACGGGCACTTTCCGGGCCGGACGGACTACCGTCACGGGCGTGACCGACGACCCGGAACTGCGAGCGCGCATCGAGGCCCAAGTGGCCGCTCGGCGTGCCCGCAAGGCGTCGGCGCCGCCACAACCGAGCGAGACCGAGCCCGACGCGCGGGACAGCGTCGATGAGGAGCCGGCCGGCACTCGGTCGCTGACCCCGGCCCGGCCCTGGACCCGGCGCAGTCGGGACGTCGAGCCGTCCATGCCCGAGCCGGCGGCGGCTCGGGGACCCGAGCGCGAGCCGGAGTCCGACGACGACGCAACGCCTGCGGCGGAGGATCTCGGCAACGGTGCGCCAAGCGGCGTGCTGCGACCGGCCCGGCCGTGGTCCACCCGCCGCTCGAGCGCGAAGGACGAGCCCCCACCGCCGGTGACGCCGTCCAACCCGGACATCGTTCTGCGCGAACTGGCGGCCGAGCTGACCCCCGACGAGCAGGTCCGCCTGGACCGGGTGCGCGACCTGGCCTCCGAACCCGAGCTGGAAACCGACGAGGTGCCGACCGACCAGGACGCCGACTTCGGTTCGGACGGCTCCCCTGACGGCGGTTCGGGTGGCTCGGCTTCTGATGAGCCCGTTGGCGACGACTCCGCTCGCGAGGGCGGCGCCGGCGAGGACGGCGAGGCCGAACCGTACCCATGGGAACGGCGCGAAGCGGTCGATCTCGACCTGCGCGGAGCACCGACCTGGGACCCGTCGATGTACCCGCCCGAGCCCGAGGGCGGCGCGCAGCCGGCGCGCCGGGCCTTCCGGTGGCTGTTCGCCCGTGCCCCACAAGGCGACGGCGAACCCGCGCCACCGGCGCAGTACGGGCCAGAACCTGGGTACGCGCCGGAGCCGGTTGAGGCCTTCGAGCCGCAGTCCGCGGTCGACGATGAGCTGGACGAGGTCGACGACCACGAGCCGGAATCGCCGGCGACGGCGGGCGAGCGCGAGCCGGAGCCGCCACTGGCACCGGCCGTCCAGCCCCGGCGGCGGTCGGCGGGCCGACGGTTCGGCCGGCGCCGCGGGCCCGAAGTGCCTCCAGAGGCGGATGACGAGCCCGACGAGCAGTTCGAGTTGCCGGAGCCGGACGCGGCCTTCGAGCAGCCGTGGCTGCGCTCGGACTCGCTACCGCGACCGACCCGGGACTGGTCCCGGGCCGCGGAGCGGACCGGTGCCCATCTCGACCCCACCGCCGAGCCGGAGCCGATGGCCGCGTCCCACGCGATCAGTCCCGATGAGGACCTCGAACCCGACCTCGACCTCGACCTGGAACCGGCGCCCGCCTTCGCGGCCGCGCCGAGGTACGAACCGGAGCCCGAACCAGCGCCGGAGCCCGAACCAGCGCCGGAACCCGTGCCGGAACCGGTGCTCGAACCGGTGCTCGAAAAGAAACCGGAGCCGGTGACACCGCCGTTGCCGGCGGCGGGGGCGCCGCGGCGCCGCCCGTCGCCCGGCCCCCGCGCGGCTCCCGGGGGCCCCCGTCGGCGCCCGAGTCCGGGTCCTCCGCCGGCGCCGTCGGTTGCGCGCGCGGCGGCCGCGGCGCCGCCTCCCCCGGTCTACGGACCCCGCGCATCCGCGTCGACGGCGGCACCGGTTCAACGGCCACCCAGGGAGGTGGACGAGCCCGAGGACCCCGACCCCGCCGCAGGTGCTGACGGCAGTCCTGACGACGGTGGCGACGAAAATCGGAGGCCGAGGGGTGGCAGCGGGCGCCTGCGCCGCCTGATCACCCGCGCCTTGATCATCATCGCGATCGCGGCCGGCGCCGCCCTGTTGCTGCGCACCTGGGTTGTCCAGCCGTACTACATTCCGTCCGCGTCGATGGAACCGACCCTGCACGGATGCGACAACTGCAACGACGACCACGTGCTGGTCGACAAGGTCTCCTACCGGGCCCACGGCGTCCGGGTCCGCGACATCGTGGTCTTCACGCGCCCGAAGGGCGTGCAGGTGCCTGACAAGGTCCTGATCAAACGGGTGACCGCCCTCGCCGGCGACAAGGTCAGCGCCAAGAAAGGGCAGATCTACGTCAATGGCCTGGCCATCAACGAGCCCTACCTGAACAAGGACAAGTCCTGCTACGCCCGCTCGCCCGACGAGAACTTCCGCTCCCGCACCGTGCCCACCGGCTCCGTCTTCGTCATGGGCGACAACCGCTGCAACTCCACCGACAGCCGCGACTTCGGTGCGATCCCGACCGCGTCGATCGTCGGCCGCGCTTTTGCCATCATTTGGCCCCTCAAACGGATCGGAGGCCTCTGATCCACGGCCGTTCAGCCTGTCGTCTCCGAAACTGTCGTAGGCCGCGCCTACCCTCCTGGGCATGACGCAATTGAGCGATCCCGAGGCGCCCGTGGCGCTGCCCGACGCGGTACTGGGATCCCTGTCTCCCTCTCGCGCGGCGGACTTCAAGAGCTGCCCGCTGCTCTACCGCTTCCGCTGCGTCGACCGGTTGCCCCAGTCGCCGTCGCTGGCTGCGACCAGGGGCACGATGGTGCACGCAGTCCTCGAATCGCTGTTCGACCTGCCCGCTACCGAGCGCACCCTCGCCGCGGCGGCCGAACTGCTGCCCGCAGCCTGGCAACGCGTCCGCGACGAGGAACCGGCGGTCGACGAGCTGTTCGCCGACGACACCGACGGCAGCCGGTTCACCGAGTGGATGGCCTCGGCCACGTCGCTGCTCGGCAACTACTTCGCGCTGGAGGATCCGTCCCGGCTGGAACCGGCGTCGCGGGAGGAACTCATCGAGGTGGTGGTCGACGGGCTCCGCTTGCGCGGCTACGTCGATCGGCTCGACGTGTCACCGGCCGGTGACATTCGGGTCATCGACTACAAGACGGGCACGACGCCGCGCGAAGCGTTCGAGGGCAAGGCGCTGTTTCAGATGAAGTTCTACGCGCTGGTCCTCTGGCGCACGCGCGGCGTGGTGCCGCGCCAGTTGCGTCTCATGTACCTTGCCGACACCGACACGCTGAGCTACGCCCCCGAGGCCGAAGAGCTCGAGCGGTTCGAACGCACGATCATGGCCATCTGGGCGGCGATCCAGCGGGCGATGGAGACCGGCGACTTCCGCCCGAGCCCCAGCCGGCTCTGCGACTGGTGCGACCACAAGGCGCTGTGCCCGGCGTTCGGCGGGACGCCCCCACCGTTCCCGGCCGACGCGGTGCTCACCGACCCGCGCGACGATCTGCCGGAGGTCCGCAACCCCTGATCGGCCGGCCGGTCCGATCAGGTGCGCAGGGCGAGAAGTGGTATCGCCGTCTCGGCCGGCGTGACCGAGCCGTGGAAGCCGATCAGCGCGGCAATCTCCGGTGGTTCGTGACCGGTCGCCAGCACCACCGTGTCGCCGCCACAGATGACCACGACGTCGCCGATGCGGGGCAGGTGGGCCGGACGGACCGGCCCGAACATCCCGGCCGCGACCGCTTCGTCGCGCAGCAGGACGTCGGCCCGGTCGCCGAGCACCGCCTGCCACGTTGCCCGCACGTCGGCCACCGCGCCGTCGGCGACGTGCAGATAGCGCACCCGCGGCTCGCCGGCGACGACCCGGATCCCGTCGGCCAGCCGCGGATCGGCGTTCAGGTCGACTCGTCCGGGCTGCGGCACGTCCAGTCCGCCGTGGTCGGCGGTGACGAGCAGCACCGTGTCCGACGGCAACCCGGCGACGATCCGGCCGAGTACGGCGTCGACCCCGGCCGCGGCCTGGGCCCACTCGGGTGACGCGATGCCGTAGCGGTGGGCGGCGGTATCGAGCGCGGCGGTGTAGCCGTAGACCAGGCCCGGACCCGAACGCACCTCGTCGAGGAGTTCCGCCACGTAGTCCTGACCCTTGCCGACCCCGCGGAAGCGGGCGCCGCGGTAGGCCGCCTCGGTGAGGCCGCTGCCTGCGAAGTACGCGGGCAGCACCGCGGAACTTCGCCGACCGGCGGCGGCCAGTCGCTCGTACGAGGTGGGTACCGGTTGCCAGGTCGCCGGTTGGGGTTCGTCGCGCCACAGGATGTGGGTGAGCACCCGGTCGGTGCCCGGCACGTTCACGGTGAAGCCGAGAATCCCGTGCTCGCCCGGCGCGACGCCCGTGGCCAGCGACACCAGGCTGGTTGGTGTGGTCGACGGGAAGGTACAGCTCAGCTGGCTCAGCGACCCGGTCGCGCCGGCCAGGGCCGACGCCAGCAATGGGGCGTGCGCGGCCATCGGCGCAAGCAGGTGATAACCCATGCCGTCGACGAGGACGACGACCACGCGGCGCGCGGGGCCGAGCTGGTCGACCACGCCCAACCGGTCCTCCGCTCCGGGCACACCCAGCACGGCGGCCGCGGCCGGCAGCACGTCGCAGATGCTCGCCGACCGGTCAGTCACCGACCACCAGCGCACGCAGATCGGCCACGGTCCGGTCGGCCAGCGACGGCCACACCGTGCGGGTCACGGTCGGCTCGATTCCCACTTCACTGGGCACCGCGAGCACGACACAGCCCGCTGCCTCAGCCGCGGTGATGCCGAGTGGGGAGTCCTCGACGGCGACGCAGCACCGCGGGTCGACACGAAGCAGTTCCGCCGCCCGCAGATACGGATCCGGATGCGGCTTGGGCCGGCGGACCTCATCGCCGCAGACGGTGGCCGCGAAGTACTGCCGGCCGATCGTGTCGAGGGCGATCTCTGTCAGCCGGCGGTGGGTCGACGTGACGAGCGCGGCCGGGAGGCCCGCTTGGGCGACGGCCGCGAGCAGTTCGTGTGCGCCGGGCTTCCAGACCAGGTCGGTCGCGAACAGCTCGGCCGTTCGTTCCGTCAGGTAGGCGGCGCTGGACTCGGCGTCGGCCTCGATGCCGAGGTCGGCGTGCAGCACCGCGACCGACCGTCCGAGGCTCGACCCGACCATGCGGGTGCGCGCTGCGGCCGACAGCGTCCCGCCCAGCCAGGTGGCCAGGTCGTCCAGCGCGACGTCCCACACCTTCTCCGAGTCGAGCAGCGTCCCGTCCATGTCGAACAGCACCGCCTGCATCCTGTGCCCCGGATTTCGGGGGCTACAGCCCATTGTGGCCGTCTGCGGTACACAACGGGTACACATCAGGAAGCAGTTTGCTGAACGTTCTGCTCATCGCCCCTCTACCCACTTCTTCATCCGTGGCCATGAGGTATGAGTACACGCGCCAAGTGATCTCCGGTGACGAGTGGCCGAGCCACTTCGAGACCGCGACGATGGAAACGCCCTGGCTGATGAGACTCGAACCTGAGGTGGTGCCGCAACGAGTGCGGTGAGAGGTTGACGCCCGCAGCGGTACTGAGGTCGTCGAACAGGTAGCCGGCGATGGACTTGGTCCGGCCGGCGAGCTCCCGCTGCTGAATACCAGACCGTCCCTTCTGGGCCGGCGTCGGATCTGCTCGGCGAGTCCGAGGACCGCATCGTCGGCGGGCACATCACGCCAGGAGGCGCTGGTCTTCAACGCGCCCAACTCGCCGCCCGGTCTCCGCTGCTGGCGGACGTGGACGACCTTGCGCAGGAAGTCAACATCCGAGACCCGAAGTCCACACGCTTCACTGAGTCGCAGCCCGAGATCTACGAGCGTGATGACGAGCGCGCGATAGTCGATCGACGTCGCGTCGATGACCTTGCGTACGTCCTCGTCGTGCAAATGGACGTCGCGCCGGCCTGGCGCAGTCGGCGGCTTGACCAGCTTGGCCACATTCGCGCTCACGAGGCCGTCCGCGAGCGCCGCGTCGAGGATCTGGCGCACTTGACGCAGTACTTGTCCGACGGTGCCGGGTGCAAGCGTGCTGGACCAAGTCGAAACGGCCGACGACATCGTGCTGGGCTTGATCGATCCGATTGGATAGTTACCGAGCACCGGAAGGATGTGCCGGTCGAGGCGCGACCGTTTGACCACCCGCGTTGTGTCGGCGGCAAGATTGTGCGTGTGGGCGGCGAAGTGTTCCTCCGCCACGTCGCGGAACAAGCGGGCCGCCGCGCGTGGATCTACGTATCCGCCGACGAGCTTCGACGCGTCCACCTTGGTGAGGTAACGCTCCGCGTCGACGCGGCGGTCAAAGACCTTGGTGCGTTGAGCGGCTGTCGGGTCTCGGTAGCGGACGTACCAGCGCAGGTGTCCGTTGCGGCTGCGCTTCTCGATGCTCGACATGGGGGCGGCGTTCCTCGGTTCGGTGTTGGCTCTTAGTGTGCGCTGGCGCTTGTCGTCGGTTTCGCATGAGCCAGCCAGAGCTTGAGTGGCCGGGCAAAGGAAGTCCGGTAGACGCCGATACCGCCCGGTCGTCGTAACCCGTCCCCGGGTCAAGCCACTGTGGGATTGTCGTTGGACTGCCGGCGTAGCCAAGTTTGTAACCCGGCGCCGAAATAGTCTTCACGCCGGGACGGGCGGTCGCGCCCAAGCTTCGCCGCAGCGAGACCCGTCCACCCACGATCCAAACCGTTTCCGGGGCCTCATGCCTGTTAGTCAGACTGGAGCTTGGTAGTCAGACTGGGGCTCGCGGGTGCACTGGTCGTCGGCCGCGCCTCCTGGGGTGTCGATCTGATCGGTGTGGACTGCGGCGCGGATTGTCGCCGGCGTGAGACGGCGAGCTAGCCGAAGGCCCCGGTGCTCCATGAGGACGACGGTGACGTCGCGGCCGCATTTGGTGCATGGGTCGGCGCGAGGTTCCTGACGCGTCGTCATCGGCCTATCATCCGCCGTCCCGGGCCGATTGCCGACCGGCGGACTTCAGCCGCAAAGCTGCCCCACGAGAGCTCGACCCAGGGCGCCCGGGCGGGACAGGGGAGACAGGTGTAGTGGTGGGTTGGTTTCCCAACTGGCCGGCTGGGGATGATCTGGTATGAGCACAGCGCCGAAAGACACTGATTCAGCGAAACGAGCCCAGCAGGACGCCAACTCGATGGGCATGAACGAGGACGACGAACGCGAGGCGCGGGAGCGGGCCGAAAAGACTGGCGAGCCCCAGCGCGACGCATTGGGCAACGAAGACGGCGCGAGCTGATGAATCGTGACCGGGACCGGCGCGAACGGGATGGGCGCGACCAACAGGATGGCGGGGACGAGACGACACCGGAGCCTGCTCAGACCGACAATCCGACAGGCGAGGACCAGGCCCAAGCCAACACCGACGAGGAGCCTGCGGGCTGATTCGGCCGAGGTGGCTGGCTTCTGCCGAGCTGACCCCAACGTCGCGCAGCAGTTCGCGCACGTCACATTCCTGTCTGACAACCTGCGGACCCGACAAAATCTGCAGACGCCGACACTGGTGCTGCAGGGCACGATGACGTCATCGCTCCGGTCGCGGTCGGCAAGTTCGTCCGTGATCAGATCCCAAACGCCACGATGGTTCTGCTGAATGCCACTGGCCATTGCCTGCACCTGTCAGCACCGGAGGAGACCACGGAGGCAATCGCGAGGTTCTTGATGTCCACCGCCTCTGCCACGCGATGACCGCCGGGGCGGCGGCGTCGTCGGCGGGTCTATCGAGGGGCCGGGGCCGAACCGTTAACAATCACTGGTTGGTGCCGGAAGTTGAAGCCTGCGAGGGTATTGACCGCGCCGAACTGGCAGCGCGGATTCGCAGCTGAGCACCTGAGGCGTCGCGGGCACTGCCGCGCGTCGAAAACCACGGGGAGGACAAGAGGGCGCTGTGGCGGAGACGCGCAACGGCGCAGCCGCAAACCCAGAACCCCTACCGGCGCCGCCGGTCCACGACAAAGATTGGAACACCAGTCGAGACCAAGAGCGACACCTCGCCATCGACCGTCTTGACATCGACCCAGCCGCCACGCTCACGCACCTTCGCCTCAATCCGTACCTTCACATCCGCGGCGCTCTCATCGTCAGCGAGCTCGAGGTTCTGATTCGCGTAGTGCAACTGGGTCATGCATGGCAGCGTCCCTCACCGCAGCACCAACGTCCAGGAAGGCAGCGCCCACGTCGTTTGGCCGCGACACTGCATGACCAGTCCCCCGATCTCCACACCACGAACCTGCCAGGGCCACAGTCGCATCGATGTTCCCGGTCGGACAGCCTCTCTACCGGCTGCCCCGGAGCGGCGCTTAGGCGAACAGACGTCGCGGCGTCACGACGATCGGTACGGAGAAGAGTTCGGAGAACTCGGCCGCGCTGCCGAACAGGGCGCCGATTCGCTCGGCGTACTTAGCTCGATACTCCGCGTGCTGCTCAGCGCAGGGCATAGTGTCGTCGATGTGGGCCTGGCCCTCGATGCGAATCACGTCCCTACCGATGTCCGTCACGTCCAACGTCAGCGAGACCTCGGGATTCCGGCGGATATTCGCGAGCTTCTGCTTGTCCGGGCGCGTGTAGATCAAAATGCGCTCATCAGGAAGACGCAAAAACCACACCGGCACGGAGTGCGGTCGCGCGCCGGGATCAACAGTCGTCAGCCAAGCCATGAGGTTGCTGTCCAGCCGCCGTTGAACATGGGCCCGTCGCTGCTCATCGACGTCGACGCCGGAGTCCAAGCCACTGGTCTGCATGAGCGAACCGTAGATGCGCCCCCCGACATCACAGTCCCGGCTCTCCGCGGCTGGCACGCAGCTGGACGGCGGATCGTGCGAGCACGCGCGCATCGCTGTCGGTCGGTACGTGCAGTCGGCCTCTTCGGGCAAACAGCCCCTGGTTCTGCACCTGACCGCCCCTCACCGCTTCACCTGACCACCCCGTTCACCATCTGAATCCCTTCTCCCGCTGTTTCCGGCCAAACCGTGGACCCCGCAGGAGCGGTCCCAGACCATGCAGAATCGCATCACGTCATAGCGGCCCAGGGCGCGCGAGATCGCCGAATCTAGCGCAGCAACTGCGGACCCGCGCCGACTACCACGGCGGCGATGTGCACGGCCGCCGAAGCGAACGCAGCCGTCCGTCGCATGGCTGGGGACTGTCCCCCGTACTTAGGCTGCGCAGGCGATGGCAAGGATTGCGATGTCGTCGCGGGGCGCGTCAGCGACGGTCTGGTGCAGCCGGGCAACGATCTGATCGGGGTTCATGCCGTGGCAGGAGGCGAGCAGCCGTTGCAGGCCGTCCTCGCCGAGTCGGTGTGGCCGTCCGGAGTCAGCTAGTCCGTCGGTGTGCAGGACGAGGGTGTCGCCAGGGGCGAGGTCCACGGTGGTGTCGCTGCTTTCGATCGTGGACAGAATGCCGAGTGGCTGTCCGGGTTGGCCGATGCTTTGGACTTCGCCGTCGTGGCGGAGCAGCAGTGGAAGTGGGTGTCCCGCGCTGGCCAGCTGGATCAGGGTGCGCTGGGGGTGGGGTTCTATTCGGGCCACCAGGGCGGTGACGAATGGTCGCTCGTTGCCGGTGGTGTTGTCGGTGGCGAGCGCGAGGTTGGTGGTTTGCAGTACGTCACTGGGTGAGCGGTGTTGTACGGCGCAGGCTCGGATGCTGAAGCGGGCGGAGCTGGTGCGGGCGGCGGCGGCCGGTCCGGTGCCGCACACGTCGCCGATGGCGATGACCCAGGCGTGTTCGTCGATGGGGAATGCGTCGTAGAAGTCGCCGCCGACTTGGTGGCGGTCCACGGGCTGATAAACCGCTGCCAATTGCACGTGCGGGATGTCGGGAAGTCGAGGGGGCAACAGGCTGGCCTGGAAGGCAGTGGCGAGGTGCTCAACTTCCTCTAACCGCTGCCGGGCGGTGAGCAGGGCGTTCCCCGCGCTGAGCCGCAGTTCGAGCTCATCCATGACCAGAGCGGCCAGGTCAGTCAGGATCGCTGTTTCCTGCTCACTGATCGGGCGCGGGATCATGTCGATTGCGCACAGCGTGCCCAGGTTGTGACCGTCATGGGTAGTGAGCGGTGCCCCGGCGTAGAACCGCAACCCGAAGTCGCCTGCCACGAGTGGGTTGGTGAGCGTGCGCGGGTCGTTCTTTGCGTCGGTGACCAGCCAGGGCTCGGAGCCGAGGATCGCCGAGGCGCACAGGCCGGGGGCGCGGCCGATCTCGGTGACATCTAAACCGTGGTGGGATTTGAACCAGATGCGGTCGGTGTCCACCACGCTGACGATCGCGATCGGCACGTTCAGCAGCCGGGCCGCGAGCGCCGCGATCCGATCGAACGCGCCGTCTGGCGGCGTATCGAGGATGTCGTAGCGTCGCACGGCCGCCATCCGTCGCTGCTCGCGCAGGACGTCCGGGTCGACGCCTCGGGCTGGATCGGTGGCGGCGTCCAGCGGCGCCCGGCTATGCGTCACCTCGACAAGGCTACCGGCGTGGGAAGCGTGCAGAACATCCTTGCCACGGCTCCAACCCCCGCTCAATGGTCTATCCACGAAGAACGCAGTTGAGCGAGGCCGACGCGGTGGCCGGCACGGCAAGATCGGCCCATACCCGCTTACCACCGGCGACCGGAACGACGCCCCAACCCGTGGCGAGCGCGTCAACGATGCGTAAGCCCCGGCCGTGTGCGTCGATCTCTGACGGGTTTTGCACTCGGAGCTGTCCTGCCGCGTCGTCCTGCACGGAGACGTGCAGCACGCTGTGATGCAGGGCGAATTCGACCGCTACTTCGGCCGAGCACCCGGCGTTGATGGCGTTCGTTACCAACTCCGTGACCACCAGCTCAGCCGTGGCGACAACCTCGCGGCCGTCGGCCACGTGCCCCACGACCGGGTTCAAGTACGCGCGGCAGAATGAGCGGGCGTGGCCGGGCGATTCCGGCTCACACGCAAAACTGCGCCGCGCTTCCAAACACACAATCCCACCATATGCCGCTTCCAGCCGTCTGCCAGCAGGGATGGCCCTCTACCAGCAACCGGGGGCACATGCGCACCCGTGCGCACGAGCGGGTTCGGATATGTTGGGCACGTGGAGCTGACTGCCCTCACCGACGCCAGCGGGTGCACGACGCTCGTCGTCAGCGGCGAGGTCGACATGGAAGGTTCCGAGAAGCTACGCAGGACGGGCGTGACCGCCACCCAGACCCACAAAGGCCAATCGCTCAAGATCGACCTGTCAGCGGTCACGTTCCTGGACTCGACCGGCCTCGGCGCCCTCATCGACCTGCGCAACGCCACCCACGACCAATCGGTGCCACTTGAGCTCATCGACCCATCCGGACCCGTCCTACGCCTCCTCGCACTCACCCGACTCACCGACATATTCAGCATCAACGACGCGACCGACCCGCCTAATCGTTGACCGGGGCGTCCCTCCCCCATCTTGCGTGCATGTTGTTGGCTGACCGGATGCGTCAGCTGCGTCGGCTCCGTTCAATCGGCGCCACAGGGAGTTTGCGGTCACCGACTGCGATCAGTGCGGCGACAGCGACAGCGCTGAGAACGACGGTGACCAGGACGGCGGTGACCGCGACGCGGGGGTAGCCGTGGGTAGCGACGTCGAGGAAGGGGTAGGGATACCACCTCCAGATCGCCCCGCGGAGGAGCGTGTAGATGATTCAAAGCAGGGGGAACAGCAGCGATCCCAGAATGGTCTTGCGGGGGCGTGGACCGAACGCCAGCCATCCGAGGATCACCATCACTGGCACGACGTAGTGGACAAGGTCGTTGACGAACGTTTCGGCCCTGCCGTTGGGTTCGTGGATCTTGGCCAGCACCGTGGAGTAGACCATGCCGGTGATGGTGATCCCGATGAGGGCGGCCAGGCGAAGGCTGCGCCAGGCGGTCCCGTCACGGTGTGGTCGGATGGCGAGACGCCGCTCACGCGGATGGCGATGATGATTTGGACGGTGACGGCTGCGAGCACAAGGACGGCGATTAGGGCGTGCCAGGCGCGCGCGATCACGTTTTGACGTTAGCCCGCGACGCGGTCGGTCGGCGGGTAGGGCATGTGCATGGATGCCTCGCATCCAAAGAGGGCAGGAGGACGATCCTTGCTCGTCAAAGGAATCACCACGCCGATGCCCAGGAACTTCGGCGGTCATCCAACTCAAGGGCGCGAGACGTGGGAAGTGATTGTCGAAGCGCCGAGGGGCTAGGTGGCGAAGGTGGCCCACACCTTTTTGCCCGCGCGGCGGGTGTCGACTCCCCACGCGCTGCTGATCAACTCGACGATGGGCAGGCCGCGACCGCTAGGCGCATCGGCGGTGGGCGTCCTGAGGACGACGCGGCCGGCCGCGTCGTCTGCCACGGTGAGCAGGATCCGCTCGGAGTCGGCGTTCAGTTCAACGGAGACTCTGCTCGCCCCGGCTTTGATCGCGTTGGTCAAGAGCTCGGACAGCACGAGCTCGACGTCGGCCACCAGGTTCGCCGGCGCGTGCAGTCCGGCGGCGAGCTCGTGGGTCAGCCATCTGCGGGCCTGAGCGATGTTGGACAGGTCCGGTGCGTATTCACGTGTCGCGGAGTGTGTCCAGCTCATGACGCAGCTCTCATGCCGCCGCTGCCGTCAGGCGCCTTGTATTCACGGATTCGTGCTACTCACGTGTCGATCGGATCGAAGAGGTGTTCGACGCCGGTGAAGCGCAGCACTTCCGATACGCGCGCGGACAGCGGCCCCAGCTGCAGCGTGGCCGATGCATCCCGAGCCGCGGTGCGGGTCTCCAGGAGCGCGCTGATGCCGCTGGAGTCGATGAAGCGGATGTCGGACAGGTCGAGCACCAAGCTGCGGCTGCCGGCGTGCAGAGCGTCCCGAACTGCCCGGTGAAGCTCGTCGGAGGTGGCCAGGTCGAGTTCACCGGAGAGTGTGAATACCGCTGTGTCGGCCTCACAACGGACGTCCAGTTCCACGGCTCCAGGTTAGCGAACAACGAGGAAACATTGGAGCATTGACGGGAGTCTGGGCCGCTGCCTTTAGACTCCCGACGTGCCAGAACGTGAACCCAGCGGGCGTCTGGAAGCCTTGTCGTCGCTGACGGACTCCAATTTGGGGCGGTTGCACGTCGACGACCTGCTCACCGAATTGCTGGAACGCATAAGAGTCATTCTCGATGCCGATACCGCAGCCGTGTTGCTGATGGAAGCCGGCTCCGACGCCCTGGTCGCGCGCGCCGCCCGTGGGCTCGAGGATGAAGTCCGCCAGGGGGTCAAGGTGCCGCTCGGCGTCGGCTTCGCCGGCTCGATCGCCGCCCGACGCGAAGCGGTCCTGCTCGACCGCGTTGACTCGACGACCGTCGCGAACCCGATCCTGTGGGAAAAGGGCATCAAAGCGATGCTCGGCGTTCCTCTGGTGAGCGGCGAAGAGGTCATCGGGGTTCTGCACGTTGGTCGCCTCGGCCCCCGGCCGTTCACCACAGAAGACGCCGACCTGCTGCAAGTGGCGGGAGACCGCGTCGCGGCCGCGTTGCAGGCGCGACTGCTTGCTGTGGAAACCGCAGCCGCGCAACTCCTCGAACGCGGTTTGCTCCCCACTCGGCTGCCGACGGTGGAGGGCCTGGAGTTCGCGTCGCGATACGTCACAGCCGACAACCGCACTATCGGCGGTGACTGGTACGACGCGTTTCTGTTGCCGTCCGGCCGACTCTGGCTGGTCACCGGTGATGTCGCCGGCCATGGCCTGGACGCCGCGGTCGTGATGGGCCGAGTGCGGAGCGCGTTGCGTGCCTACGCTCTACTTGACGCTCCCGTGGCCGAGGTCGTCGCACTCACCGATCGCAAAGTCGACCATTTCGAGATCGGGTCGATGGTCACGTTGGTGTGCGCGACTGCGCCGCCGCCTTACGACCGCTTCGACGTGTGCAGCGCCGGCCACCTGCCTCCCGTGCTAGCCGACCCCGCAGGGGGTGCCTCATTCCTCGAGCTGCCCGTCGGCCCGCCGCTGGGCGTCACGCGCGAAGCCAGACGCGAAGCGGCGACAGTGGAGCTGACGCCAGGTGTGGTCATGCTCCTGTACACCGACGGCCTGGTCGAACGACGCGAGACCTCGCTCACCCAGCGGCTGGCCCTCCTGCGGGACTCCACTCGAGCCGATGCCCCTGAGGCGGTGTGCCGCGACGTCATGCACGACCTTGTCGGAAGTGACACGACGCGAGACGACATCGCGGTACTCGCCGTGCGTCGCACGCCCACGCCAGCCCGCGCCTGATCCCTACCTCGTCCGCTTACCAGCTGGCTGCTTCTTCGCGATCTATGACTCCGTGGATCACCGGTGGGCGCAACCGGTAGGTAGACAGCCTTGGGGCCTCGAGCACGCCACGTCGCCGCTGCTGGCAGTCGCGCTCCGTCCCGTCCACACGCCGCTCCCGCGCCAGCACCAGCTGCCCTTGCCTACCCCCCACCCCACGGGCGTCTCCCACCCCTCCAGCACCACTCCCCGTGCCTCCACGAGCTTTCGACTGCAGCTTGACTGCCCGCTGCGTGGGCCAGCCTTGGATTCCCCGTGCGAGCCGCTCATCTGTCCGGCGGCGAAGCTCGGCCGCGGCGGATCGCATCACCTGGGCGTCCTCGCGCAGCACCTCAGCCCGACGCCTCGCGTCGTCGGCTTTCTTACGGCGCATCGCCGTGGTCACCCAGCCAAGGTATGCCGGGGAACGGCCAGCCCGTCAGAGTTGCAAGTCCCTATCCGCACGCGGTGGCCCGGGCAAACAGCCCCTGCGCAGCATCACCAAACGGGAATAGACCCGCGGTCCCGCGCGCAGGAGGTCCCCCACGGTCACTGTTTGCCCGGGGCACCCACAGCAACTGTCCTCCCCTACGAGCTTGATCGGAAGGGAGCGCCTTCGAGATCTTGAACCGGCCGGTCGGCACGGCCGCGGCGCGACTCGGGGCGATGTCCCGCTTATCTCTCGCAGGTTGAGCATCACCGGACTGAGTGGCCGCGTCCCATCGCCCCCCGCCGATGTGGACGTGTGATTGCCAGCAGCGCGTTCCCGGACCGGCCGCCGGTTAGTAGCTGTAGGGACCGTCTGGGATGGGTAAAAGTTGGCGGCGGCGGTAAACGGTCCGCGGTGGAAGGAGTTCTGCTCATGGGGGACAGTGGCGGCGCAGTTCGCGCGGGCGGCCACCGGGCCACGCCGAGGACAGCAGCGGCGGGGCGATCGACCCGGGTCTGGCGCGTGATCTGAGCGAACTTGCCCGCGCGTTGGGTAGTCAGAGCGAAACACAGGCGGGCGCCTGGCCTGCTTGGGGTCGAAGGGGCCGTCGGAGCGAGGGGCATGCCGGAACCATCGCGCGAACTGTGGACGGCAGCCCCGCGCTCAGAGCGTGCGCGGGCGTTGATCCGGTACCGGCGATCACCCTCCGTCACGAGGCTCGGGCCACCGGCAGCGGCCGCCCCGCGGCGGGAGCGAGCCCAGTAGGCGGTAATTTTCAGCCATGTCGAGTGACTCGCCCGAGCTGAGTGCGGCCTATCGGGCTGTGATGGCGGCCACCGCCCCCGTCGTGCTCGGTTGGGGCCGACTGCAGGTCTCAGGTCTGGACGTCATCCCGCTATCGGGGCCGACATTGATCCTCAGCAACCACGACAGCAACTGGGACCCCATTGCAATCGGTCTGGCCGCCCGCCCCCGGCGTCAGATCCGGGCACTGGCGAAGGCGAGCCTGTGGAAGAACCCGCTCGTGGGGAAGGTGCTCGACGGGATGGGACAAATCCCGCTGCAACGCGGCCAGGGAGACATCGCTGCCCTGGAGTCAGCGATCACCGAGCTACGCGCCGGCGCGTGCATCGGGGTATTTCCCGAAGGCACCATCTCGCGCGGCAAGGTGTTGCGGGCTCGAAGCGGCGTTGGCCGGCTCGCTGAGGCTGTCCCCGAAGCCACGATCGTGTGTGCCACCGTGCAAGGCACCGTCGACATCCAGCGGGCACCCAAACGACCTCGCGTGAAGGTGTCCTTCTACGTCCCCGACCAGCCCCAGCTGCTGCCTGGCCAAAGCAGCGCTGACTTCGTCGTCCGGCTGATGGCCGACATCCGACACCGCGCCCCGATCACTGTGCCCGGCCGCGCCAAGGCGGCAGAGAGATTCCGCCGCGCCGCAGCCCTCACCGAACCGCCGCACCCAGATCTCTAGGCAGACGAACTCCGTCGGGCTGACTTCGTTCGGGTCCGTGCAGTCCGGTTCAGTCACTTCGTGGAGATCTGGACTTCCGTGCCGGCGTCGGGTTCGGCTCGTTGCTGACGGGGTACCTGGTCCCTACCAGCAAGCGGGTCCACCGTGAGCGCGGCTCCTCAGGAGGACACCAACATGGCTCGCAACACCATTTCCCGGTCCTTGCACGACATCGGCTTGGCGGCGTGGTTCGGCGGCACGCTGGCCAACGCCGTCGCCCTGAACGCCGCATCAGGCCAGACCTCGAACGCGGCCGACAGCGGGCGGGTCGCCAACGCCGGCTGGGACCGGTGGACCCCCGTCAACGCCGCAGCAATTGGCGCGCATCTCCTCGGCTCGGTCGGTCAGCTCGGCGGCAACAAGTCGCGGCTTGCAGCACAATCCGGCGTCGGGAAGATGGCTCTCGTGAAGACCGCCCTGACCGCCGGCGCGCTCGGCGTCACCGCCTACAGCCGCACGCTGGGACAGAAAGTGTCCGCACGACCCGACGTTCCCGTAGGGGATGCGACCTCTCCTGCGGCCGGGACCCCGCCGGAGGTGGCCGCGGCGCAGAAGCAACTCGCACTACTGCAGTGGGCGGTGCCGGCCCTCACCGGTGCGCTCGTCGTGATCAGCTCATTCGCCGGCGAGCAGCAACGCCCATCAGAAGTGTCCAAAAACCTACTTAAGCGCTGAGCCCGCGCGACGCGAGCCGGGGCCGACTTTGCGCCTCCAAGGACCAAATGCGTTATTAGCCGCTCGTGCCGGGCGGCCGGCTGCGTTCGCCATTGACTGCGCTCATCGCCGGGGGTGGTCTGCTCCGGCCTCGCTATCGCGGTCGCGTCCGTGGTGGCCGTGCCAGTCGAGCATCAAGATGGTGGCGTCGTCAGCGAGCACCGGGCCGGCGGCTTCGATGACTGCGTCGGCCAGCTGGCGGGTGGCCTCGCGCGGGTGCAAGCCGCGGGTTCGGCCGAGCAGGTCAGTGAGTGGGACGGCTGCGGCCTGGCGATCGACCATGCCATCGGTGATCAGCACGAGCCGGTCACCGACCTGCAGGGGTACGTCTGTCTGCTGGTAGCTCCGGTTGGCGTTCAGCCCGAAAGGCAGGTTGGCCGGCAAATCGACCGGCTCGATGACCGATCCACGCATTAACACCGGCAGCACATGGCCGGCGTTGACCAGCCCGAGCACGCCACGCCCGAGATCCAAGCGCCCGAGCAACCCCGTCACGAACGCGCCCATCGCGTGGTCGCGCACGGCCGCGTCGGCAGCGGCCGCCTGCTCCAGCAAGGACCCGCCAGCCCGGCGGGTGTTACGCAGACTGCCGACGCACAGGGTCGCGGTGAGCGCGGCCGCCACGCCGTGACCCATCGCATCCGTCAGCGACACGTGCAGGGTGTCCCGGCCCAGGGAGTAATCGAAGGTGTCGCCTCCAATGGTCGCGGCCGGCTCCAGCCAACCGGCGACGGTGGCTGACCCAGCCTCGCAAGTGAATGCACCTGGCAGCAGGCGGCGCTGCATCTCCGCGCTCAGCTCGAACGGCGTCGTGCGCTGGCCCCACTCGAACAGGTCGGTGTGCCGGCGGTTGGCGATGACCACGAACGCCAGCAGGTGCGCCGCCCGACAAACCCGCTTCACCACCGCCTCGTCCGGTTCGCTGGGCAGGTGCACCTCGAGCGCACCGACCACCTCACCGCGTTGCGTCACCGGGGCCAGCACCCGCCACCCGTCACCGTCCGGAACCGTTACCGGCTGCTGGTCCACCACGACGGCCCAAGCGACCTTGTCGCTAAACGGGACGATCTCGGCCGGGTCGACGCCCGTCAGCTGTGCCTGCGCCCAAGCGGCCGACCGCGGGCCGAGCCGGACCAGCGCCCGGCCGGCGAGGTCGGCGATCAAGAAGCAGACCCGGTCGCTACCCAGCGAGGCGGCCAGCTTCCGCGTCACGGCGTCCACCGCCTCGAGCGGCGACACCGCCTCCACCGACTCCAGCACGTCGAAGAGGTCGAAGTCCGGGTTGGGACGGGCCATGACCACGACAGTAGGCCAAAGCGGTCGCTCACAAGAGCGCAAAACGCGCGTCCCCGCTCGGCCGACGCGGCCCGCACCTGGCTGCGACACGTTCCACCGACCTACGCGCAAGCCTGGCTGCGTGACTCGACGCCGGACTGTCGATCGCCGCTGCGGGATCGAGCCCACGGTGACGGCGACCGACAGCATCAGGTACGACCGGTTCGGCTGGTCGATGACTGCTACGTCGGTGACACCCCGCCGTGATGCGGGACTTATCTGCCCGCTGACGCCGCCGCGGCGGTCGGTTTGGACTTGCCAGTCACACGACCGGTCCGACGCAGTGCTGCTCGACGCCATTTCTCCTCGTACGGTCGGTCCCCGGCGCCGACTGTCTGCGCCGACGTCCACGCACTCAGCTCTTAGGCTGGCACAGCCCGATCAGCCCAGGCCCTGATCGTTGTCGATGCCGGAAATGATCTTGTCGGGTACACAACGGGTACACATCAGAACCGAAAACGGCAGTTCTTGATCACCCTCGTCCAACGCGGGACCCCCCGGAAAATATGGGCTCCAACGGCTTTCGTCGCTGGCCACCGACCCAGGGACAGTCCATGTCGAACAGCACCGCCTGCAGGACCGAAGGCGTCACCACGCACCCACGCTACCGGCGGGGCAGCCCCCCTCCGGAAGTAGACCGGCTAGCACCCTTACCCGAACGGCCGCTGTCGGGCTGAATGGACAAGCTCAGTCCGCACGTACCGGGGGGAAACGTGTCCGTCGAAGCCAGAGATCCGCAGTTCCTGCCGCTGCCGCCGGACGTCCCGATGTCGTGGCGCTCCCGGGTCAGGGCTGTGCAGCGCTACCACACCGGTATCGAGCAGATCCGCGATGCCGGCGGGCCGGTCACGACGGTGCGGCTCGGTCCGCGGCGGCTGGTGCCGTCCTTCGTCATCGTCGCCTCGCCGACAGGCGCGCGCGATGTGCTGGGCGGGACGAACGATGGGATGGACAAGGAGATGATCGTCCACGTCCAGAGCCGGGCGTTCGGCACGAACGTCTTCAACATGCCGCACGAGACGTGGAAATCGCGGCGCCGCACGCTGCAGCCGCTGTTCACCAAGAAGCACGTCGCGACGTTCGCCGGACACATGGCCACCGCCGCCGACGGCCTGGCCACGCGGTGGGTCAACGGCTCGACGGTGGACCTCGACGCGGAGGTTCGGGAACTGACGCTGCGAGTGATCGGACGGTCTGTGTTCGGCGTCGATCTCGGTGAGCGCCACGAGATCGGGGAGAACGCCCGGACCGTCCTGCAGTACGTGACGAATCGATCGCTGCGGCCGGTCCGGGCGCCCCTCTGGCTGCCGAACCCCACTCGACGCCGGTTTCGCCGTGCGCTGGCCGCGATCCACGCCGTGATCGACGACGCGATCGGGCAGTTCCGGGCCGACCCCGAGAGCGCGGCCGAACTCATCCGCCTCCTGGCCGAAGCCACCGACGCCGCCACCGGACGGCCGCTGACCGACGCGGCGATTCGCGATGAACTTCTCGTGTTCCTGATTGCCGGCCACGACACGACGTCGACGACGCTGGCGTACGCGCTGTGGGCGCTCGGGCGCAACGCCGAGATGCAGGAGCGAGTGGCAGCAGAGGTGCAGGAACTCGGCGAACGGCCATTGAGCGTGGACGACGTCGCTGCCCTGCCGTACACGACCCAGGTGCTGCACGAGGCGCTGCGGCTGTGCCCGCCCGCGCCGGCCATCGGGCGGATGGCGATGAAGGACGTCGTCGTCGACGGCTACCGGGTGCCGGCCGGAACGAATCTCGTCGTCGGTATCTACGCGCTGCACCGCGATCCGGAATTGTGGGACGACCCGTACCGGTTCGACCCGGATCGCTTCGCCGCGGAGCGTTCGCACGGGCGTGACCGTTGGCAGTTCCTGCCGTTCGGCGGGGGGCCGCGATCGTGCATCGGCGATCACTTCGCCATGCTCGAGGCTGTGCTCGGCCTGGCCAGCGTGGTGCGTTCGGCGGAAATCGTCTCGCTGGACGAAGACTTTCCGCTGGCCCTGCCCTTCACGATGGTGGCCGGCGGCCCGATCCGCGCGCGCGTGCGCGCCCGGGTCCCGTCGAGGTCAGTTCACTCGTTGTCGGATCGGTAACCGAGGTTGGGCGACAGCCAGCGCTCGGCCTCGGCCATCGTCCACCCCTTGCGCTTCGCGTAGTCCTCGACCTGGTCTCGACCGATGTGGCCGAGCACGAAGTACTGCGACTGCGGATGGGAGAAGTACAAGCCGCTGACCGACGCGCCGGGCCACATCGCCATGCTGTCGGTGAGCTCGATCCCGGTCTTGGCCTTCACGTCGAGCAGGTCCCAGAGGACCTGCTTCTCCGTGTGCTCGGGGCAGGCCGGGTAGCCCGGCGCCGGCCGGATGCCGACGTACTTCTCCTTGATCAGCGCTTGGGCATCGAGCGACTCGTCGGGTTGGTAGCCCCAGAACTCGGTGCGGACCCGCTCGTGCAGGCGTTCGGCGAAGGCCTCGGCCAGCCGGTCGGCCAGCGACTCGAGCAGGATCGCGCTGTAGTCGTCGAGGGCTGCCTTGAACTCCTTGATCTTCGCCTCGCTGCCCAGCCCGGCGGTGACGGCGAAGCCTCCGACGTAGTCGCGCAACCCCGTATCCTTCGGCGCCACGAAGTCGGCGAGCGATCGGTGCGGGATGCCCGGGCGGTGTTCGGACTGCTGCCGAAGCTGGTGCATGGTGGTCAGCACGTCGCGGCGTGTCTCGTCGGTGTAGACCTCGATGTCGTCACCGACGGCGTTGGCCGGGAAGAGGCCGATGACGCCACAGGCGCTGAGCCACTTCTCATCGATGAGCGAGTCAAGCATCTGCTGCGCGTCTTCCCACAGCTTGCGGGCGGCCTCGCCCGAGACCGGGTGGTTGAGGATGTCCGGGAAGGACCCCTTCATCTCCCAGGCGTTGAAGAACGGCTGCCAGTCGATGTACTCGCGCAGTTCGGCCAGTGAGTAGTCGGTGAAGGTCTTGACGAACTGGGTCGGCTCACCCGACGCGTGGTAGTCGTCGGTGTGCACGTCGCGGGTCTGTTGCACGATCATGTGTGGGCGAGGCGGGCGGTAGTCCGTCCAGTCGATCGGGGTCCGGTTCGCGCGGGCGGTGTTTAGCGGCAGGATCACCTTCGCGTCCTTGCGGGCGGCGTGCCGCTCCCGCAGCGAGTCGTAGTCGGTCTTGAGGTCGGCGAGCAGCGCGGGCCGTTGCTCGTCGGACAGCAGGGCGGCGACGACCGGCACCGAGCGCGACGCGTCCTTCACCCAGATCACCGGGCCGTGGTACTGCTTGTCGACCTTGACGGCGGTGTGCGCCCGGGACGTCGTGGCTCCGCCGATCATGAGCGGGATATCGAAGCCCTGGCGCTCCATCTCGACGGCGAAGTTGACCATCTCGTCCAGCGACGGCGTGATCAGGCCGGACAGGCCGATCACGTCGGCGCCGTGCTCCTTGGCCGCGTCCAAGATCTTCTGGGCCGGGACCATCACGCCGAGGTCGATGACGTCGTAGTTGTTGCACTGCAGGACGACACCCACGATGTTCTTGCCGATGTCGTGGACATCACCCTTCACCGTGGCCATGACGACCTTGCCGTTGCTGCGCCCCGCGTCCTCGGGCGACTTGCCGGCTTCGATGAAGGGAATCAGGTAGGCGACGGCCTTCTTCATCACCCGCGCCGACTTCACGACCTGCGGCAGGAACATCTTGCCGGCGCCGAAGAGGTCGCCGACGACGTTCATGCCGGCCATCAGCGGGCCCTCGATGACCTCGATCGGCTGGCCGCCCCGCGCCTCGATCAGCGCCCGGAGTTCTTCGGTGTCGGTCTCGGCGTAGTCGTCGATGCCCTTGACCAGGGCGTGCGTGATGCGCTCGCCCACCGGTAGCTCGCGCCACTCCTCGTTGACGGCCTCGGCCTTCATCCCGTCGCCGGCGAACTCCGCCGCGATCTCGAGCAGCCGCTCGGTGGCGTCGGCGCGGCGGTTGAGGATGACGTCCTCGATCCGCTCGCGCAGCCGCGGGTCGACCTGGTCGTAGACGACGAGCGCGCCGGCGTTGACGATGCCCATGTCCATTCCGGCGGCGATCGCGTGATACAGGAACACGGCGTGGATGGCCTCGCGGACCGCGTTGTTGCCGCGGAACGAGAACGACACGTTGGACACGCCGCCGGACACCAGGGCGCCGGGCAGGTTCTGCTTGATCCAACGGGTGGCTTCGATGAAGTCGACACCGTAGTTGGCGTGTTCCTCGATGCCGGTGGCCACCGCGAAGATGTTCGGGTCGAAGATGATGTCCTCGGCCGGGAAGCCGACCTCGTCGACGAGGATGCGGTACGCCCGCTCGCAGATCGTCTTGCGGCGTTCGAGGTTGTCGGCCTGGCCCTCCTCGTCGAATGCCATGACGACGACGGCCGCGCCGTACTTGCGACACAGGGTCGCCTCGCGGCGGAACTTCTCCTCGCCCTCCTTCATCGAGATCGAGTTCACGATCGGCTTGCCCTGCACGCAGCGCAGCCCGGCCTCGATGACCTCGAACTTCGACGAGTCGATCATCAGCGGGACGCGGCTGATGTCCGGCTCACTGGCGATGAGCTTGACGAACCGATCCATCGCGGCGACGCCGTCGATCATGCCTTCGTCCATGTTGATGTCGATGACCTGCGCGCCGTTCTCCACCTGCTGGCGGGCCACGGTCAGCGCGGCGTTGTAGTTGCCGTCGCGGATCAAATTGCGGAACTTGGCCGACCCGGTGATGTTGGTGCGCTCACCGACGTTCACGAACAGGGATTCCTCGACGACGATCAAGGGCTCGAGGCCGGACAGCCGCAGCGCCGGGGCGGTCTCGACGGGTACGCGCGGCTTCTTGCCGTCGACCGCCCGGGCGATGGCCGCGATGTGCTCGGGTGTCGTGCCGCAACAGCCACCGACCAGATTGACGAAGCCCGCGTCGGCGAATTCGCTGATGATCGCCGCCGTCTCTTCCGGGGCCTCGTCGTACTCGCCGAACGCGTTGGGCAGCCCGGCGTTGGGGTAACAGGAGACGAAGGTGTCCGCGATGCGCGACATCTCGGCGATGTAGGGCCTCATCTCCTTGGCACCGAGCGCGCAGTTCAGCCCGATCAGCAGCGGCTTCACGTGGCGCACCGAGTGCCAGAACGCCTCGGTGACCTGGCCGGACAGCGTCCGGCCGGACGCGTCGGTGATCGTGCCGGAAATGATGACCGGCCAGCGGCGTCCGTACTCCTCGAACACGGTCTCGACGGCGAAGATGGCCGCCTTGGCGTTGAGCGTGTCGAAGATCGTCTCGATGAAGATGACGTCGGAACCGCCGTCGAGCAGGCCACGAGTGGCGGTGGAGTAGGCCTCGACCAGCTGCTCGTAGGTGACGTTGCGGGCGCCCGGGTCGTTCACGTCGGGCGAGATGGATGCGGTGCGGGTCGTCGGGCCGAGGGCGCCCGCCACGTAGCGGGGCCTGTCGGGCGTCCGTTCGGTCATGGCGTCGCACTCACGGCGGGCCAGCCGAGCGGACTCCACGTTGAGCTCATAGGCGAGGTCCTGCATGCCGTAGTCGCCGAGGGAGATGGCCTGCGCGTTGAACGTGTTGGTCTCGAGCAGGTCGGCGCCGGCCTCGAGGTACTCGCGGTGGATCCCGGCGATGATGTCGGGCTGGGTGATCGTGAGCAGGTCGTTGTTGCCCTGCAGCGGGGTGGGCCAATCCGCGAAGCGGGTGCCGCGGTAGCCGGCCTCGTCCGGGCGGTCGCGCTGGATCGCCGTTCCCATGGCACCGTCGAGTACGACGATCCGTGACCGCAGAAGGTCGGTCAGGGCGTCCGTGCAGTCCGGGCGGTGCGACGGGTTTTCGGACAAGGTGTATCCCTCGATGGATCGGCGTGGGGGGTGAGATGCCGAGTTTACCGGCGACGCCCACTAAACCGCGCCTCGAATGATCCGGGGCGCGGCGGTCGTAGGGTGGGGAGCATGACGGATACGCCCGACACCGGTGACTGGCCCCAGCTGGTCGATCCGGTGCTCGTCGCCGCCTTCGAGGGCTGGAACGACGCCGGCGACGCCGCGAGCGGGGCGGTCGAACACCTGGAACTCGTCTGGGACGCGCAACCGCTGACCGAACTCGACCCCGACGACTACTACGACTTCCAGGTCAACCGCCCCCAGGTGTCGTTGGTCGACGGGATCTCCCGGCGGATCAGCTGGCCGACGACCCGCTTCTCCTACTGTCGCCCGCCCGGCGCCGAGTTCGACCTCGTCCTCGTCCACGGCATCGAGCCGAACATGCGCTGGCGCACGTTCTGCGGTGAATTGCTGGGCGTGATCCGCGAACTCGACGTTCGGATGGTCGTCACGCTGGGCGCGCTGCTGTCGGACTCCCCGCACACGCGGCCGACCCAGGTGACCGGAACGGCGTTCGACCCCGAGTCGGCGGCCCGGTTCGGTCTCGAGCGCTCGCGGTACGAAGGGCCGACCGGCATCGTCGGCGTGCTGCAGGACGCCTGCGTGGCAACGGGTATCCCGGCGATCTCCTTCTGGGCCGGCGTCCCGCACTACGTGTCGCAGCCGCCCAACCCGAAGGCCACGCTGGCTCTGCTGCACGGCGTGGAGGAAGTGCTCGACGTGCCGATCCCGCTGGCCGAGCTGCCCCAGCAGTCAGACGAGTGGCAGAAGCTCGTCGACGAGATGGCGGCCGAGGACGACGAGGTCATCGAGTACATCCGCAACCTCGAAGAGCGCGACGACGAGATCGACCGGACCGAGATGCACGAGGCCTCGGGCGACGCCATCGCCCGCGAGTTCGAGCGCTACCTGCGCCGGCGCGACCGCGGTGGCGGCCACGCCGGCGGAAACCCCTTCGGCTGAGCCGGCCCGCTAGCTCCGCTGCTCGGGCGGAGGCGGCGCACTGGTGTACGGCGGTTGCGCCGGCTGGCCTTGGTACTGACTGGGCTGGCCTTGGTACTGGCTGGGCTGGCCTTGATACTGGCCGGGCTGCGAAGGCAGGTGCTGCGTGGCCGCCGCGTCGCCGGCGGTGCGCTCATGGCGGCCGTTCCCGCCGCCGTTGTGTTCCGCTCCGGCTGAAGTCCCCGCCCCGGTCGCAGTCCCGGCCCCGGCGGCCGGTCGGGCGTCGGCCGAAGCCCGTTCGCGTTCCTTCTCGCGGTCGCGCGCGGCGTAGGCCTCGCGCTCGCGGGCCAGGCGCTGCTCCTCCTCGGCCGCCGCCGCCTCTTCGGCCGCCACGCGGCGCTCAGCGGCGCGCACGTCGCGCACGCTGTGCACCGACAGCCGGCCGAGAGCCACCGAGGCCACGAACAGGATCAGCGCGCCGATGCCGTAGAAGAACACCAGCTCGGTCAGCGCGCGCACGTCCTTGCCCGAACTGGGGTCCGGGGATCCGGTCGAGAGCTTGAGGACGGGGGCGAGCGCCGGTGCGACGATCAGCCAGGCGCCGCTGAGCACCGCCACCCAGGCGCCGAACACGGTAACGACCCGGCTCCGGCTGAGCAGCAGCAGCAGGCCGCCGAGGACGGTCAGCACCCCGGGCAGCACGTTCAACCAGCCACGGTCCGCCGTCCAGTGCCACGCCTTGTCGGGCGACGGGGTGAAGGCAAGATTCAGGTACGGGCCGATGAACGGGATCAGCGCCGCCCAGGCCCCGAGAACGACGACCAGGAAGCCGCTCGCGGCCCCCCGGCTACGTGGCACGCGGACGCGGCTCGCCCGAATGCTGGTGTTCAGATCTGCGGTCATCACGACCTCCTGGGTCGTCCGGCTGCGATGGAGCCCTTCGGGAAGGTATGCCCGCTCTTTACGCGAACCAATCACCGGCGCGAGCCGCGCGGCTCAGAGAGCGACGCCCAGCAGACCGTCGACGAGCTTGGCGACCGCACCCGGAGCGGCCGGATCCCCCTCGGTCGCCGGTGCGTCCAAAGCACCTGCGGCCCAGCGGTCGATCGCCGCGAGCGCCGATGGCGTGTCCAGGTCGTCGGCGAGCGAGCGGCGTACCTCGGCCAGGAGCTTGTCGCTAGTGGGGGCGGCCGGCAGCGCCGCCGCCGCCCGCCACCGGTGCAGGCGGGCCTCGGCCGCAGGTAACCGACCGCCCGTCCACTCGCGATCGGCGCGGTAGTGCCCGTCGAGCAGCGCCAGTCGCACCGCCATCGGATCGACGCCGGCCGCTCGGAGTTTGGAGACGAGCACGAGGTTGCCGCGCGATTTGCTCATCTTCTCGCCGTCCAAGCCGATCATCCCGGCGTGGACGTAATGGCCGGCGAACGGCGTCGTCCCGGTGAGGGCCTCGGCGTGCGCGGCCGAGTGCTCGTGGTGCGGGAAGATCAGGTCCGATCCCCCGCCCTGGACGTCGAAGTCCATGCCGAGCCGGTTGAGCGCGATGACGCTGCATTCGATGTGCCAGCCGGGCCGGCCGGCGCCGATGCCGGTGTCCCAGTACGGCTCGCCCGGGCGGCGCCCGCGCCAGAGCAGCGAGTCGAGCGAGTCCTGCTTGCCGGGCCGGTCCGGGTCGCCGCCGCGTTCGCCGAAGAGGGCGAGCATGGTGTCCCGGTCGTAGTTCGACTCGGTCCCGAAGCCCGGAGCTGCGCTCACGGGGAAGTAGACGTCGTCATCGAGCCGGTAGGCGTTGCCCTCCTCGAGCAGCCGCTCAATGCTTTCAGTGATCTCCGGCACGGCCTCGACCACGCCCACGTACTCGTCCGGCGGTAGCACCCGCAGCGCGGTCATGTCGTCGCGGAACAGCTGGATCTCCCGTTCGGCCAGGCTCATCCAGTTCTCGCCCGTGCGTGCCGCCCGATCGAGCAACGGGTCGTCGACGTCGGTCACGTTCTGCACGTAGTGCACCTCGTGCCCCGCATCGCGCCACATCCGCTGCACGAGATCGAAGGCCAGGTAGGTGCCCGCGTGCCCGAGGTGCGTCGCGTCGTAGGGAGTGATCCCGCATACGTACAGCGTCGCGGTCCCGCCCGGCGCCGTCGCCCGGACCGCCTGGGCCGCGGTGTCGAAGAGCCGCAGGGGCTCGCCGCGTCCGGGCAGGTCGGGGACCGCGCACGCGGGCCAGGCATCCATACGCCCACGTTATCGGGCAGACTCCGGGGCCATGAGCGCATACCTGGTCTCTGAGTCCCGCACGATCGCGGCCGACCCGCAGAAGCTGTTCGACATCGTGGCCGACCCGGCCATGCACCCTGTGATCGACGGATCCGGATCGGTCCAGGCCGTCCACGGGGACGTCCCGAAGCGACTGTCGAAGGGCGCGACGTTCGGCATGGACATGAAGCTGGGCGCGCCGTACAAGATCACCAACACGGTGGTCGAGTTCGAGGAGGGCCGGCTGCTCGCCTGGCGGCACTTCAACGGCCACATCTGGCGCTACACCTTCGAACCGGTCGAGGGCGGCACCAAGGTCACCGAGCAGTGGGACGCCCGCCCGGTCTGGAACAAGCTGGCCCTGCGGCTGTCCGGCTTCCCGAAGCGCAATCGCGCGGGCATCCTCGGCACGCTGCAACGGCTCGACGAGCTCGCCGGGGCCAAGTAGCGCCGCTAAATCGGCGGCCAAGGCACGGCCGGCCAGTCCCCCGACGGTTCGGGGTGGCGCCCGGCCGCGAGGAGCCGGTCGACGCGAGACTTCGTCTGGCGCACCTCTCGCCGGGTGAGCAGGTCGTCCAGCCGCTCGCCGAGGTCGCCGTCCAGCGCCGCCCGAAGGGTCCGCAGGACGTCGCACATGGGGCCCGGGAGCCGGGCGCCGGCCCACTGCCACAGCACCGTCCGCAGTTTGTCCTCGGCGCTGAACGTGACGCCGTGGTCGACGCCGTACACGTGCCCGTCGACGGTCGGCAACAGGTGACCGCCCTTGCGGTCGGCGTTGTTCACCACCGCGTCGAAGACGGCGATCTGCCTCAGCCGTTCGAGATCGCGGCGCCGCATGAACCGCGCGATGTCCACCGTCTCGTCGGTGTCCACCCAGAGCTGCACCATGCCGGGGCCCGCCGGACCGTCGCGGTAGACGGTCGGCGGGACGATCAGCCAGCCGGTGACCGCGGACACCTCGTAGGCCGCGACCTCCCGCTCGGCCAGGGTGCCGTCCGGAAAGTCCCAGAGCGGCCGTTCGCCGGCGATGGGCTTGTAGACGCAGGCGGCGACCTGGTCGTCGCAGGTGACCGAGCAGTAGAACGTGGCATTCGACGCGTCGACGACCCGGCCCTCGATGGCCAGTCGGCCACCGCGCAGCAGGGCCAACGCCTCGTCGACGCTGATCCCCGGACTCCCGTCGACCGACAGTGCCAGTGGCGGGGTGAGTTCGCCGGGCGTCACGGGTTCAGCGAGATGCCGCGGTGGTAGCCGTTGAGCCGCGCGCACACATGGCCGGCCGGATCGAGGGGCTGGCTGCACAGCGGGCACGGCGGGCGGCCGGCGGTGACGAGCCGGCGAGCCCGCTCCACGAAGGACCGCGCGTCGCGCGGGTCGATCAGCACGCGCAGTGCGTCCGGGCCCTCTTCGACGTCTTCGAGCAGGGTCTCCTCGGCCTCGGCCGGGGTCTCGACCGGGGCCTGGGCCTCGATGATCACCAGGCCGGCGTCGCCGTCCCAGGCCAGCCCCATGGCCGCGACGCGGAATTCCTCGTCGATCGGCTGCTCGAGCGCGTCGTTGTCGAGGTCGCTGGCCGGCAACGCCGTGCCGGTACGGGTCACGATCTCGTCGAGCAACTGCTCCAGGCGGTCGGCCAGGATCACTACCTGCTGCTTCTCGACGCCGACCGAGACGATCCGGTTGCCGTCGACGGCCTGCAGGTAGAAGGCGCGCTCGCCGGGCGCCGGCCTGATCGGGGTCGCCGTGGTCTTCGCCTTCGTGGTCGGTCTGGCCTCGATCCACTGGCTGCTGCGGTGGCTGACCAAACACGGCACCTTCGTCTTCATCTACTACCGCGTCGCG
>NZ_JBHEMO010000112.1:0-53738 GCF_046262535.1 Jatrophihabitans sp. | reverse complement strand
GTGCTGGTGGACCGCGGACGTCAGCAACAGCGACGGGATGGGCGCGTGGTCGGGATCGCAGTCGCGGTCGGACAGGATGAGGATGCGGGCGCCGGCCTCGACCGCGGCCGAGCACTCGCGCCGCACCCGCTCCAGGGCCGCGGCCAGCGCCTCGCCGCCTCCGTGGACGCGGAACCGTCCGTCGATCAGCTGGCACCGGAAGCCCGGCATGTCCCCGTCGGCATTGATGTGCCAGATCTTGGCCAGCTCATCGTTGTCGATGACGGGCCGCGGGATGACGATCTGCCGGCACGACGCCGGATTGGGTGAGAGCAGGTTCTGCTCCGGGCCGATGCCGCCGGCCAGCGAGGTGACCAGCTCTTCGCGGATCGCGTCCAACGGCGGGTTGGTCACCTGGGCGAACAGTTCGGTGAAGTAGTCGAAGAGCATCCGGGGACGCTTGGACAGCACCGCGAGCGGAGTATCGGTGCCCATCGACCCGATCGGCTCGGCACCGGACGTGGCCATGGGCGCGATCAGCACCCGCAGCTCCTCCTCGGTGTAACCGAAGATCTGCTGCCGGCGGGTGACCGACTCGTGCGTGAACACGACGTGATCACGAGCGCGCAGGTTCTCGAGGTGCATCAGGCCGGCGTGCAGCCACTCGTCGTACGGGTGCTCTTCGGCCAGTTCGGACTTCATCTCGTCATCGGAGCGGATCTCGCCGCGCTCGGTGTCGACAAGGAACATGCGTCCCGGCTGGAGACGGCCCTTGGCGACGACGGTCGCCGGGTCGAGGTCGAGCACGCCGGACTCGCTGCCCAGCACGACGAGCCCGTCGGAGGTCTGCCACCAGCGACCGGGACGCAGGCCGTTGCGGTCGAGCACTGCACCGATGAGTGTCCCGTCGGTGAAGTTGACGCAGGCCGGCCCGTCCCACGCCTCGATCAGGCAGGAGTGGAACTCGTAGAAGGCGCGGCGCTTCGGGTCCATCCCAGGGTTGTTCTCCCAGGCTTCCGGGATCATCATCAGCACCGCGTGCGGGAGGCTACGGCCGCCGAGGTGCAGCAGCTCGAGGACCTCGTCGAAGGACGCGGAGTCGCTGACCTCGGGCGTGCAGATCGGGTACAGCCGCTTGAGGTCGCCGGGGATGAGGTCGGTCTCGAGCAGGGCCTCGCGGGTCCGCATCCAGTTGCGGTTGCCGCGGATGGTGTTGATCTCGCCGTTGTGCGCGATGTAGCGGTAGGGATGGGCCAGCGGCCACGACGGGAACGTGTTCGTCGAGAACCGGCTGTGCACCAGGCCGATGGCGCTCTCGAAACGCGGGTCGGTCAGGTCGGGGAAGACGACACCGAGCTGGTCGGTCGTGAGCATGCCCTTGTAGACCAGCGTGCGGGCCGACAGCGACGCGAAGTACAGCTCGACCCCCGCCTCGCGGGCGCGCCGCTCGGCCACCTTGCGCAAGGCGTAGACCCGGCGGTCGAGTTCGATGCCGCCCTCGCCGGGTTCGCCGGCGACGAAGAGCTGGCGGAACTGCGGCATGACGCTGCGGGCAGTCGGCCCGAGCCCGTCGGCCTGCGTCGGCACGGCCCGCCAGCCGAGGACGGTCAGTCCCTCTTCGGCGGCGACTGCCTCGACGAGCCCGACCGCCTGCGTGGCCGACGCGTCGTCGACCGGCACGAACGCGTTGCCGACGGCGTAGGTGCCGCGCGGCGGCAGGTCGAAGCCGGCCACCGCCCGCAGGAACGCGTCCGGCACCTGGACCGTCATGCCGGCGCCGTCGCCCGAGGACGGCTCAGCGCCGGCGGCCCCGCGGTGATCGAGGTTGTGAAGGGCGGTCAGCGCCTGCTCGACGATCCGGTGCGACGCCCGTCCGTGCAGATCGGCCACGAACGCGACGCCGCAGGCGTCGTGCTCGAACCGGGGGTCGTACAGGCCTTGGGCCTCGGGCACGGCGGAGAACGGACGCGTCATGCGTACTCCTGTCGTGGGCGATGTTGGCGTTTCTCAGCTTCCAACGGGAGTTCGACAGTGGACTCCCGCCGGGACGACATCGGCCCGCGCAGCTGCTCCTAGGTTACCGGCACGTTTCGCAAGCCTGCACCGAGTTGCGTGTGAGCAACGTCAAACCCCCTTTGCATCCGTATCCGTCGCTAATTCGCGGTCCCACCGCCGAGTCAGCGGCGGGTACGGGTGTGAACCGAGGGACTCACCAGCTGCCGCCGCCGTCGCCGCCTCCGCCACCCCAATCGCCACCGGCCCCGCTGTCGCCCCAACCGCCGCCGTCACCCCAGTCGCCGCCGCCGCCGCTGTCGCCCCAGCCGCTGCCGTAGTCGTTGCCGCTGCCGTTGTCGCCGGCGTCCTCACCGGCGTTGTAGCCCGCGTCGTAGCCGGTGCCGTACCCGGCGTCGAAACCGCCCCAGCCACCGCCGAACCCGCCGAACCCGCCGGTGAGGACGCTGCCGAGCAACAAGGTCTCCCAGAACGGCACGCCGTACCAGCCGCCGGGCACTCCGTAGCCGCCGCCGTAGTAGTACGGCGCGCCCGGCCGGTAGTCGGGGTAGCCCTGGAAGGTCTGCCCCTGGACAGTGACCTCCTGCGGCTGGTTGAGCTGGTCGCCGGTGCCCTGGGCGATGGGCGGCAACTCCGGTCCCGGATCGAGCCCGAGCGCCGTCCGGGCCGTGCGGGCGGCGTACAGGCCTTCGAGCGTCGTCCGCCGGGCCTGCGCGTACTTCTCCAGGGAATCGGCCGTGGCCAGCTGCCCACCGGCCGACCTGAACCGCTCGCTCGCGTCGGCCATCGCCTGGCGGGCTGTTGCGTTGCTGCCGGGGTTGATGGTGTTCACCTCGTTGGCGAGCCGGTCGTAGTACGGAGTCACCTGCGCGCGGGCATCGGAGAGCGTCCGTGCGGCGCGTTCCCGGGCGCGCCGGCGGCGGGAGTGCACGTAGTAGGCGACGCCGGCGATGAGCAACAACAGCAGGACGAGCAGCACGGTCCCGGTGTGATCGGACCCCTTCGAGTGGCCGGACCCGCTGGTCGAGCCACTGCCGGTGTCGGTGTTCCCGCTCGATGAGTTGTCACAGCCGCCGGAGGCGCTGGGCGCCTTGCGCACCGCGGCGGCGAAGTCGATCACCGTGCTCGTCACGTCGTCCGAGGACTGCAGTTGGGAACGGTTGCTCTCGACGGCGTTGTCGATTGCCGTGGCCGCGCCGCAGTGGGAGCTCGACGCCGTGCCGTAGCTGTGGCCTTCGAAGACCAGGACGGTGAGGCCCTTCTTGTCCGGATCCAGACGCTGCCCGATCGACCGGGCGACCGACACTGGGTTCGGTCCGCCGGTCGGCAGGATCGCCACCTTCACCTCACCGAGGGTGTCCTCGCCGAGCTTTGTCTTGTCGATCTTGGGCGCATCGGCGCCGACGTACACGGAGGCGCTCCTCAGCGCGCTGACCGCGTCATCGCTCGGGTCGGCCTGCGCGCAAACCGCGAAGGGCACGGTCAGCGCTACGGCGCCCGCCACGAGCACGGCCAGCCGCTGCATCGGTCCCTCGACGGTGCGCATGCGGGCAGTCTCACCGCCTGCGCGCGGGACGAAACCGTCAGTCGATGACGGGGCTCACCGAGGCCAGGCCGAGCGTAACTCGGTCTCGAGCGCCGGACGCGCCTCTGGTGGGATCGGCTTCCCGTCGCGGTCGGTGACGTAGAAGGCGTCGACGACCGCGCCTGCGACCGACGAGACCCGCGCCGACCGGACGTCGAGACCGGCCCGTTCCAACGCCGCGGTGATCCGGAACAGCAACCCGATCTCATCCTCGCCCCGGAATTCGATGACGGTCGCGTCCGTGGCGTCGTCGAACCACAGGAGGGACGGACGCCGGTGGGCGGCTCCCGGCGGGCGGCGCGAATACGTCCGCTCCTTCTCGGCCAGCTTCTCGGCCAGGCCGAGCTCGCGCTTCAGGGCACGGGCGAGATCGCTGCGCACGAGCACCGGGTCGGGCATCTGCCCGAACCGCGGCTCGACGACGAAGCGGTTCACCGCCATGTGGCCGTGTGTGCGGATCGACGCCTCGCGGATGTCGAGCGCGTGCAGGGCCAGGACGCCGACGCTGCGGTACAGCGTGCCGGTCTCGTCCGGTGCGGCGATCACGACCTCGCCCGGGCGCACGACCACGGCCAGCTCGCCGCGCTCGGCCAGCTCGCGCCGCTCGTCGTCCAGCGGCGCGGTCGCGGGTTGCCGGCTGCCGTTCGCGGCGGCCCGCGACCGGGCGACCAGGTCGGCGATGAGGGCCGCCTTCCAGTCACTCCACGCGGCCGGTCCGGTGGCAGCTGCGTCGGCGACGGCGAGAGCGTGCAGCAGGTCCAGCAGCTCGGACGAGTCGCCCACCGCTTCGCGCACGATGGTGATCGTCATCGGGTCGTCGAGGTCGCGGCGGGTAGCGGTGTTGGGCAGCAGCAGGTGGTGGCGGACGAGGCCGACGATCATCGCGTGGTCGACGCCGGAGTAGCCCATCCGCTCGGCTATCACGGCGGCGTGCTCGGCGCCGCTCACCGAGTGGTCAAAGCTGGGGAAGCCCTTGCCGATGTCGTGCAGCAGCGCGCCGACGAGCAGCAGGTCGCGCCGGTCGACGTCGCCGTCGTGCTCGGCGGCCGCCGCCGCGGTGCCGAGCAGGTGCCGGTCGACGGTGAACCGGTGCACCGGATTGTGCTGCGCCCGGCAGCGCACCGCGTCCCATTCGGGGATCAGGGCAACGAGCAGTCCGGCCTGATCGAGGGATTCCAGGACCGGGATCGCCGGTTGGCCGGCACCGAGAACGGCCAGGAAGTCATCGAGCACCGGTTTGGGCCACGGCCGCGGCACCGGTGCCGACTCCGACGCCAGCCGTTCGAGCGCGAACGGCGCGATCGGCAGGTCGTGCTCGGCGGCGGCGCGAGCGACGCGCATGGTGAGCCCGGGATCCGACCACGGGTCGGCGTCGCGAGCCAGCACGACCTCGCCGTCCTGCTCGACGACGTCCTTGGCCAGCCCGACGCGCTCCGGGCCGGGCCGGACGGACCCGAACAACCGGCGGCGCGGAGCCCGGGCCTGCGTCGACTCGATCCGCCGCCATGCGAGGTCGAGAGCGTGCGCGATCGAGCGGGCGGCTTCGTTGACCCGGCGCAACAATGCGTCCCGCCCCTGCTCACGGTCGGTGTCGACGAAGCCGAGAGCGGCGGCCACGCCGTCCTGCTCCTGCTGGCGCAGGACGTCCTCGGCCCGGCCGGCCATGCGCTGCAGTTCACCGCGCGCGTCCAGCAGCACCGGATACGCCTCGCGCACCCAGACCGGATAGTCGACGAGCTGGGCCGCGGCGAGGGCGTGCAGCGCCTGCGCGTCGCGCAGCCCACCGCGCGATTCCTTCAGGTTCGGCTCGAGCAGGAAGGCCGCCTCACCGGCCAGGCCCCACCGCTCCCGCGAGATCGCCTTCATCTCCGGCAGCCGCTTGACCGCGGTCGACCGCCAGACGTCGAGAACGCTGCCGCGCACGCGCCCGGTGAGGCCAGGGTCACCGGCGATGTGCCGGATGTCGAGCAGCCCGAGGAGCGCCTTGAGGTCGTCCTTGGCGACGCTGACGGCTTGCTCCGGTGTGCGGACGGAGTGGTCGAGGGACAGCTTGCTGTCCCAGATCGGGTACCAGATGGCGTCGGCCAGCTTGGCCAACCCGGCGACCTTGCCGTCGTGCAAGAGGACGAGGTCGAGGTCGGAGTGCGGCGCCGGCTCGCGCCGGCCGAGTCCGCCGACAGCGACCAGCGCGACGCCGTCGCGCGGCTCGAGCACTCCGCGCAGCCACTCGTCGTACCCGTCGGACAGTTCCTGGCGGAGCGGGGCCCCGACGAGCCCGGGTCGGCGCAGAACGCCGGCCCGGAACTCGCGGAGCGACTCAGATGGCGTCGGCGTCGCGTTCACCGGTGCGGACCCGGACCAGCGACTCGACCGATGTCACCCACACCTTGCCGTCACCGATCTTGCCGGTGCGCGCCGCCTCGACGATGGCCGAGACCAGCTTGTCCACGTCACCGTCGCCGACGATCACCTCGATCTTCACCTTCGGCACGAAGTCGACGGTGTACTCGGCGCCGCGGTAGACCTCGGTGTGACCGCGCTGGCGGCCGAAGCCCTGTACCTCGCTGACCGTGAGGCCCTGCACACCGAGTACCTCGAGCGCCGCCTTCACGTCGTCGAGCTTGAACGGCTTGACCACTGCCGTGATCTGCTTCATGCGAGAACACCTTCCTTGGTGGCAACCGCACCGGTGTGGCTGCCGAACTGGCCGGACGTGCCCACGCCGCCCCAGTCGTAGGCCGACTCTCCGTGCATCGCGGTGTCGAGGCCTTCGACCTCCCACTCCTCGGGAACCCGGTTCTTGATGAAGATGTTGATCACGTAGCCGATGATCAGCGTCCCGACGAAGGAGAATATCGTCACCGCACCGGCGGCCAGGAACTGGTGCAGCAGCAGGTTCCAGCCCCCGAAGTGGCCGCCCCCGCCGTACAGGATGCCGTCGTTGCCCAGCGAGTTGGTGCCGGTCGTGCTGAAGAAGCCCACCGACAGGGTGCCGATCCACCCGCCGACGAAGTGAACACCGACGACGTCGAGCGAGTCGTCGTAGCCGAACTTGTTCTTCAGGCTGATGGCGAACGCGCAGAGGAAGCCGGCGATGAACCCGATGAAGATGGATCCCATGGGGCTGACCCAACCGGCACACGGCGTGATCGCGACGAGCCCGGCGACGGCACCGGACGCGGCACCCAGCGCCGTCGACTTGCCATAGCGCAGCTTCTCGGCGACGAGCCAGCCGAGCAGGGCGGTGGCCGTCGCGGTGTTGGTGTTCACCCACGCTGCGCTGGCGACGCTGTCGGCGCCGAGTTCCGAGCCGGCGTTGAAGCCGAACCAGCCGAACCACAGCAGCCCGGCGCCCAGCAGGACGAACGGGATGTTGTGTCCGCGCATCTGCTCCTTCGGCCAGCCCTTGCGCTTGCCCAGCACGATCGCCATGGCCAGGCCAGCCGCACCCGCGTTGATGTGCACGACGGTTCCACCGGCGAAGTCCTCGGCGAAGAAGTGATTGCCCGGCTCGATGGCCGAGCGGTTCAGCCAGCCGTACGCGTCGAAGACCCAGTGGGCGACGGGCGCGTAGATGACGATCGACCACACGGCCACGAACGTGACGAACGCGCCGAACTTCCACCGGTCGGCCGTCGAGCCCGTGATCAGCGCGGGCGTGATGATCGCGAACGTCAGTTGGAACGCGACGAAACACAGCGTCGGGATGAGCTGGGCGCTGCCGAGCGTCGGTACCTCGTCGGCCATGTGCCTCAGGAAGACGAAGTGCAGATCGCCCAGGTACTTGCCGTCACCGCTGAATGCCCAGGTGAACCCGATGAGGATCCAGGTGACGCTGACGACGCCGATGGCCGCGAAGTTCTGCAGCAGCATCGTCAGCGCGTGCTTTGCGCGGACCATGCCGCCGTAGAAGAAGGCCAGCGCCGGCGTCATGAGCAGCACGAGCGCGGATGACGCGAGGATCCACGCCGTCGCGCCCGAGTCGATCTGCTTGTCGGGCAGCGGAACGTACTTCACTGCCAGATCGCTGGCGAGCATGAGGTGCGACACGTAAGGCTTCCCCTCGTCCGGATAGGTCCGATGGCGCTTCCCCGGAGGGGAGCGCTCAGGTCGCCGTCAGCGTCGTGTTGCGGTGTTACGCGAATGCGCAGGCCACGTTTCAGACATGTAACCAACCGCGGGGTCCGCCTGTGAGCTGTCGCTCAGGCCGGTCGACAAACCACCCAGATGCCCGTCAACTCGCCGCCCGCGACGTCGTAGCCGACTCGGGCGACGACATGGGGCACGTCGGCGAGCCGGACGTTCTCCCCGACTCGCGGAACGTGCGGCGGGTTGGTCAGCCGGCCCAGGGGGCGATTGTCCTCGCCGACGAAGGTCAGCACGACGGGATCGCGCCAGAACGAGGCCACGCAGCGATACTGCCAGGTGCGGAGCGGACGCAGGCTGACCCTGAGCTCGGACGCTACTGTCGGCGCGTGAACACCTGGTTCGAGTACCGAACCGCCTGGGCGGCGAATCCCTGGTTGCTCGCTTACGCCTGCGTGGTCGTCGCCGCCCTGCTGCTGTCGATCGTCGGCACGGTGCTCGGCGGCGGCCCGCTCGCCCTGCTGTTCATCCCCGCCCTGGCCGGCGCCTACGTCCACCACCTGCTGGTGATGAAGCGCCTGAAGCGCTGACGTCCCACGGAGTCCCACCCAAGTTGTCCATGCCTCGCCACACCATGACGTGGGCAAGCGCGGGCAACTCGGCAGGAAATCAGGTTTGCACCTCACGCGACGTCAGGTTGCACAGTTGTCGCATGACCAGCCAGACGTACTCCGTGGGCGAGCTGGCCGAACTCGCGTCGGTGTCGGTGCGCACCCTGCACCACTACGACGCCATCGGCCTGCTCCGCCCGACGGAGCGGACCGCCGCCAGTCACCGCCGTTACGGCTCGCCCGACCTGGAGCGGCTGCGCACGATCCTGTTCTATCGCGCGCTGGACTTCGGGTTGGACGAGATCGCGGCGATGCTGGCCGATCCCGGCCGCGGCACCGACGCACCCCTGCGCAACCAGCACCGGATGTTGCGCGAACGCATCGGGCGGCAGCAGGACCTGCTGGACGCACTCGAGAAGGAGATGGAGGCCAGGCAGATGGGCATGTCGCTGACACCGCAGGAGCAGTTCGAGGTCTTCGGCACCGACAAGGTCAGCACCGACTGGGCCGATGAGGCGCGGGAAAGATGGGGCGAGAGCGACACGTACAAGGAGTCCCAACGCCGCACGACCACGTACACGAAGGTCGGCTGGGTCCGGTTGAAGGAGGAAGGGGACGAGGGGTTACGTGCCTTCGCTGCGGCCTTCCGGGCGGGGACGCCGCCCTCCAGTGCGCTCGCCCGCGAACTGGCCGAGCAGCACCGGCGCTACATCACGCGGTGGTTCTACGACTGCGGCTACGACCAGCACCGGGGTCTGGCTGAGATGTACCTCGCCGACGAGCGGTTCCGGGCCGCCTACGACGCGGTCGTACCGGGACTGGCGCAGTACGTCTCGGCCGCGATCCTCGCCAACTGCGACGCCGCCCTGTCCTGACTCCGCTTTGCACCTTTCAGGGTGGTAAAACGGCCCGCTGAGCAGCCCTGAAAGGTGCAAAGCGGGAAGTGGGGCGACGGTCAGCCGGTCACTTTGTCGCGCGCAGCGACGAACGCGCTAACGCAGGTCGCGACGTCGTCTTCAGAGTGCGCCGCGGACAGCTGGACGCGGATGCGCGCCTTGCCGTGCGGCACCACCGGGTAGCTGAAGGCGATGACGTAGACCCCCGAGTCGAGCATGGCGTCGGCAACCCGGCCGGCCACCGCGGCGTCGCCGAACATCACCGGCACGATCGGATGCTCGCCGGGCAGCAGGTCGAAGCCGGCCTCGGTCATCAGCCGGCGGAACAGCGCGGCGTTGGCGTGCAGCCGGTCGCGTTGCGCTCCCCCGGACGCCGCGAGTTCGATGGCCGCCATCGAGCCGGCGACCACCGACGGGGCCACGGCGTTCGAGAACAGGTAGGGACGCGCGCGCTGCCGCAGTAGTTCGACGATCTCGGCCCGCGCGCTCACGTACCCGCCGGACGCACCACCCAGCGCCTTGCCCAGCGTGCCGGTGTTGATGTCCACCCGGTCCTGGACCCCGAACAGTTCCGGCGTTCCAGCGCCGGACGGCCCCATGAACCCGACAGCGTGCGAGTCGTCGACCATGACGAGCGCGTTGTACCGGTCGGCCAGGTCGCAGATCTTGTCCAAGGGGGCCAGGTAACCGTCCATCGAGAAGACGCCGTCGGTGACGATCAACCGGCGCCTCGCGTCGGTCGCCGATGTGCGCAGCGTGTTCTCGAGATCCACCATGTCCCGGTTGCGGTAGCGCAGCCGCTTGGCCTTCGACAGCCGGATGCCGTCGATGATCGAGGCGTGGTTCAGCTCGTCGGAGATCACCGCATCGTGCTCGTCCAGCAGCACTTCGAACACGCCCCCGTTGGCGTCGAAGCAGGACGAAAACAGGATGGTCGCCTCGGTACCGAGGAACTGCGACAGCCGCTGCTCGAGCGCAGTGTGCTGGGTCTGGGTGCCGCAGATGAAGCGGACGCTGGCCATTCCGAAACCCCAGTCGTCCAATGCCTGGCGGGCGGCCGCGACGACGTCCGGGTGATCGGCCAATCCGAGGTAGTTGTTCGCGCAGAAGTTCAGGACCTCGTTCCCGCCGGCCCGAACGTGCGCCGACTGCGGTGACGCGAGCTCGCGCTCGTGCTTGTAGAGCCCGGCTTCGCGGATCTCGTCCAGCGTTCCGCGCAGTCCGTCGCGCACTGTTCCGTACGCCATCTCAGAGCTCCGTCCAGTCGAGAACGACCTTGCCGCACTGTCCGCCGCGGGCCGTCGCGAAGCCCTCGGCCCAGTCCACCGCGCTGAACCGATGGGTGATCACCGCCGAGATGTCGAGGCCGGAGCGCAGCATTGCGCTCATTGCGTACCACGTCTCGTACATCTCGCGGCCGTAGATGCCCTTGATCGTGATCATGTGGCTGACGACCTTGGCCCAGTCGATCTCGATCGGGGTGCTGGGCAGGCCGAGCATGGCGATCCGGCCGCCGTGGTTGAGGTTGGTGATGATGTCGGGCAGGGCGGCTGGATGGCCGCTCATCTCGAGCGCGACGTCAAAGCCTTCGACCATGCCCAGGCGCTTCTGGGCCGAGGCGACCGACTCGCTCGAGACGTCGAGTGCGAGGTCCACGCCCATCGAGCGGGCGAGCTCCAACCGGTACGGCGACACGTCGGTGATCACGACGAACCGCGCGCCGACGTGCCGGCAGACCTCGGCCGCGATGAGTCCGATCGGGCCGGCGCCGGTGATCAGCACGTCCTCACCGACGAGCGGAAACGACAGCGCGGTGTGCACCGCATTGCCGAACGGATCGAAGATCGCGCCCAAATCAGGATCCATCTGCGTGTGGTGCACCCAGACGTTCGACTCGGGCAGGACGACGAACTCGGCGAACGCTCCGTCGCGGTTGACGCCGACCGACGACGTCCGGATGCACAGGTGGCGCCGCCCGGCCCGGCAGTTGCGGCAGGTGCCGCACACGATGTGCCCCTCGCCGGAAACCAGGTCGCCGACCCGGACGTCGCGGACGTCGGCGCCGATCCCGACGACCTCGCCGCAGAACTCGTGGCCCGGGATCAGCGGCGCATCGACGGCTCCCGCCGCCCACGCGTCCCAGGACTCGATGTGGAGATCGGTCCCGCAGATCCCGGTGCGCAGGACCCGGATCTTGACCTCGTGCGCAGCGGCCGACGGCTCCGGGCGCTCGACGAGCTCGAACCCCGCCGCCGCGCTCGGTTTGTAGAGGGCAAGCATGCCGCCCATCATGCCGGGCAGCCCGCGCCCGCGGCGCGACCCCGGCTGGACCGACGAGCCGAAGCGACGAAGGAGCGAGCGAGGAGGGAAGCCGGGGTCTTCAGGCGCCGCGGCCCGGCGCGAGGGACGAAGTCCCCGAGCGCCTATCCAAGGAGAGCGTCGACGAACTGCTCGGGATCGAAGGGCGCCAGGTCATCGGCGCCCTCGCCCAACCCGATCAGCTTCACCGGCACGCCGAGCTCGCGCTGCACGCTGATGACGATGCCGCCCTTGGCCGTGCCGTCCAGCTTGGTCAGCACGATGCCGGTGACGTCGACGACCTCGGTGAACACCCGCGCTTGAGTCAGCCCGTTCTGGCCGGTGGTCGCGTCGAGCACGAGCAGCGTCTCGTCGACCGGGCCCTGCCGCTCGACCACCCGCTTGACCTTGCCGAGCTCGTCCATGAGGCCGACCTTGGTGTGCAGCCGTCCCGCGGTGTCGATGAGGACGGTGTCCACCTCGCGCTCGGTCCCCTGTTTCACCGCGTCGAAGGCGACCGAGGCCGGGTCCCCGCCCTCCGGCCCGCGCACGGTCTCGGCGCCGACCCGCGAGCCCCACGTGGCCAGCTGGTCGGCGGCGGCGGCGCGGAAGGTGTCCGCCGCGCCGAGCAGCACTGTGCGGCCGTCGGCCACCAGCACCCGCGCCAGCTTCCCGCACGTCGTGGTCTTGCCGGTGCCGTTCACGCCGACGACCATGACCACGGCCGGACGGTCGCTCGTCGGCGTCGAGTGCAGTGTCCGGTCGAGGTCGGGCTGCAGCGCCGCGACGAGCTCCTCGGCCAGCAACGCCCGCAGCTCGCCCTGTGAGCGGGTGCCCAGCACCTTCGTGCGGGTGCGCAGCCGGTCGACGATCTCCGTGGTGGCACCGAGGCCGACATCGGCAGTCAGCAGCGCCTCTTCCACCTCGTCCCAGGCGTCGTCATCGAGCTTGTCGCGCGACAGTACGGACAGCAGCCCCCGGCCGAGCGAGCTCTGCGAACGGGCGAGGCGGGCGCGCAGCCGAAGCAACCGGCCAGCGGTCGGCTCGGGGACGTCGAGTTCGGGTACGGCAGGGGCGGAGGGAGCCTCAGTCGCTACCGGGGCTTCTGGCGGTACTTGGACGGCGGTGCCGACCGAACTCGCGGCGCCTTCCGCCTCCCCACCGATGCGCGGCGGCGGCGGGGGGACCTGGAGGCGGCCGGATCGCCGTCGGGGCACGACCAGGGCGGCGCCCAGCACGATCGCGAGGACGACAACGGCCAGGGCGATATAGAGGTAGACCACGCCTTCATCCTGTCAGCCGGAATAGGGCCGCACGAACGACGCTGCCCCCGGCCGACGGCCGAGGGCAGCGAGAGGTCCTCACACCGAAGCGTCAGGCGGTGGTGGACACCAGGCCGCCGGACTGCCACGTCCCCCAGTTGATGTTCCAGTCGCCGTACCCGGCGCCGAGCTGCATCGAGGGGCCGTTGGCGTTCGGGTACTCGACGACGTCGCCGACCTGGAGGAACCCGTAGAGCCGCTGCGCGTCGCTGGGCAGCAGGTTGGTGCAGCCGTTGGACGAGTCGACTCCGTGGGTGATGTTCGAGATGTTCCACGGCGCGGAGTGCAGGTACTCACCGCCATAGGTCAGCCGCTGCGTGTACTTGACGCCGCACTCGTGATAGCCCGGGCCCGACATGCAGATGCTGCGACCCTTTTCCATGATCACCTTGATGCCGTGGGCGGTCGGTGTGCGGTTTGCGCCGAGGGAGACCGGGAATACCCCGTAGCTCCTCCCGTCGGTGGTCACCGTCATCTTGTGCGTGGCGTCGTCGACCGTCGAGATGTTCCGCGCGCCCGTTGAGAAGTCGAGGGTGAGGCTGTCGTCGAAGGCGAGTCCCTTGCCGGCCGACAGCCCCTTGGCCGGGATCGTCACGTGGACGGTCGCGTGCGCCGGCCAGTACGCCTGCGGGCGCCAGTGCGCCTCGATCGGGTAGCCCCGGTAATAGCTCGAGGTCTCGAAGTACCACGCACCGTTCAGCGGCTGCCCGTTCACCGTGGTCTTCGTGGCGTTCTGCAGGGCCTTGCCGCTCGTGATCCGCTTGGAGAAGAACGCGATGATCGGCATGCCGACGCCGTAGGTCGAGTTGTCGCTGTTGAGCAGCTTGATGTGGACGGGCGCCGCCGCGGGGGCGGTGGTCGACGCGACGGTCGAGCTGGCGCCCGAGGACGAGACGCTGGTGCTGACCGAACCGTTCGCGCCGGTCCTGGTGACCGTCCGCGTGGCGGGAGATCCTCCCGAGGAGCAGGCGCTCACTAGCAGGCCGACAGTGGTCGTCAGGCCCAGAACCAGGCGGGTCGACCGCGACGAGAAAGGTTTGTACACCCCACCACGGTAGGCGAACCCCGCCCTGGGGCACCAACCGGCGAATTGATGTCACAGGCAGGCAACCCCCGCGGAGGAGCCCTCAGACGACCTCCCGCAGCCGCTGGCTGATGACCTGGGTCACCCCGTCGCCACGCATGGTCACCCCGTACAGCGCGTCCGCGATCTCCATCGTCCGCTTCTGGTGGGTGATGAGAATGATCTGGCTGCTCTCCCGCAGCTGCTCGACGAGGTCGAGCAAGCGGCCGAGGTTCGTGTCGTCGAGCGCCGCCTCGACCTCGTCCATGATGTAGAAGGGGCTGGGCCGGGCCCGGAAGATCGCCACGAGCAGCGCGACAGCGACCAGCGAGCGCTCCCCGCCGGACAGCAGAGACAGCCGCTTCACCTTCTTCCCCGGCGGCCGGGCCTCGACATCGATGCCGGTGAGCAGCATGTCGTCCGGTTCGGTGAGGACGAGCCGTCCCTCACCGCCCGGGAAGAGGGCGGCGAACACGATCTCGAACTCGCGAGCGACGTCGTTGTAGGCGCTGGTGAACACCTCGAGGATCCGCTCGTCGACCTCCTTCACGACGGTCAGCAAGTCCCGCCGCGTCTGCTTGAGATCCTCGAGCTGCGTCGACAGGAACTGGTGCCGCTCCTCGAGGGCGGCGAACTCCTCGAGCGCCAGAGGGTTCACCTTGCCGAGCAGAGCGAGGTCGCGCTCGGCCCGCGCGGCTCGCTTCTCCTGGACAGCGCGCTCGTACGGACCGGGCCGGGGGGCGACGACGTCCTCACTGCGCTCGCGGGCCTGCTCGTACTCCGCCGTCTCGATCGCGCTCGGCGGGCACGGCTGGTCGGGCCCGTACTCGGCGAGCAGAGTCTCGACCTCGACGCCGTACTCCTCGGCCGAGCGCGCCTCCAGTTGCTCGATCCGCAGCCGCTGCTCGGCGCGCATCACCTCGTCGCGATGGACGGCGTCGGTCAGCCGGGCCAGCTCGTCGGCCAGCTCACGGATCCGGACACGGACCGTGGTCAGCTCGGCCTCGCGCCCGGTCCGGGCGCGTTGCACATCGTCGCGGGCAGCGGCGGCGGCGGCGACGGACTCGCCGATCCGGCTCAACACCTGCCGGGCGGCATCGCGGACCTCACCGGCAACCACGGCGCCGCGAGCGCGTGCCTCGCGCGCCTCTTGCTGGCGTCGACGGGCGGTGCGTTCGATCTCGGCCGCACGAAGCAGCTGATCGGCCCGCCCGTGCATGGCCCGCACCCGCTCCTCGCCGGTGCGGACGGTGAGCCGGGCCTCCATTTCGGCCTGCCGCGCCGCGCCGACCTGGAGCTGCAACGCGTCGCGATCGGCGGTGTCCGGCTCGTCCGGCTCGCCGGCCGACGACTCAGCCAGCTGGAGCCGCTCCTCGAGCTCGGCCAGCCCGGTGAGGTCGCGATCCCGCGCGTCGTCGACCTTGGCCCGGGCCCCGTCCATGCGGGCGGCCTCGGCCGCGGCCGAGCTGGCGACCTGGCCCAGCTGGGCCAGCCGTTCGGCCACCGCCGAGAGCTTGGCGTCGGACTCGTGCAGCGCCTCGAGCGCGATCTCGACGTCGTTGCGCTTGGCGGCCGACTCGGCCCGCGCCGCGGCCAGCTCGGCGTGCAATCGCTCGTGACGGGCGGCGGCCTCGTCGGCACGTTGGCGCGCCTCGTCGACGGCTGCGCTGATCTCGATGGCCGACGGGGCCGACGACGACCCGCCCGCCGACCAGTGCGCGCCCAGCACGTCACCGTCCGGAGTGACGGCGCGGACGTCGGGATGATCAGCCACCAGGGCGGCGGCGGCGGCGAGGTCGGCGACGATGGCCACCCGGTCCAGCGCCGACGCGACGCTCCCGCGCAGCCCGGCCGGCGCCTGGACGACGTCGACCGCCCAAAGCCCGCCGGGCGGCAGCGCCGGCAGCGACCGGTCGGCCGCCGTATCGGTCCGGGCCGCACCGACCAGCAGGCCGGCGCGGCCACCGTCCTCGGCTTTCAGGATCTCGAGGGCCTGGACGGCGTCGCCGAGCGAGTCGACGGCCACCGCGTCGGCGAGCGTCCCCAGGGCCGCCGCCACGGCAGCCTCGTGTCCGGGCGCGACGGTCAGCAGATCCGCGACCGATCCGAGCACACCGGGCAGGCGGGGACCGGCGGCGAGCAGCGCGGCCGTGCCGTCCTTGCGGGTGAGACCGACGACGAGGGCGTCCGCGCGGGCGGTCCAGGTGGACCGTTCCCGCTCGGCCTCGCGCTCGGCCGCGGTGAGCTCGCGCACCTTCGCCTCGATGGCCCCGAACGCCGCCACAGCGTTCTCGTGACGGGTGTCGAGGCCCAGCTCGCCGGCGTCGAGCATGCCGACCTCGGCCTGGACCCGAGCCAGCTCGGCCTCGGCCTGCTCGGCCCGTTCGCGGGCGTCGGCGGCGGCGGCCGACAGCCGCTCGCTCTCGTCGCGTCCGGCCGTCGCCCGGGTCCGAAGCGCATTGACCTGTCCGGCCAGCTTGGCCAGGCCCTCACGCCGGTCGGCCACGGCGCGCACCGCGGCGACCACGGCGCGTTCGGCGTCGACGAGGCGGCGTTCCAGGGCCTGCCGTTGGCCGACGACCTCGGTCAGCGCAGCGTGTGACGCGTCGAGTTCGGCCTGCAGCCGGTCCTCGTCCTGGCGCACCTCGGCCGCCTCGGCCTCCATCGCCTCCGGGTCGCGCCCAGTGCGCACCTCCTCGGGTTCGGCCGACAAATGGCGCGCGCGCTCTGCAGCGAGCGACGCCGTCCCGCGGAATCGTTCCTCGAGCGCCGACAGGCGGTACCAGGTGTCCTGAGTTCGGGCCACGAGCGGCGCGTCGCCTGCGAGCTGCTGCTCCAGCGCGGCCTCGCGTTCGCGGGCTTCCTCGAAGGCCGTCTCGACCTGGGTGCGGCGGGCCCGGATGGCCTCTTCGTCGGCGACCTCGCGTTCGAGCTCGGCCCGCAGCACGAGGAGGTCGTCGGCGAGCAGGCGCAGCCGCGAGTCCCGGAGCTCGGCCTGCACGCCGGCCGCCCGGCGGGCGATCTCGGCCTGCTTGCCCAACGGCTTCAACTGGCGGCGTAGCTCGGCGGTCAGATCGGTGACCCGGGTGAGGTTAGCCTGCATTGCGTCGAGCTTGCGCAGCGCCTTTTCCTTGCGCTTGCGGTGCTTCAGGACGCCGGCCGCCTCTTCGATGAACCCGCGACGCTCCTCCGGACGGGCCTGCAGGACGGCGTCGAGCTGCCCCTGCCCGACGATGACGTGCATCTCGCGGCCGATGCCGGAATCGGACAGCAGTTCCTGGATGTCGAGCAGCCGGGCGCTCTCGCCGTTGATCTCGTACTCGCTGGTGCCCTCGCGGAACATCCGCCGGGTGATCGACACCTCGGTGTAGTCGATCGGGAGCGCGTTGTCGGTGTTGTCGATCGTCAGCGTGACCTCGGCCCGGCCCAGCGGGGGGCGGCCGGCGGTGCCGGCGAAGATGACGTCCTCCATCTTGCCGCCGCGCAGCGCCTTGGCGCCCTGCTCGCCGAGAACCCAGGCGATGGCGTCGACGACATTGCTCTTGCCCGAGCCGTTCGGGCCGACGACGGAGGTGATCCCCGGCTCGAAGCGCAGGGTGGTTGCCGATGCGAAGGACTTGAAGCCCCGCAGCGTCAGCGACTTGAGGTGCACGGAACTCCTGGATCAGCGCATGTCAGCACGGTTCGGCGCGGTCCGAGCGGCGCAACGACGCCGGCCGGAGTGATGCCGCACCGAACCTACCCTGCGAGGACGGCGACGCCGAGAGGGCGCGACGTGCAGGTCAGGCCAGCGCTGGTTCGGACGCCTCGGCGATCCGATGCAGCTCGAGGTCGAGTTCGGCGCTGCCTTCCCGCAACCGGGTCACCTCTGCCTCCAGCTCCGTGACTCGGCGGCGCAGCCGCGCGATCTCGAATGCCAAAGTATCTTGTCCGGGCGAACCGACGTGTCCCATCAGGGCGCGTGCCATGTGGCGACCCTTCATTTCCCCTGTGTGTCCCGGGCTTCGACGGATGGTGCCCGCTGGCCCTGGACGCTGCCATTGTGTGACGCAGGCGGGAGGGCGCCGAATCCGGCTGTGGATCCCGATCCGATGTACCCCGGATCAGGGCCCCTGCGCCGGCCAGGCGAGGCTCCCGTCGGTCGATCCATGGTCTCACCGAGGTAACGGCCCGGTCAACTCCGCCTATCGGACATTCGGTCGGCGCGGGAGACGCTGGCACGTCGGGCAGAAGAAGCTCGAACGGTTCATGAACGACGCCCGGCGGACGGGCGTCCCACACCGCGGACACGGCATTCCCTCCTTCCCGTACACGGCCAGGGACCGGTCGAAATACCCGCTCTCGCCGTTGACATTCACGTAGAGGGCGTCGAACGACGTCCCGCCGGCCGACATGGCGTCGGCGAGGACACCGCGAACCTCCTCCAGCAGCCGGGCGACGACCGGCCGGGTCAGCGCGCCGGTTCGCCGAATGCCGTGCAGCCGGGCACGCCACAGGGACTCGTCGGCATAGATGTTGCCGATCCCTGACACCAGCGACTGGTCGAGGAGGGCCCGTTTCAGCTCGGAGTCGCGCCGCCGCAGACGGGCGGTGAACAGCGCGTCGTCGAAGTGCGGGTCGACCGGATCGCGGGCGATGTGCGCTATCTGCTCCGGGATCGACTCCTCGGGCCGGTCGGCGGCCGGAACCAGGCGGTCCAGCAGGACACCGCCGAAGGTCCGCTGGTCGACGAAGCGCAGCTCGGACCCGCCGTCGGTAAACCGGACCCGCACGTGCAGGTGCTTCTCGTCCGGCGCGTCCGGCCGCTGCACGAGCAGCTGCCCGCTCATGCCCAGGTGGGCGATGAGGCTCTCGCCGCGTGCTCCCTCCGGCCCGGCGAGCGGCAGCCACAGGTACTTCCCGCGACGCGAGGCCGCCTCGACGGTGAGCCCGGCGAGACGCGCGGCCAGATCGGGGCCGCCGCCGAGATGGCGCCGGACCGCGCGCGGGTGCCGCACCTCGACGGAGGCGACGGTGCGGCCGGCGACCCAGCGCTGCAGCCCGAGTCGGACGGTCTCGACCTCAGGAAGTTCGGGCACGGACGGCGTTCAGCGAGCGACGGAGTCGCGGCCGGAGATCGTCCGCCACGCCGTCTCGGCCGCCAGTTGCTCGGCCTCCTTCTTGCTGCTGCCCGACGACGCGGCGAACAGCTCGCCGGCCACCTGGGCCTGCGCGGTGAAGGTCTTCTCGTGATCGGGGCCGGCCGCGGACATGACGTACTCGGGCACACCGAGGCCGCGCTCGGCGGTGAGTTCCTGCAGGCTGGTCTTCCAGTCCAGGCCGGCGCCGGCGGTGGCCACGTCCCCGAGCAGTTCGTCGAAGAGCTGGTGAATCACCCGGGCGGCAACCGGGAGCCCCAGTTGGAAGTACACCGCGCCGAGGATCGCTTCGAGCGTGTCGGCGAGGATGCTCGCCTTGTTGCGGCCGCCGGTCGCCTCTTCGCCCCGTCCGAGGAGGACGTAGCTGCCCAACCCTTCGGGGCCGACGGTGCGGGCGACGCCGGCGAGGGCTCGCATGTTGACGACGGACGCTCGCAGCTTGGCCAGCCGGCCCTCGGTGAGGTCGGGATGTGCCCGGTACAAGGTGTCGGTGATGACGATGCCGAGCACGGCGTCGCCGAGGAACTCCAGCCGCTCGTTGTGCGGGAGGCCGCCGTGCTCGTAGGCGTAGGAGCGGTGGGTCAGGGCACGACGCAGCAACTCGGCGTCGATCTCGACGCCGAGTGCCTTGGCCAACCCTCTCTGGTCAGCGAGCTCGGGTGTTCCCTGCATCGGTACGGAGCCGCACGGGCTCAGACCGCCAGGACCTGCTTGCCGTCGTACTGGCCGCAGTTGGAGCACGCCGTGTGCGGCAGCACCATCTCGCCGCAGGCGCGGTTCGGGCAGCGCACGAGCGTCGGCGCCGACGTCTTCCACTGCGATCGGCGGGCTCGGGTGTTGCTGCGCGACATCTTGCGCTTCGGAACGGCCACGTCGTCTACTCCTGACTAGTTGAACTGTTGGTGCGCTGGTCGGGCGAGCCGCCGGCGTCGGTGAACTTCGCCAGCGCCGCCCAGCGGGGGTCGAGCAGGTCGTGCGTGTGCCCGGCCGGCAGATCGTCCAGCCGCTGCCCACAAGTGGGGCAGAGACCGGCGCAATCAGGCCGGCACAGCGGCGTCCACGGCAGGCCGAGGACGACCGAGTCACGCACCACCGGTTCGACGTCGAGGCGGTCGCCGTCGATCCGATGGATCTCGTCCGCCTCGGTCGTCTCGTCAGTGACGCTGTCCGGATAGGCGAACAGTTCACAAACGTCGACGACCAGCTCGTCGGAGATCGGGTCGAGGCACCGCCCGCACTGACCGGTGAGCGGGGCCGTGACCGTGCCCGTGACGAGCACGCCCTCGGTGACCGACTCCAGCCGAACATCCAGTGCGAGCGGAGCACCTTCCGGCACTCCGATGAGATCAAGTCCGAGCCCCGCAGGCGCGGGAACAGAACGCCGATAATCCTTCAGGCACCCCGGTCCGCGGCCCAGTTCGCGCAGGTCGAATAGGAACGGACTGCGCGGAGTGGTGTGCGGCTGGGGCATCGGTGTGGTGTTCTCGAGCATGCGAAGACGAACCTGGTCGGGTTGAGACCGTCGTCCAGCCTACCCAGCGGGGGCCTCAGGCCGAAATCGGCGCTCGCTCGTCGCCCTCGCGGGGGCCGTCCGAGGTCCACGCGCCGGCCCGCCGCTGGCGCAGCGCGGTCCGGCCCTGCTCGGCCGTGGCGGCCGCCTTGTGCAGGACGGCCGACAGCTCGTCGAGGGTGCGCTCGGCGTAGTTCTCGGCATCAGCAGTCAGCTTCGTGGCGTAGCGCTCGGCCTCGGTACGGGCCTCGGCGGCGTACCGGTCGGCGTCGGCCCGGATCTCGGCGTCGTAGCCCTGAGCCTGGCTGCTGAGTTGGGCCTGGTAGGCCTCGGCGTCCTCGCGGAGAGCGGCCGAGGCGGCGGCGGCGGCCTGGTGCACCGCGGTGGCCGACACCAGCCGGCCGTGCTCGGCCTGGGCGGCGGCGACGATTGCGGCGGCCTGCTGGTCGGTGTCGGCGAGGACCGCCTCGGCACGGTGCCGCGCGTCGGCCAGAACCGCGTCGCCGTCGGCCACGGACCGCTCGCGCAGCTCGGCGGCCGCGGAGTAGGCGTCCTTGAGCACACGGTCGCGGGTGGCGATGACCGTGCGCGCCTCGTCCATCTCCGGGGGGAGGACCTCGCGCAGCTCGTCCAGCAGGTCGAGGATCCGCTCGCGCGGCAACACGCAGGACGCGGACATCGGGACGGCACGGGCCGTCTCGACGATCTCGATGAGTTCGCTCAGCAGTTCGTCCGTGCGCCGCAGGGCCTCGTCGGTGCTCATCCGTAACCCCCGCCTAGCTCGTCGCGCTGTTGCGCTCCTTCAGCATCTTCAGGACGTTCGGTGGAACGAGCGAGGAGACGTCGCCGCTCCACTTCGCGATCTCTTTGACCAGGCTAGAGGCAAGGAAGCTGTATTCCGGGTTGGTCGGCATGAACAGCGTGTCGACCCCGGCCAGGCCCCGGTTCATTTGCGCCATCTGCAGCTCGTAGTCGAAGTCACTGACCGCACGCAGGCCCTTGACGATGACCGGGATGTCGTGGGCGCGGCAGTAGTCGACGACCAGGCCCTCGAACGTGTCGATGGTGACGTTGGGGTAGGCGGACGTGACCTCGAGCAGCATCTCGCGGCGCTCGTCGACGCTGAACAGCCCGGACTTGGACTGGTTGACGAAGACCGCGACGACCACCTCGTCGTAGAGGCTGGCGGTACGGCCGATGATGTCGATGTGGCCGTTGGTGACCGGATCGAACGACCCCGGGCACAGAGCCCGGCGGACCTTGGCGGTGCCGTCTGCGGCGGGCGGTTTCATTGTCGGCGACCGTACCAAAGGACGCCCTCGCCGTAGCGCCGGTCGCGAATCGGTGTGATCCCGGTCGGCCAGTCCGGACCGGCGCCCCGCGCGGACCGCTCGACGACGACGACGGCGTGCTCGGCGAGGTGGTCACCGTCGACCAGGCTGGTCAGCAGGGCGCCGAGTGCCGCGTCGTCCAGTGCGTACGGCGGATCGGCGAAGACGAAATCGAAGCGGGCGTCTTCCCGGGCCTCGCGTGCGCCGTCGAGGAACGCGGCCACCGGGCGGCGCACGACGGTGGCGCCGGGCAGGCCCACCGCGTCGACGTTGCGGCGCAGGACGTCGAGGGCCGCGCGGTCGGATTCGACGAACACCGCCTCGGCCGCCCCCCGTGACAGTGCCTCGAGGCCGACCGCTCCGGTGCCGGCGAACAGATCGAGCACGCGGATCCCGTCGAGGTCCAGGAGTGCGGCCAGCGAGTTGAACAAGGCCTCGCGGGCGCGGTCGGAGGTCGGCCGGGTGGCGTCGGCCGGCGCGGCCAGCCGGCGGCCCTTGGCCAACCCGGCGACAATCCTCATGGGTCGACCCCGCCGATCCCACTCGTTCCCGTGTGTGGCCAGCCGGCGGGCGCGACACGCCGCCGGTAACCCGCTGCGTCGCCACACGCCGACCGTTCGACCTGTGTGCTCACGCCTTTTCCAGGTACTCGGCCTGGTCGTCGTTGACGAGCGCGGCCACCTGGGCAGCCAGCAGCGGATGCTCGGCCAGCGTCGGATCCGCGGCCACGATGTCACTCGCCTCGGCCCGGGCCGCGGTGATGAGGTCCTCGTCGCGCAGCAGGGACAGCAGCCGGAGCTGGCGGCGGCGTCCCGACTGCGCCGCGCCGAGCACGTCGCCCTCGCGGCGCTGCTGCACGTCGAGGCGCGCGAGCTCGAAACCGTCGGTGGTGGCGGCCACCGCATCCAGCCGTTCGCGGGCCGACGCGTCGCCCACGACGTCGGTGACCAGCAAGCAGAGACCCGGATGGCCGCCGCGACCCACCCGGCCGCGCAGCTGGTGCAACTGCGAGATGCCGAACCGGTCGGCGTCCAGCACGGCCATCACCGTGGCGTTCGGGACGTCGACGCCGACCTCGATCACCGTCGTCGCGACCAGGACGTCGATCCGTCCGGCCGCGAAGTCGACCATCGTGCGGTCCTTGTCCTCCGGGGTCAGCCGACCGTGCAGCGGTGCGAGCCGCAGCCCCGCGAGCGGTCCCTCGCTGAGCATCGGCAGCACCTCCTTAACCGCCAGCGGCGGCCGCCGCTGGCGGTCACCCACACCTTCTCCGTCGTCGTAGTCGGCCAGCTCGGCGTCGAAGTCGGCGAGATCGCCGCCCTCCCCGATCCGCGGGCAGACGACGTAGGCCTGCCGTCCGGCCGCGACCTCTTCGCGGATCCGCTGCCACGTACGGTCGAGCCAGCCCGGCTTCTCGGCAGCCGGCACGACGCTCGTCGCGATCGGCGCCCGCCCGGCCGGCAGTTCGGACAGCGTCGACGTCTCGAGATCGCCGAACACCGTCATCGCCACCGTCCGCGGGATCGGGGTGGCGGTCATGACCAGCACGTGGGGCGGCGTCGTGGCCTTGCCCCGCAGCGCATCCCGCTGCTCGACGCCGAAGCGGTGCTGCTCGTCGACGACGACCAGACCCAGGTCGGCGAAGCTGACGTGCTGCTGAATGAGCGCGTGGGTGCCGACGACGATGCCGGCCGCGCCCCCCGCCGCGTCGAGCAGCGCACGCTTGCGCGCGGCGGCGGGCAGCGAGCCGGTCAGGAGGGCGACGCGGGTGGCCGTCTCGCTGCCGCCGAGCTCGCCGCCGCGGGCGAGCGGTCCGAGCAGGGTGTCGAGGGTGCGCGCGTGCTGGCCGGCCAACACCTCGGTCGGCGCCAGCAGGGCGGCCTGGCCGCCGCCGTCGACGGTTTGCAGCATCGCGCGCAGGGCCACCACCGTTTTGCCCGATCCGACCTCGCCTTGGAGCAGCCGGTGCATCGGGTGATCGCGGCCGAGCTCGTCGGCGACCAGGTCCCCGACCTCCCGCTGCCCGGCGGTCAGGGTGAAAGGCAGCGCGGCGTCGAACGCGTCGAGCAGGCCGCCCCTCCTGCGGCGACGGGGAACGGCCGGGTTGGCGCCGGCCAGCCAGCGCCGCTGCGCCAGCGCGAGCTGGACGCCCATCGCCTCGTCCCAGGCCAGCCGCCGGCGGGCGGCGGCCCACTGCTCGCGGTCGTCCGGCTCGTGCATGGCCCGCAGGGCGGCGTCGAGAGACAAGAGGCCGCGGCGCGCCCGGACCTCGGCGTCGAGCGGGTCCGGTACCGGGTCGAGCACCTGCAGCGCCTGCTGGACAGCGTTGGAGATGACCCAGGTGCGCACCGACTGGGTGGCCGGATAGATCGGGATCAGCCGGCCCGCGTAGACGTCGGCCGCGGTCTCGTCCAGCGAATCGCCGCGCAACAGCACGTACTCGGGGTGCACGAGCTGGCGCGTGCCGTTGAACACGCCAACCTTGCCGGAGAACAACCCGCGCGCACCCGGTTGCAGCTCGTTCTTGCGCCAGGTGCTCCGGCGGCCGAAGAAGACCAGATGCAACTTGTCCGGTCCGTCGCCGACGACGACCTCGAGTCGCGGGTTCGCCGGCGGGCCTTTGACCGCGGTGGTGCGGACGTCGGCCACGACGGTCACGTCGTCGTCCACGCGCAGCGAGGACAGCTCGGTGAGTTCACCGCGTTCGGCCATCCGGCGCGGGTAGTGGGCCAGCAGGTCCGCGACCGTCTGCATGCCGAAGGCCTTCTCGAGCGCCTTCGCGGTGCGACCGCCGACGGTGTCGGCGAGCTTCGAATCGAGCATGGGCACGGAGCTACTCCACGCCGATGATCACCGGGTGGTCGGGTTGGCCGCCCAGGTAGATGGTGACGTCGGTGAACGGAGCGCGCTCGCGCACGTGCGCCTTGATCTGGTCTCCGGTCCGGGGTGGCGCGTCGGCGCCGACCAGCACCGTCATCAGCTCGGCACCGACTCCCAGTAGCCGGTCGACGACGGTGAACGCGACCGCCAGCATGCCCCGCCCGATCTCGACCACGTCGTCGTCGATGAGGCCGAGGATGTCGCCGGGCTGGCAGATGCCGACCGCGGTCAGCGCCTCGGTGCGGGCGACCGTCAGCTCGGCGTGCCGCGTCGCCGCCGCCGCCTCGGCCATGGCGATGACGTCGTCGTCGAAGCGGCGGGTGGGGTCGTGGACGGCGATGGCGGCCAGGCCCTGCACCGGCGACCGGGTGGGGACGACCGACACGTGGTTGCCCTGTGCCCGCGCCCGCTCGGCGGCCTGTTCGGCCACCCCTGAGACGCGCGCGGCATTGGGCAGCAGGACCACGTCGCGCGCGCCGGTCGCCCGGATCGCGTCGAGCACGGCGTCGACCGACGGCGGACTGTCGCCTTCCCCTTCGACGACGTGCACGCCCTCAGCTTCGAAGAGGTGGGCAAGGCCGACGCCCGGTGCGACTGCCACGACGGCGATCGCGCCGCGCTGGGCGGCGTCACGCATCTGGTCGGAGAAGCGCACGACCGAGATCTCGTAGGGACGCCCGGCGTTGACCCCTGCTTCGATGGCCGCGCCGACGTCGTCGACATGTGCGTGAACGTTCCACACGCCTTCTCCGACGGCCACGACGGCGACCGAGTCGCCGAGGTCGGCCAGCGCATCGCGCAGGACGTCCACAGCGCCCGACGATGCCTCGAGCAGGTACTGCACCTCGAAGGCGAAGTCGCCGCCTTCCCCGTGGGCGGCCGACGCCGACCGAAGCGGCACGCGGACCGGGGCGATGGGCGTGACGACGCCGGTGATCGTGCGGGCCAGCGCCTCGAGCAGGACGACGAGCCCTCGGCCACCCGCGTCGACCACCCCGGCCTGCGCGAGGTCGGCCAGTTGGCTCGGCGTGCGCTGCAACGCGACGTCGGCGGCCCGGACTGCGTTGACGACGATCTCACCCAGGGTGGCTCCGAGCGCGCCGTCGCTCGCGGCGCGGGCGACGGTGAGGATCGTCCCTTCGACGGGGGTGACCACCGCCGTGCGGGCCAGCTCGGCTCCGCGGTCCAGGCCGGCGGTGATCGCCGGGGCGTCGAGGTCGCCGCTGGTCGCATCGGCCAGGCCACGCAAAATCTGCGACACGATGAACCCGGAGTTCCCGAGTGCCCCGTGGGCTGCACCGACGGCCATCTCGGCCAGTGCGGCGCCGGCATTCGCCGGCTGCGCCGCACCGAGGGCGGCGTCGGCCGAGCGCAGCGTCGTCACCAGGTTGCTGCCGGTGTCGGAGTCGGCGACCGGATACACGTTCAAGGCGTCGATCTCGGCGCGGTGCGTCTCGAGCAGGTCGACCGCGCTGCGGCTCCACCGGCGCACGGCGTCGGCATCGAGCGCGTCGAGCACTGGTCCCCCTCTCGGCACCCGTTGTCCGCGCAGGATACTTGTCCGGCCCGGCGAATCCGGGCGGTTTGGATGCGACGAGCCGCAGACGTTAGACTTCTCCGGTTGCCCCGCATCACTTCGGGTGCGCGCGGATTCGTCAATCAACTCGTCTTGATCGATCAACAGGGAGTCTCCAGTGGCCAGCGTCTGCGATGTCTGCGGCAAGGGGCCGGGCTTCGGCATGTCGGTCTCGTTCTCGCACCGCCGTACCCACCGCAGGTGGAACCCCAACGTGCAGACCGTGCGGGCGCTCGTCGCTCCGGGCATCCGCCGTCGGATGAGCGTGTGCACCTCGTGCCTCAAGGCCGGCAAGGTCACCCGCGGCTGAGCCCCATCCCGACCGCTTCGCGGCCCGTCTCGCATTGCGAGGCGGGCCGTTCGCTTTCCCGGCTCATCGCAACTGCGGCGCGGGCAGCGCCTTGCCGAAGAACAGCGCGTGCGGGTGGCAGGCGTAGTGGCCGAACGGGGTCACCGGCGCGTAGCTGTTGCGCTCGTACATCGCGACCGCGGCCGGCTGTTCGGGACCGGTGTTGAGCACGAGGCAGGTGAGCCCGGCCTCGGCCGCGGTCCGCTCGAGTTCGGCGAGGACCCGCTCGGCCAGCCCGCGCCGTCGAGCAGCGGGGACGACGTACATCCTCTTGATCTCGGCCTGACCCTCGGCATCGGCCAGGCGGCGCCAACCGCCCGTCGCCACCGCGACCCCGTCGAGCAGGCCGACCAGGAACAGCCCGTCCGGGGGCGCGAACTCGGCCGGGTCGACCGTTGCGGCGTCCTGGCCGCCGTACATGACGACGTACTCCGCCTGCACCTCGGCCACCAGTCGCGTCACGTCGGGGTCGTCGTAGGGACGGATCTCGATCTCGAACGGCACGTCGGAACCATACGAGCCGGGCCCGACACGCTTCAGCGGTAGTGCTCGTGACCGCCCACGGGCCACCGCCGCCCGTCGACCCGGACGCCCTCGCCCTCGGCGACCGTGCCGATCACCCGCCACGGCTCGGGGAGGTCGGTCCCCTTGGGGAAGGTGGCGGCGAGGGCGTAGTCGTCGCCGCCGGTGAGTACCCAGACCATCGGGTCGACGTTGAGCGCCGAGCCCACCTCGCGCAGCTTGGCCGGCACATCGAGCGTGTCGGCCCGCAGGTCGATCCGCACCCCGCTCGCGGCCGCGACGTGTCCCAGATCGGCCACCAGCCCGTCGCTGACGTCGGTCATCGCGGTGGCACCGAGGGCAGCCGCGTTCGGCCCTTCGAAGTACGGAGGTTCGGGACGGCGGTGCGCGGCCACGACCTGCACCGGCGACCGGAACCCGCGGCCGAGGACGGCGAACCCGGCTGCCGCCCAGCCCACCCGTCCGCACAGCGCCACCAAGTCCCCCGGGGCCGCCCCGTCGAGGGTGACCGGCGGGCGGCCCTGCAGGTCCCCGAGCGCGGTGAGCGCGATGGTGATGCAGTCGGCAGCGGTGACGTCGCCGCCGACGATGGCGGCCTGGACGTGCGCGCATTCCTGGCGCAGGCCCGCCAACAGCCCGTCCACCCACGACAGTTCGAGCGTGCCCGGAGCGGCGAAGCCGACGAGCAACGCGGTGGGCAGGGCACCCATGGCCGCGATGTCGGAGAACGCGCGCGCGGCGGCTTTGTGCCCGACGTCCTCGGCCGTCGACCAGTCGCGGCGGAAGTGCCGGCCCTCGACGAGGAGATCGGTGGATGCGACGACCCGGCCGTCCGGCGCGGCCACCACGGCTGCGTCGTCGCCCGGGCCGATCAGGGTGCTCTCGACCGTCTCGAGGCCTTCGGTGACGCGCGCGATCAGCCCGAATTCGCCGGCGTCGGAAACGGTGATGATCTTGCTCCTTACAATCGGGCGGACGGGTTCGGGCCCAGGGCGGTGATGACTGGGACTGCCGGAGCCGCGCCTGCGCTACGTTCTACCGGTCCGCACATCTCGACGAGCCTAGGACGCGCCGCGAACGGCCGGACGGCGCGCCGGGCCGCGAGTCATTCGGAAGGCAGGCACGTGAGCGTCAGCGCGTACATCCTCATCCAGACCGAGGTCGGCAAGGCCGCCTCGGTCGCCCAGCAGATCAGTGGTCTCGCCGGCGTCGCCAGCGCCGAGGACGTCACCGGCCCCTACGACGTGATCGTGCGGGCCGAGGCGGCCAGCGTCGACGAGCTCGGCAAGCTGGTCGTCGCCAATGTGCAGTCGGTCGCCGGCATCACCCGGACGCTGACCTGCCCGGTCGTCCACCTCTGACCGGAGTCCCGCGATAGATCCCGTCCACCGCCGGGCGGCCCTCATCGCCACCGGCGTCACCCTGCCGCTCGTCGCCGTGGTCGCGATCGGCATCGTCGCCCTCGGCGGCGGCGGCTCGGGTTCGGACTCGACGACCGATCCGACGGCCGGCGCGCCGCCCCCGGTGACGGCCCCGGCGCCGCCGCTCGGTGCGGCCGAGGCGGCTCCGTGCGCGAAGGTGCTGGCCGAGTTACCGGTGCAGCTCGGAGCCCTCAACCCTCGGGTCGTCCACACCGAATCGCCGTACGTCGCGGCCTGGGGCGATCCGGCGGTGGTGCTGCGCTGCGGCGTCGACCGGCCGAAGTCGCTGACAGCCGGTTCGAGCGCGGAGTTCATCAACGGCGGGGACCTGGCCGGGCCCTACTTCGACGTGACCCGCAGCCGGGACGGCAACGTCTACACGACGGTCGACCGCGGGCCGTACATCTCGATCACCGTGCCGACCAAGTACCAGGGCGGGACGGTGTTGCCGCCGCTGGCGACCGCGATCGCCAAGGCGCTGCCGCCGGTGTGCAGCACCGATCCCGACGAACCCGACCCCGACAAGCTCTGCACCCGCCGCAAATGAGGTCGACATGCAATCGCGGGGTTGTGAGCCCGCGATCGCAGGTCAGAGCAACAGCGCCTGGCGAAGCTGCGCGGCCACGACGCCGGGCTGGGTCCTTACGATCACGCTCGGGAAGCGCAGCACCAGTGCGTCGTCGAGGGTGATCTCGTTCTGCCGCAGCTGGTCGTCCCACCAGCGTCTTGCGCTCAGGTGCAGTGCGCCGTCGACCTCGACCACCACGAGGCGGCCGTCGCGGCGCCGCCAGCTCGCATCGAGGTAGCGACGGCGACCCCCGCGCTCCTTCCGGACGGCCTGCTGGATCGGCGCCGGCAGCTCGAAGCGGCGACACAGCCGCACCAGGTCGATCTCGCTCAGCGCGTCGGCACCCTGTGCGATGTCGGCCACCGCGCTCGTCAGCGCCGCGCGGTGACGGGTTCGCGACATCCGGGCCAGTGAATCGGACAGGTCATCCGGTCGCACTATGCGTTGCTGAACAGCGGCCGCGAACAGCCCACAGGCCGGGCGCGGCGAGTCGAAGGTGCTCGCGGCGACCACCATGGCGTCAGCTCGGTGGTGCACACCGCGCTGGGGTGCCAACCGCACCTCGCTCCACTCGCGTCGCCGGTGCAGCCGGAAGGCGACCGGACACCGTGAGCTGCGCCGGGCGCCGAGGGGAACGACCAGGTCGACGGTCTCCCGCTCCCAGCCGCTGAGGCCGAATGCCTCGGCGGCGGTGAATCCGCTCAGCAGGGCTCGCGGTCCGCCGTGGACACGGGCCACATGCCAGCGTTGCTGCCTGGTGAGCGGTCCGTTGTGCAGGGCGATCGCGTATCCCCAACGGCGCCAGCGGCCGGCGGAAACCTGCGCGCGGATGGCGTCCGGCGACCAACCGCGGGCTCGAAGCTCCGTCCACGTCATGATCAACCGCGGATCGTTCAGGGCATACCCAGCCACTCGACAAGCCTCTCGCGGTGGCTGCCGGCCCGGACTGGCCTGTGGACGACGGACCGACGTGCAATAGCGGGGCGGCCGCGCCGCTATTGCATGTCGGTAGCGCGTCAGGATTCGAGGCGGCGGTGGGCGGCGGCGTCCGCCGCCCGGGCGAAGGCGCCGAGCAGCCCCTGCAGCGCCAGCGGGCGCATCCGGTCGAGGATCGCCACCACCTGCTCGTGATCTATCTCGCCGCGCTGGTAGGGCCCCCAGATGGCGCGCGCGAACAGGTCGGTCAGCCCGTCGGCCACCGCGGTCGCGTGCTCGTCGATGATCTCGGCCGACTCACGCAGCACCGACTGTGGCACGGGTAGCCGCATGAGCTCCGCGGCGTGGCCGAGCAGGGCCGGTGAAGCCCGGAACATCCCGTCCCCGTGCCGCTCCAGCGCGCCGACGGCGACCAGGTAGTCGACCTGCTCGTCCTCGATCCGTTGGCCGATCCGCCGTTCCAGACCGGCGCGGTCCAGCTCCTCTGTCTGGTCCGGCAGCCACGGCGTCAGCACCGCGCTCTGGACCGCGTACTCGGCCGGCGTCGCGTTCTCCGGGATCCGGGCCAACACGCGCTGAATCGCCGACAAGGTGTAGCCGTGCTCTTGCAGCGTCCGGATGAGGTCGAGACGCAGCCGGTGCCGCGCGTCGTAGTAGGCGACCCGGCCGCGCCGCTGTGGCGGCGGCAACAGCCCCTCGCTTGCGTAGAAACGCAGCGTGCGTACCGTCATCCCGGTACGCGCCGCCAGCTCGTCGACGGTCAACTCCCCGTCGATCGCCGCCTCCACGCTGCTCACGCGCCGAGCGTAGACGGTTCCGGGTGCACAGGGACACAATCACTGGCACTTGGCGACTGTGACAGTAAGACTGGGAGTATCAGGCACCAGCAGTCCGCTCCCCGGCCAGCACCGGCCCCGCACGATCAGCACCAGACAGGACGGAACAGAACATGACCGAAGCATTTGTCTATGACGCCGTGCGGACACCGCGCGGCCGCGGCAAGGCCAACGGCTCGCTGCACAGCGTGAAGCCGGTCTCCCTCGTGGTCGGGCTGCTCGACGAGCTGCGCAAGCGCAACGTGGGCCTCGACCCGGCCAACGTCGAGGACGTCATCTTGGGCTGCGTCTCCCCCGTCGGTGAGCAGGGCGCCGACATCGCGCGTACCGCGGCGCTCGCCGCCGGGTACGAGACCTCCGGTCCGGGCTTCCAGCTCAACCGCTTCTGCGCCTCCGGCCTGGAGGCCGTCAACATCGCCGCCCAGAAGGTGCGTTCGGGCTGGGAGGACCTCATCCTCGCCGGGGGGGTCGAGTCGATGTCGCGCGTGCCGATGGGCTCCGACGGCGGACCGTGGGCCCAGGACCCGGAGACGGCGTACGCAACCGGCTTCGTCCCGCAGGGGGTGGGCGCCGACCTGATCGCAACGCTGGAAGGCTTCAGCCGCGAGGACGTCGACACCTTCGCCGCCGAGTCGCAGCTGCGCGCGGCCAAGGCGATCGCGAACGGCACCTTCGCCAACTCGATCGTTCCCGTCGTCAACCTCAACGGCCAGGTGCTGCTCGACCATGACGAGTTCCCGCGCGCCGGCACCACCGTGGAGACGCTGGCCGGCCTCAAGCCCTCCTTCGCCGCCGTCGCCGAGATGGGCGGATTCGGCGCCGTGGCTCTGCAGAAGTACCACTGGGTCGAGAAGATCAACCACGTCCACACGCCGGGCAACTCGTCCGGCATCGTCGACGGCGCGTCGGTCATGGTGATCGGCAGCGAGAAGGCGGGCACCGGCAACGGGCTCACCCCCCGGGCCCGGATCGTCTCGGTCGGTGTCGTCGGCTCCGAGCCGACGATCATGTTGACCGGCCCGGCGCCGTCGGCCCAGAAGGCGCTGGCCAAGGCCGGCCTGACCGTCGACGAAATCGACCTGTTCGAGGTCAACGAGGCCTTCGCCGCAGTCGTCATGAAGTTCATGCGCGACCTGAACGTCCCGCACGAGAAGGTCAACGTGAACGGCGGCGCCATCGCCCTGGGCCACCCGCTCGGCGCCACCGGCGCGATGATCCTCGGTTCGCTGGTCGACGAGCTCGAGCGGCGCGATTTGCGTTACGGCCTGGCCACCCTGTGTGTCGGCGGCGGCATGGGTGTCGCCACCATCGTCGAGCGCATCTGACCCGCGACCGAAACCAACGGAAGAGACCACATACATGTCTGAGAACACGATCCGCTGGGACCAGGACGCGGACGGCATCGTCACGCTGACCCTCGACGACCCGAACCAGCGGGCCAACACCATGACCGACGACTTCCGCTCGTCGCTCGCCTCGGTCGTCGACCGCCTCGAGGCCGAGAAGGACACGGTCGCCGGCGTCATCGTCACCTCGGCGAAGGACACGTTCTTCGCCGGCGGTGACCTGAAGCTGCTGGCCCAGGTCACCGACGAGAACGCGCACGAGTTCGCGGCCGGCGTCGAGAAGATCAAGGCCGACTTCCGGCGCTTCGAGAAGCTCGGTAAGCCGACCGTCGCGGCGCTCAACGGCGCCGCGCTCGGCGGTGGCCTCGAGATCGCGCTCGCCTGCAACCGGCGCATCGCACTCGACAACCCGAAGTCGCAGTTCGGGTTGCCCGAGGTCACCCTCGGCCTGCTGCCCGGCGCCGGCGGCGTCACGCGCATCGTCCGGCTGCTCGGCATCGCCGACGGCCTGATGAAGGTCCTGCTGCAGGGCACGCGTTACAAGCCCGCCGAGGCCGTCGAGCTGGGAATCGTCGACGAGCTGGCCGCGACGCCGGACGAGATGCTGGCCAAGGCCCGCGACTGGATCAAGGCCACCCCGGCCACCGAGCAGCCCTGGGACGCCAAGGGCTACCGGATGCCCGGTGGCGCCCCGTCCAACCCGAAGGTCGCCGGCATGCTGCCGGCGTTCCCCGGCAACCTGCGCAAGCAGCTCAAGGGCGCCCCGATGCCGGCGCCGCACCACATCATGTGTGCCGCCGTCGAGGGGGCGACCGTCGACTTCGACACCGCTCTCGCGATCGAGGGTCGCTACTTCGTCAACCTGGCCAAGGGTCAGACGGCGAAGAACATGATCCAGGCGTTCTGGTTCGACCTGAACGCGATCAACGGCGGCGGCTCGCGCCCGGCCGGCTTCGAGAAGCGGCCGGCCAAGAAGGTCGCCGTGCTCGGCGCCGGGATGATGGGCGCCGGCATCGCTTACGTCAGCGCGCGCAACGGCATCGACGTCGTGCTCAAGGACGTCTCCCTCGAAGCGGCCGAGAAGGGCAAGGCGTACTCACAGAAGATCCTCGACAAGGCGGTGTCGCGCGGCAAGATGGCGCAGGACAAGGCCGACGAGATCCTCGCCCGGATCACGCCGACAGACGACTACGCGGCGCTGGCCGGCTGCGACCTCGTCGTCGAGGCGGTCTTCGAGAAGGTCTCGCTCAAGCACGAGGTCTTCCAGCAGACGGAGGGCGTCGTCAACCCGGACGCGCTGCTCGGCTCGAACACGTCCACCCTGCCGATCACGATCCTGGCCGACGGCGTGCAGCGCAAGCAGGACTTCATCGGGCTGCACTTCTTCTCTCCGGTCGACAAGATGCCACTGCTGGAGATCATCCGCGGCGAGCAGACCTCGGACGAGGCGCTCGCCCGCGCGCTGGACTACTCGGCCCAGATCAAGAAGACGCCGATCGTCGTCAACGACAGCCGCGGGTTCTTCACCTCACGGGTCATCGGCACGTTCGTCAACGAGGGCCTGGCCATGTTGGGTGAGGGCATCGCCCCGTCGACGATCGAGCAGGCGACCACGCAGGCCGGTTACCCGGTCGGGGTGCTGCAGCTGGCCGACGAGCTCAACCTCGAGCTGTTCCTCAAGATCCGCAACGAGGCCAAGGAGGCCGCGGGCGACGGCTACGTCGCCCACCCGGCCGAGGCGATCGTCGAGAAGATGGTCGAGCTCGGCCGCCCGGGCCGCCTGCGCGGCGCCGGTTTCTTCGACTACGACGAGTCGGGCAAGCGCACCGGTCTGTGGCCGGGGCTCGCCGAGCACTTCCCGATCCAGGGCGACCCGTCCAAGGTCGACATCCATGAGCTCGAGGAGCGGATGCTGGTCATCGAGGCCGTCGAATCGGCGCGCTGCGTCGAGGAGAACGTCATCATCGAGACGGCCGACGCCAACATCGGGTCGATCATGGGCATCGGCTTCCCGCCGTGGACCGGCGGGGTGCTGCAGTACATCAACGGTTTCCCCGGCGGCGTGGCGGCGTTCGTCGCCCGCGCCGACGAGTTCGCCGCGAAGTACGGCGCGCGCTTCGAGCCGAACCCGCTGCTGCGCAAGAAGGCCGAGAACAACGAGACGTTCTGACCTCCAGGTCTCCGCGAGTTGTCCCGGCCTCGTCCGCGTAGGTCCGGACGGGGCCGGGACAACGTCGAAAGGTGAGGGTGGCTGTGGCCGGTCCGCTTGACGGAGTGCGAGTTCTCGAGCTGCCGGCCATCGGGCCGGTGCCCTTCCTCGGCATGCTGCTGGCCGACCTGGGCGCCGAGGTGATCCGGATCGACCGGTTGCCCGGCGCGGCGGGTCTGGGCGATGCCTTGGCCGCCAGCCCGCTCGGCCGCGGTCGCCGCTCCATCGCGCTCGACCTGCGCAAGCCCGGCGGCGCCGCCGTCGCGCTCAAGCTGGCCGCGTCGTGCGACGCCCTGATCGAGGGCTTCCGGCCCGGCGTCGCCGAACGGCTGGGCCTCGGCCCGGACGAAGTGCTGGCCGCCAACCCGAGGCTGGTCTACGGGCGGATGACGGGCTGGGGGCAGTCGGGCCCGCTCGCCCCGACAGCGGGGCACGACATCACCTACCTCGCGATCACCGGGCTGCTGCACGGCATCGGTCCGGCCGAGGGACCGCCCGTTCCCCCGGCCAACTACGTCGCCGACTTCGGCGGCGGGGCGATGTTCCTGGCGACCGGCCTGCTCGCCGCGCTGCTGCACGCACGGGCCACCGGCGAGGGGCAGGTCGTGGACGCGGCGATGACCGAGGGTGCGTCCTACCTCGGCTCGATGACGCGCACGTTCGTCTCCCGCGGCGGGTGGAAGGACGAGCGCGAGGCCAACATGCTCGACGGCGGCGCGCCGAACTACCGCTGCTACGAATGCGCGGACGGCAAGTGGGTGGCGGTCGGCGCGATCGAGCCGCAGTTCTGGTCAGCGCTCCTCGCCGCGCTGCAGCTGGACGAGGCGAGCACCCCCACGCCGTATGCCCCGCAGGACTGGGACGAGTGCAAGAAGGTGCTCGCCGAGACGTTTCGCACCAGGACGCGCGATGAGTGGGCCGCGGTGTTCGAGCCGCTCGATGCCTGTGTGGCGCCCGTGCTCACGCTGGCCGAGGCGCTCGAACATCCGCACAACGTGGCTCGCGGCTCGTTCACGTCGGTGGCGGGCGCGCCGATGCCCGGTCCCGCGCCCCGCTTCTCGGTGACGCCCGGCGCGGCCGGGCCGGTGCCGGAGATCGGCAGCTCGACGGCGGACCTCCTCGCGCAGCTCGGGTACGGCGAGAGCGAACTGGCCGAACTCCGCAACGCCGGCGCGATCGCCTGAACCGGGACCGGCGACCGGAATAGCACTCGCCGCGCACCGCGTTGTGCGGCCATGACAACGATCGGGTTCATCGGCAGCGGCCACATCGGTCACGCAATTGCGAAGCAGGCCATCGCGCACGGGCACCAGGTGGTGCTCAGCAACTCACGCGGCCCTGAGACGCTGGCCGATCTGGTCGCCGAACTCGGACCGCAGGCGCGGGCGGCGACCAGCGACGAGGCCGCTGCCGCCGGAGACATCGTCGTCGTGACGATTCCCTTCAAGAACTACCCGCAGGTGCCGGTGGAGCCGTTGGTCGGCAAGATCGTCATCGACACCAACAACTACTACTTCGAGCGCGACGGTCACTACCCCGACGTCGACGGTGGCGCGGCCACCGCGAGCGGCAAGCTGGCCGAGCACCTCGCCGGCGCGAAGGTGGTCAAGGCCTTCAACAGCATCCGCGCGGCCGAGATCGGCGACCACGCCAGGCCGGCCGGAACGCCGAACCGGCGCGCACTGCCCATCGCCGGCGATGACGACGGTGCCAAGCAGTTCGTCCGCGACCTCATCGAGGGCTTCGGTTTCGATGTCGTCGACGCCGGGCCGCTCGCAGAAGGGCGCCGATTCGACCGTGACCAGCCCGCGTACGGCGCGCCTCTGACGGCGGACGAACTTCGCGAGGCACTGGCCGCGGCAAGCTGATCAGTTCACTGCAGAACGATCTTCCTACAGCAGCAGCCCGACCAGGCTGGAGATGCAGGAAGATCGACGAACTCCGCGAGGCCACTAGGCTCCGGGACCGTGCTCCCTTCGGTCGCCGCGACGCGCTACGTCACGCCGCTGCGTGAGGGCGGCTCGCTGCCCGGGCTCATGGAGGCCGACGACCTGGGCACCTACGTCGTGAAGTTCATCGGCGCCGGCCAGGGGCGCAAGGCACTGATCGCCGACGTGATCGTCGGCTCGCTGGCCGCTGCCCTCGGCCTGCCCGTCCCCGCTCTCGTGACGGTCGAGGTCGATCCCGTCCTGGCGGCCAACGAGCCGGACGAAGAGGTGCAGGACCTGCTTCGGGCCAGCGCCGGGCTCAACCTGGGTGTCGACTTCCTGCCCGGTGCCCTCGACCTCGACCCGAAGGCATTCGACATCGACCCGGGCTTCGCCGGGCAGGTGCTGTGGTTCGACGCGCTGGTGGCCAACGTCGACCGGTCCTGGCGCAACCCCAACATGCTGTTCTGGCACGGCCGTCCGTACCTCATCGACCACGGCGCGGCGCTGACGTTCCACCACAACTGGCCCTCCGCCGAGCAGGCGGCAGCCCGCCCCTACGACGCGAGCGAGCACGTGTTGATCGGCTCCAAGCCCGACCTCGGCGCCGCCGGCCAACTGACGATCAGCGATCCGGTGGTCGCCGCTGCTGTCGACCAGGTCCCCGAGGAGTGGTTGGCCGGCGAGCCGGGCTTCGGGTCACCGGCCGACGTGCGTGCGGCCTACCTCGATTTCTTCCGGTCGCGGCTGGCCGCGCGGGACGGCTGGTTGCCCCCGCTTCGTGACGCGGTCGCCGCCGGGCCGCAGCGCCGGGAGCGCCGCGCCGCTCGGCCATGGCGGTTGCGATGACCGGCGCCCGCTTCCCGTTCGAGTACGCGACGCTGCGGGTCGTCCCGCGGGTCGAACGCGGCGAGTCGATCAACGCCGGCGTGCTGGTCTACTGCCGCGACCTGGACTACCTGGGCGCCGCGGTACACCTGGACGCCGCGCGCTTGCAGAACCTGCATCCCGACGCCGACGTCGCCCAGATCGACTCCGTCCTGCACTCGCTGGCCGACACCTGCACCGCCTCGGGCGCAGGCCCCGCCGCGGCCGAGGACATCGGGCGGCGGTTCCGCTGGCTCACCGCACCGCGCAGCACGGTCGTGCAGCCCGGACCGGTACACACCGGACTCACCGCCGATCCGGCGGCCGAGCTGCTGCACCTGCTCGAGGTCCTGGTCATGCCCGTACCCGGGTGAGCGCGGTTCGCCCGAGCGCCGACCCAACCGATCGGGCCCCGCGCGGGTAGATAGGGGTGTGGAAGCGATCAAAGACATCGACGTGATCGCCTCCGGCCGTCCCGCGGCGCGAACCAGCGCGCAGGAGCGCGCCTTCGCGTCGACCGCCGAGCCGCACTGGCCAGACATGGCCCGGCTCGCGCGGGTGCTTTCCCCGGCCGGGCAGTGGGAGGACGTGCTGCAGGAAGCCCTGTCCGCGGCCTGGCGCAAGTGGTCACAGTTCGACCCGGAGCGCGGCACGGCGCGTAACTGGCTACTCGCGATCGTCGCCGACCAGGCGCGCAAGGGATACCGCCGCGTCCGGTCCGATGCCGTGCTCCTCGACGGCACCGCTGCCTCGATCGACACCGAGGGTGACGTCGATCTGCGCCGCGCACTGCTCCGACTCACCAAACGGCAACGAACCATGGTCGCCCTGCACTACTACGCCGGCCTGCCGGTCGCCGACATCGCCGAGGCGATGGGCTGCAGCGCCGGCACCGTCAAGTCGACGCTCGCCGACGGCCGAGCCCGGCTACGCCGAGAACTCGGAGAGGACTACCGCGATGACTGACCTCGACACCCGGCTGCGGGCCGACGCCGATCGGACCCCGTCAGTACCCGACTTCGCCGCCGCGTTCGCCGCGGCGACGCGATCTCGGCGGCCGTCAACCGCGTGGTGGGCGGCGGCCGCAGTCGTCGTCGTGGTCGCCGGCGGCGCCGGGCTCGTCGCCGTTGCCCGCGGATCGGACTCGCACCAGGCCGCCACTCCGGCGTCGGGCGGCCCGTCGGACGCGCCGTCCATCATCGGCGCGATCACCTCGGCCACCTCCAATGCGCCCAAGCAGCTCATGATCGTGATCAGCCAACCGGCGGGGACCTGCCAGCAGGCGGACGTGAGCGTGCAGGAAACCGCGACCGAGGTGACCGTCCTCTTGACGAGCCGCACGCTCGAGAGCGGCAGCGCCGTCCCGGCCAAGGAGATCGAGGTATCCGTCTCAGGTGGCGCCGCTCCCACGCGCCCACCGGTCAGCGTCGGTCACGGGTGTGGAAGCGATCCCTACACTGCCGCGGTGCTCGGGACGGACACGCCGCTCGGTTCCCGGCGCTTGGTCGACGCGGCCACCGGCAAGCCGATCGCGGTGTTCACCACGATCGTGCCGTCGGCCGGCTACCTCCCAGATGGTTACTCGGAGCCCTACCCGCAGGCGACCGACCCCATGTCGTCGGCCACGCTGGACTATCGTCCTGGGGCACTGTCGCCGATCACCTTGGGGCGGTTCTACCGTAACGCGGCCGGCGACCGGTTGACCGTGGTCGCGGCACCGTCGGCCGACGTCGTCCCCGGCGCCGCCGTCGTCGACACGACCACCGTCGACGGGCATGACGCCACGGTGACCGAGACCGCCACTACGCGGTGCGTGACCTGGGCACCGACGCCCGACAGCGGGCTGCAGGTCTGCTCGGACGTCGGCGGGATCCGAGGTGCTGCGACCGGCACCGTGCTGGACGAGCAGGACCTGCTGGCGGTCGCCCGCAGCCTGCACTGATCACTGCGCGATCACTCGGGCGTGGGGATCCGCCAGTCGAGGACGATCCCGGACGGCTCGTTGGCCCGCCAGGTGCAGGTGCCACCGAGCCGTTCGGCACGTGCGGTTATCTCGGCCATGCCCTGGCCGGTCGCGTCGCCGCCGAGCCCCCGCCCGTCGTCGGCGACGCGCAGCCAGACACTCGACGCGTCGGCCGCAATCGTGACGACGACGTGGCTCGCCTCGGAATGCGCGGCGACGTCGGCCAGAGCAGCTTCGGCGGCGGCGAGCAGTTCGACTCCGGCCGCGGCCGGCACGTACTCCACCGAGCCCACGTTCTCGACGGTCGCGGCGATGCCCCGCGGCTGCGTCGCCGCGTGCACGACGTGCACGAGGTCGGGCAACAGGTCGAGCAGTGCCACGTTCTCGTGCAGCGTCGTCATCGCGGCCTCGAGGTCGTCCAGTGCGGCGAGGATCCCGTCCTGAACGGCGCGGACCTGCGCGTCGGCGACGTCGGCCGGTGACGTGGCCGCCAGACCGGCCGCGAACAGCCGTTGGATGACGAGATTGTGCAGGTCGTCGGCGATCCGCTCCCGCTCCCGAGCCGCAGCGAGCTCAGCCCGCGCCTCTTGCAGGGCCAGCTCAGCCTCGACCCGGTGGGTGACGTCCACGACGAAGCTGTAGATACCTGTCACCTCGTCGCCGTGCATCCGCGGTGCGCAGTACACCTGAAGGTGACGCAGCCCGCTGGGGTGCACCACCGTGCGGTCGAACTGCTGCGGTTCACCGAGAAGTGCAGCCTCCGAATACGCGATGTTCGCGGCCATGTACAGCTCCGGGCCGAGGAGGTCCTGAGCGTGGACGCCGGCGACCTCCGCACGGTCGGCCCGGCCGAACCAACGCACGGCCGCGCGGTTGGCGAACACATTGCGGAAGGACGTGTCCCAGATCGCGATCTCGGCCGGGATGAGATCGAGCAGCGCGCACAGCTCATCGGCCGACCAGCCCCGCCCGGTGATGTCCGGAGGCCAGGGCACGCCGGCCGACACCTCGACATCGATGGATGCCTGGGACGCGTTCGGAAAGCTCACCCGCGGTTCCTCGTCCCGGAGCCCGGTGTGCATCCACGCCCGAACGGTCGCGCGTAGTTCGCCGATCGTTCGCTCGATCGCGTCGGCGGTCGTGGTCAGGACGGGCAGTGTGTCGGCGGCAAGCTCCAGCGCGGCGTCGAGACGCTCGAGGGCCGACCCGAGGTCGTCGACCACGTGGTGACTGTGGAGGTCGCCCACGATGCGGGCGCGCTCGGCGTGCAGGGCGGCCTGCTCGCGAGCGCGCCGCGCCAGTTCGTAGCCCTCGATGGAGGCGGTGATGTCGACCGCCAGTGCGCAGTACCCGTAGACCGTGCCCCGGACGATGTTGGGGATGTGCGTCACCTGATGGGCGTTGTAGCGCTGCCCGTCCGACCCGACCATCGCTCGCTCGACCTGGGTCGGCTGCCCGGCCAACGCACCGTCGATGTACTGGGCGCTCATCTCCACGGCATGCCGCTGCACGAGGTGGGAGAGGTGGGCGCCGAGGAGCTCTTCGTGGGGGCGGTTGAACCGGGTCAGAGAACGCCGATTGCCATAGCGAAGTCGCACGTCGCGGTCCCAAAGCGCAACTGAAGCAGGCAGCGCGTCGAGCAGCTCGAGGAGCTCGTCGCTGAAACTGGTCTGATTCAGATGCATTTGCCCGGCCGGTGAACGCGTTCGCACGGCGATACCTTAACAGCATCTTGACACTAAGGGGACCCGCTCGGCACCATCTGTCCTGCTCCTTTCTCCAGCCCGGCAGTAGCGAGGACCAAGGGGTGTAGGTAGTGGTGTCGGCGGCGGACGGGGACGCACACACGACCCGATCAGCTCGTCCCTGGAAGCGACAACGACTGTGCCGCCGGTGGGCCGAACTGCCTGAACGCAACGCTCAAGGAAGAGCTCCGGGTCTTCACGGGCAACGCGCAGTCCTGCTCGCATCTCGCGATCTTCCCCCTTGCCTACATCCGCATGACCCAGACCTACGGGTGGACGCGCGACCAGCCCGGGTACTACAGCGACGTCCCGTACATGAACCATATGGACGCCATCTTCGCTCGGTACTACACCGATGCGTACTACAACTGGGCCGGCGGCAACCGGGCCGGCGTGCCGCAAGCATGGCTGTACGCCTTCGACGCGGCGCAGAACAAGACGGTGACCGGCGCCGGCGATCTCTTCCTCGGCATGAACGCGCACATCAACCGGGACCTGCCGTTCGTCCTGTACGCCTCCGGCCTCGTCAACTCGAGCGGGGTTTCGGGCAAGGCCGACTACGACGCCGTGGAGAGGTGGCTCAACGACGACACGGCTCCGCTGCTGGCCGAGGAGGCTCAGCGCTTCGATCCGACCATCGACGACACGACCAACCCGCTCGTCAACTACCTGACGTTCCAGATGGTGTCGGCCTGGCGCGAAGGAGCGTGGCGCAATGCCGAACTGCTGGCCGCCGCCCCGAACGACGCCGCGCGGGCGGTGGTTGCCCAGAACATCGAGAACAGCAGCAACGTCATCGCGCGCAACTTCCTGACCTCGTTCGCGGTCAATCCCCTGCCGCTTCTCGGTGGCGGAGGCAACGCAGCGCGCGACGCCTACTGCGCCGCCCACAACGGCGACACGGCACCCGGCCCGTATCCGATGGGTACGCCGACCCCGTACGGCAACAAGATCAACTGACGTCGCCCGGTTCGCGCGTCAGAGGGCGCCTCCCGCTTCGACGCTCCACTTCAGTTCGGTGCCGCCCCCCGGAGCGCCCGAGACGCTGAGGTTGCCGTTATGCCGAACGGCCCGACGGCGCATGTTCGCCAGCCCGCTCGAGCGCCCCGGGTCGCCGAGCCCACGACCGTTGTCGATCACGGACAGGGTCAACGTGTGGCCGTCCAGCACGACTCGCACGTGCACGGCCGACGCGTGTGCGTGCCGCGCGACGTTCGACAGAGCTTCGCGGAGGACCGCCTCCAGATCACCGGCGATGTTCGGTTGAACGGTCGACTCCACCGGGCCGCCGAACACGACGGTCGGCAGGCACTTCAGGGCGGGGGTCATGCTGTCGACGATCGCGATCACCCGCTTCGGCAGCGGCAACGCGGGAGCGTCGAGGCCGCTCGACGGCATGTCGCTGATCAAGGACCGGATCCGGGTGGTCGTCGCGTCCAGCGCGTCGACCTGCGCCGTGACCAGGTCGCGCACCTCGGCGTCGTCGATGCGAGTGGCCGCGGCCTGCAGCGCCATGCCGGCGGCGAACAGTTCCTGGATCACGTTGTCGTGCAGGTCGTCGCGGATTCGTGACCGCTCTTCGACGAGACGGGCGGCCCGGCGCTCCTCACGCGCACCCTGGAGTTCTCGCGCCGTGCCGGTGCGGTGGACGAAATCGGCCAGGTCATCCAGCTCCGCCTGGGCGAAACTCGCACGGCCGGCGAGCCGGCCCACGGCCAGCGCACCTTCGACCCGCTCCTCAGCGACGAGCGGGACGATGATGACCGAACCGATCTGCGCGCGGACGTCGGGCGCCGCTGCACCCTGCCGGGGATAGTCCGCGACCAGCAGCGGCGCACCCGTCAACAGCACCGGAGCGGCGACGCTGTCGCGGATGGCCATCAGATTGCCGACCATGTTCTCGGCCAGCGGTCCGGCTCCGGCCTGGATGATGAGGCGCTCCTGATCGGCCCGGAGCGCGACCAGCGCGAAGTCCCCCTGCGCCCCGTGCATGGCGCTGCGCATGATGAGGTCGAGTCCATGCCCGGGCACGCCGAGACAGTACTCGCGTCGGCACGAAGTGGAACGTGTTCTAGCCAGCCGCTACGCTCGGGCCATGTCCCGCATCGCGAGCGGCAGCGACAACGACCTCGCCGGCTGGCTGGCCCCGCGTCCCCGGCTGGCCAAGGCGGTCGGCGGACTGGCCGACGCCGTCTACAACCACAGCGAGCTCCCGCTGCGGGTCCGTGAGATCGCCCGCATGCGCATCGCCGAGGACAACGAGTGTCAGGTCTGCCGGCACACCCGGGAGGCGGACGGCGAGGCCGAGGGCGCCGACGAGCCGTTCTACGATCACGTCCTCGAGTGGCGCACCTGGCCGGGCTACAGCGCGCGTGAGCGCATCGCGGCGGAGTTCGCCGAGCGATTCGCCCAGGACCACCGCGGCCTGCGGGCCGACGAGGACTTCTGGGCCCGCGCGCACGAACACTTCGACGACGGGGAGATCCTTGCGCTCGGGGTCAGCTGCGGCATGTGGCTCGGGAACGGCCGGCTGATGCGCGTGCTCGACGTCGCACAGTCGTGCCACCTGGTCCTGCACGACACATAGGCGCAGCACTGGCTCGCCAGTAACCTGACAGCATGCTGAAGGCGCTCATCTGGCTACTGCCGGACCGCCGGGTCGAGCGCGTCGTCACCGAACACGGGCGCCCGCACCCGAAGACATGAACCGGGCCTGACCGAGGAGCCAATGGTGTCCGAGCGCTGGTACAAGGAGGCAGTTGTCTACTGCCTCGACGTCGACATCTACCAGGACTCGAACGGAGATGGCTGGGGTGACCTGGCCGGTCTCACGAGCCGGCTGGACTACCTGGCCCGGCTGGGCGTCACCTGCCTGTGGCTCAACCCGATACACCCCTCCCCTCAACGCGACAGCGGCTACGACATCAGCGACTACTACGGCGTCGACCCACGCCTCGGGACCCTGGGCGACTTCGTCGAGCTGGCGCTACAGGCGCGGGCGCGAGGCATCCGGCTACTGCTCGACCTCGTCGTGAACCACACCTCCGATCAGCACCCGTGGTTCCAGTCCGCTCGCAGCGACCCGCAATCGCCTTATCGGGACTGGTACGTGTGGAGCCGTGACGAACCGGCCGATCGGCGGCAGGGGATCGTCTTCCCGGGCGAGCAGACCGAGACATGGACCTGCGACGCGGTCGCGAAGCAGTGGTACTTCCACCGCTTCTACGACTTCCAACCGGACCTGAACTGGTCCAACCCCGCGGTCCGGGCAGAGATCAAGAAGGTGATGGCCTTCTGGTTGCAGCTCGGTGCCTCCGGTTTCCGGATCGACGCCGCGCCGTTCGTGCTCGAACAGGTCTCGCCCGATGTCGATCCCGGTCCACTGGACTTCACGATCCTGAACGACTGGCGCCAGGACGTGCAGTGGCACAGCGCGGATGCCGTCCTGCTGTGCGAGGCCAACGTGGCTCGCGAGGACGTGGCCAGCTACTGCGCGGCGGTCGCCGACGGTCCGAACGACCGCGCGCACATGATGTTCGCCTTCGACCTCAACGCGAAGCTGTGGTTGGCGTTGGCCCGCAGCGACGCGGAGCCCCTCGTGGAATATCTCGGCGACATGCCCCGCATGCCGGCGATGGCCCAGTGGGCGACGTTCCTGCGCAACCACGACGAGTTGGACCTCAGCAAGCTGACCCAGGAGCAGCGCCACGACGTCATGGCCGCCTTCGCGCCCAAGCCCGACATGCGCATCTACAACCGCGGCATACGGCGTCGGTTGGCTCCGATGCTGGCCGGCGAGCGGCGACGCATCGAGCTGGCCTACTCCTTGCAGTTCACGATGCCGGGTACTCCCGTGCTCCGCTACGGCGAGGAACTCGGCATGGGGGAAAACCTACGACTGGACGGGCGCGAATCGATCCGTACTCCCATGCAGTGGGAGGGTGGGCCCAGCGCCGGGTTCTCGACCGCGCCGCCGGCGAAACTCGTACGGCCGGTGCTGAACCGCGGGACCTACGCAGCGGGCAAGGTGAACGTCCGAACCCAGAGCCGGGATCCGGAATCCCTGTTGCGGTGGTTCCAACAGCTGATCGACGTCCTCCGCGAGTGTCCGGAGATCGGAGTGGGCACACCCGATGTCGTCGACGTACCGGTGCCCCGCTCGGTACTGGTTCATCGGTTCGACGCGCCCGAGGGCGCGATCTTGCTTCTGCACAATCTGGCCGATTCGCCGGTCTCGCTCGACCTCGGCTCGGTCGACCTCGGCCGGGATCCCCATGAGGTGTTCGCCGATTCCGAGTATTCGCCGGTGACCGGGGACCGTTCGAAGGTTGCGCTCGGCGCCTACGGGTACCGCTGGCTGCGCCTGCGTCGGGGCAGCTAGCAGGATCGACCGGGTCAGTCCACGCCGCGGCGCAGCGCGGCGGTGATCAATCGATCGACGAGCGTCGGGTAGTCGACGCCGGACGCGGCCCACATCTTCGGATACATCGAGATGTGCGTGAAACCGGGCATCGTGTTGATCTCGTTGACGACGACGACGTCGTCGGGCGTGACGAAGAAGTCGACGCGGGCGAGCCCATTGCAGTCGAGCGCGGTGAACGCCCGGCAGGCCGCGTCCTGGATGTCGGCGATCACCTCGGCCGAGACCTGCGCCGGGATGTCGAATTCGCACGCGTCGTCGAGGTATTTCGCATCGAAGTCGTACCAGTCGTGGCCGGGTCGCAGCCGGATCTCGGCGGGAACACTCGCCTCGGGGAGGCCGTCGGCGTTCTCCAGGACGCCGCACTCGATCTCGCGGCCGGTCACCGCCGCCTCGATCAGCGCCTTCGAGTCGTGGGCGAACGCAAGCTGCACCGCCTCATCGAGGTCCGTCCAGTCGTCGACCTTGCTGATGCCGACGCTCGAGCCGCCTCGCGCAGGCTTGACGAAGACCGGCAGGCCGAGGGGATGCAGGTCGACGGCCGAGTAGGGCCGGCCGCGGCGCAGGACGGCGAACCGGCCGACCTCGAGACCGGCGGCCCGAAGCAAGATCTTGGTGAACTCCTTGTCCATACCCGCGGCGCTCGCGAAGACGCCCGGGCCCACGTAGGGAACGCCCGCCATCTCCAGCAGTCCCTGGATCGTGCCGTCCTCGCCGAAGCGCCCGTGCAGCACAGGGAAGACGACGTCGACCGATTCCAGGAAGGTCACCGCCTCCCCGGGGTCCACGGCGACCAGCGTCGAGGACGACGGATCGGGAGAGATGACGACGTTGGTGCCCTTCTCGACCTCGGGCAGCGTGCGTTCGCTGATCTGCAGCGACTCCGGGGTCGCGTCGGTGAGCACCCACTGCCCGGACGGAGTGATCCCGACGGGGACGACCTCGTACTTGGCCGGATCGAGCGCGGCCAGGACGCTGCCGGCCGACACCACCGAGACGCCGTGCTCGCTGCTGCGGCCGCCGTACACCACCGCCACCCGGATCCGCCGACTCACGGTCAACGCTCGCTACGCTCGCTCACGGTCCGACCCTACCCAAGGGGTTCGGATCAGCTCTCCGACTTCATCGAGCGCGACATGAGCAGCTCGAGCATCTGCGGCGGAGTCATGCCCCTGAAGCAGACCGCCTCGACGGCGGCGGTGATGGGCACGTCGACATCGTGCCTCTTGGCCAGCTCCAGCACCGACCGGCACGACTTCACCCCCTCTGCGACCTGTCCCCGCGTGCCCGCCTGCGCTTCATCCAGGGACTCGCCGCGACCCAAACGCTCGCCGAAGCTGCGGTTGCGGGACAGCGGGGAGTTGCAGGTGGCCACCAGGTCTCCCAGCCCGGCCAGACCGGCGAACGTCAACGGATCGGCGCCGAGGCACTCACCGAGCCGCGCCGTCTCGGCCAGGCCGCGGGTGATGATCGACGCGACGGTGTTGTCGCCGAAACCCATCCCCTGGCCGATCCCGCACGCCAGGGCGATGACGTTCTTGACCGCTCCGCCCAGCTCGCAGCCGACGACGTCGGAGTTCGTGTAGGGACGGAAGTACGACGTGCCGCAGAGCTTTTGCACCGACTCGGCCCGGGCCTCGTCCACGCAGGCGACGACGGTGGCGGTCGGTTGTTCCTCCGCGATCTCGCGGGCGAGGTTCGGTCCGCTGACGACGGCAATCCGCTCGGCCGGCGCGCCGGAGATCTCGGCGATGACCTCGCTCATCCGCTTCGCGCTGCCGAGCTCCACACCCTTCATGAGACTCACGAGCGTCGCGTCCGGGGGCAGGTGTGCCGCCCAGGCGGCGAGGTTCTCGCGCAGCGACTGCGACGGGATGGCGAAGGCGACGAGGTCGGCACCGCGCAGGGCGGCAACCGGATCGTGGGTGGCGACCAGTGCCGGCGGCAGCTCGATGCCCGGCAGGTAGTCGTCGTTGCGGTGGACCGCGTTGATGTCGTCGGCGAGCTCGGGCCGGCGCGCCCAAAGGGTGACGTCGTTACCCGCGTCGACCAGCACCTTCGCGAACGTGGTCCCCCAGTTACCGGCACCCAGCACCGCGGCGCGGGTCATTGTCGTGGCCTCATGCCGCATCGCCCGGATCGGTCGCTTCGAGGCCGTCGGACTTGCGCCGCCAGCGGTACAGCTCGCCGGTCGGCGCCGACTGCCCGCGCAGCGCGGCGACGTCGTCGCGCAGGCGACGCATGATCACGTCTGTCACTTCGCGCAGCACCTTCGGCGTGGGGTTGACGCCGCGACAGGCGCTCAGGTCGATCGGCTCGCCGACCGACATGACGTGCTTGGCCCGCGGCAACGGGCGGACGTGCTTGTTGTAGAAATCCCACTTCTCCTGCACGCCCCACTGGGCGACGGGGATGACCGGCACGTCCGGGGCGAGCAGGGCCAACCGGGCGGCGCCGGTCTTGCCGTTCATCGGCCAGCCCTCGGGGTCACGGGTGACGGTCCCCTCGGGGTGCAGGACGATCACCTTGCCGGCGTGCAGCGCGTCGACGGCGGCCGCCAGCGACTGGCGGGCGTCGACCGTTCCGCGCTTGACCGGGATGTGGCCCATCGTCCGCATGGCCGCGCCGACGACCGGGACGTCGAAGATCGACTCCTTGGCCAGCACGCGCGGGACCCGGCCGGCGTCCAAAACGAACTTGGCGATCAGGAACGGGTCCACGTGTGACACGTGGTTCACGACGATGATCATCGGCCCTTGCTGGGGAATCCGCTCGATGTTGCGGTAACGGGATTTGAACGCTCCGGACACCGGGTAGTACAGGATGCACCAGACGACCCGCCAGCCGAAGCCCAGCTTCTCGCCGTGCCCCGGCCTGCGTAACTTGTGGAGCCTCGCCACCCGCTACTCCTCTCGGTCCCCGATGCAGTCTGCCGTATCGACCCGTGACGCCCGGCACCCACCGGGTTCGTAGACTCCCAACCGTGCGTTGGACCGTCGTCATCCCGGCCAAGGCACTTCCCGAGGCGAAGAGCCGGCTGCTGCCCGCCAGCGCCGACGCCGCCGCCCACCGCCACCTTGTCGAGGCGATCCGGGCCGACACCCTCGCAGCCGCCGGTGCCGCTGAGGGCGTCGCCCGGGTCCTGGTCGTCACCGATCGCATGGGCGACCCGGACGCGCTCGTGCAACGGCAGCCGGGCCTGAACGCGGCGCTGCGTGAAGCCGCCGAGTACGCGGCCCGATCCTGGCCCGAGGACGGCATCGTCGCGTTGGTGGGCGATCTGCCGGCCTTGCGCCCGGACGAATTGGCAGCGGCGCTGTCGGCTGCGGCCCAGCACCCCCGATCCTTCGTGGCCGACGCCCCGGGCACCGGCACCACACTGCTGGCGGTGACGCCCGGGACCTCGCTGGACCCCCGGTTCGGCGCCGGCTCGGCCGCCCGGCATGCCGACGGGGGCGCGCAACTCGAGGGCGGCCGGGGCCTGCGGCACGACGTGGACACCGCCGAGGACCTGCGCGAGGCGGCCGGCCTGGGACTCGGAGCCGCGACGGCCGCGGTGCTCCGTGCGGCCGAGGTTCCCGTCCGTTCATCTTGACGGGGCATCATTGAGCGGTGAGCGAAGCCCTGACGACGACGGACATCACCGCGACCGACTCCGCTCTTGAGGACGAGGACACCGCCGGGATCCAGCACGTCGACGATCTGCCCGACGACCGGTTTGCCAACCGCGAGCTGTCCTGGCTCGCTTTCAACGAGCGCGTGCTGGCGCTGGCCGAGGACCGCGACCAGCCACTGCTCGAACGGCTGAAGTTCTTGGCGATCTTCGCCAGCAACCTCGACGAGTTCTACATGGTGCGCATCGCCGGGCTCAAGCGCCGGGCCGACATGGGTCTGCAGGTGCGCTCGGCCGACGGCCTGTCCCCCCGCGAGGTTCTGACCGCGCTCTCGGCCCGCACCCGGGAACTCGTCGAACGGCATGCCCGGTGCTACGCGGAGGTCGTCGCACCCGGGCTCGAGTCCGAGGGCATCCACATCCGCCGCTGGGACGACCTGGACGACGAGGAGCAGGGCCGTCTCGCCGAGTACTTCGAGATGAAGGTGTTCCCTGTCCTCACCCCGCTGGCCGTCGACCCGTCCCATCCCTTCCCCTACATCTCCGGTCTGTCGCTGAACCTCGCCGTGCTCGTCCGCGATCCGGACGGTGAGATCCAGCGCTTCGCGCGGGTGAAGGTGCCCAACAACGTCCCGCGCTTCGTCGTCGTGTCGCAGAGTCCGGTCGAGGCGGAGTACCTGCCGCTCGAAGACCTGATCGCCGCTCACCTGTCGATGCTGTTCCCCGGCATGGAGGTGGTCGAGCATCACCTGTTCCGGGTGACCCGCAACGCCGATTTCGAGGTGGATGAGGACCGCGACGAGGATCTGCTGCAAGCCCTCGAGCGCGAACTCATGCGCCGCCGCTTCGGCCCGGCCGTTCGGCTCGAGGTCGCCGACGACATCGATGACGAGGTCGTCGAACTACTGGTCAGCGAGATCGACGTGGAGCCCGACGACGTGCTGCGCATCCGCGGGCTGCTCGACCTGAGCGCGCTGCAGCAGGTGTACGACATCGACCGGCCGGCGCTCAAGGAGCGTCCGTTCATGCCGTTGACGAACCCGCGCTTCGCCGAGGGGGAAACCCCGAAGTCGGTGTTCGCCACCCTGCGTGACGGCGACGTCCTGGTCCACCATCCCTACGAGTCCTTCGCCACGAGCACGCAGCGCTTCATCGAGCAGGCCGCCGCCGATCCCCGGGTACTCGCCATCAAGCAGACGCTGTACCGCACGTCCGGTGACTCCCCCATCGTTGACGCGCTGATCGACGCGGCCGAGGCCGGCAAGCAGGTCGTGGCGCTGGTCGAGATCAAGGCCCGGTTCGACGAGCAGGCCAACATCAAATGGGCGAGAGCGCTCGAGCGCGCCGGCTGTCACGTCGTCTACGGATTCATGGGGCTCAAGACCCATTGCAAGACCGCGCTTGTCGTCCGGCAAGAAGGCAATCAGATCAAGCGCTACGCCCACATCGGAACCGGCAACTACAACCCGAAGACGGCTCGGGCGTACGAGGACCTCGGCGTGTTCACGGCGGACGAGGAGGTGTGCGCCGATCTGACCGACCTGTTCAACGTCCTCACGGGCTACTCGCGGCAGACCGAGTACCGCTCGTTGCTCGTGGCCCCGCAGGGAATCCGGGCCGGGCTGCTCGAACGCATCGAGCGTGAGGTCGAATTCGCCCGCAGCGGCCGCCCCGCCCACATCCGGTTCAAGACCAACCATCTCGTCGACGAGCAGACGATCGACGCGCTGTACCGGGCGTCGCAGGCGGGTGTGAAGGTCGAGCTCCTGGTGCGCACGTTCTGCACGATCCGCGCCGGCGTTCCCGGGCTGTCGGACAACATCCGGGCGCGTTCGATCCTCGGCCGCTTCCTCGAGCACTCGCGTATCTACTACTTCGGTGGCGGCGGCGACCCGGAGTTCTGGGTCGGCTCGGCCGATCTCATGCACCGCAACCTGGACCGCCGGGTCGAGGTGCTGTGCCGGGTGTCCGACCGGCAGGCCCGGGCCCACCTCGACGACTGCCTCGATCTCGCCTTCGACGAGGACACGGCGGCCTGGGACCTGCACAGCGACGGCAAGTGGGTACGCTCCGGCCGTGCCCAAACCGACTATCAAGAGCTGCTGATGAAGCGGCTGGCCGACCGCGGCGAGTAGGCGTGCTGCGTCGGGGAGCGGCGTCGGAGATCCGCGCGGCCGGCGGAGTCGTCTGGCGGGTGCGTAAGAGCCACGTCGAGGTGGCTCTCGTCCACCGCGCTCGCTATGACGACTGGTCGCTGCCGAAGGGCAAGCTCGAGGACGGCGAGACCGAGCTCGCCGCCGCGGTGCGCGAGGTGGCCGAGGAGCTCGGGTCTCACGTCGCCGTGTCGCGACGCATCGGCGACGTCACTTACACCGTGCCCGACGGACGCAAGTCGCTCACCTACTGGGTGATGCGCCATGTCGGGGGCGAATTCAGCGCAGGCGCCGAGATCGACGACGTCGAGTGGCTGCGGCCCAAGGCAGCGCGCGACCGGCTGAGTTACGACGTCGACCGCCGGGTCATGGCCGACTTCGCCGCGGTGCCGATTCCCGACTCGGTGATCCTGCTCGTCCGCCACGCCAGGGCCGGCAAGCGAGGCGACTGGGCCGGCGACGACGACGACCGGCCCCTCGACCTCTCGGGGCAGGCGCAGGCGCGGCGGCTCGCCGAGCTGTTGGCCTTCTTCGCGCCCGACCGGATCGTCTCGGCCGACCTCGTCCGCTGCATCGACACCGTCCAGCCCCTCGCCGAGCGGCTGGGTCTCGACGTCCAGGTCGATCCGGTTTTCGCCGACCGGTCGCACGCCGCGTCGCCGTCGGCCAGTGAGGACGCGCTCATGTCGTTGGCCAAGCCGGGCCGCGTGACGGTGGTCTGCAGCCAGGGCACGACGATCCCGCGCCTCGTCGACCGGCTCGGTCGCGGACTGCGCGACACGGACACGAAGAAAGGCGCGGCCTGGGCGTTGTCGGTCGTCGACGGCACCGTCGTGTCCGCCGACTACTACGACGACGCCACTCGCGCCACTCGCGCCACTCGCGACGTGTCGAGCTGACGCGAAAGGGGCGCCGGCCGCGGCCGACGCCCCCTCTGCGCAGCGCGGGCTACTTCTTCTTGGCCGGAGCCTTCTTCGCGGCCGACTTCTTGGCCGGTGACTTGCTGGCCAGCTTCTTGGCCGTTGCCTTCTTGGCCGCCTTCCTGGGACCATCGGAGGCCAGCGTGCGGCCGGCCGCAGACTTGCCGCTCGACGCCTTCTTCGCCGCCGACTTCTTGGCCGGCGCGGACTTCTTGGCCGCCGACTTCTTGGCCGGCGCGGAACTGCCCGCCGCCGCGGTCGACGGCGACTTCTTCACCGCGGCCGCGGCGCGACCGGGCGCTTCGCGCACCGCGTCGGCCGCGTCGCGCACTGCGGCCGTCGCACGGTCCTGCGCGTCCCTCACCACAGCGGCGGCCCGGGCCGGCGCATCCCGCACGGTGTCGGCGGCCTTGCTGACAGCGGCCTGCGCCCGGGCGGTGCGTTCCTGCGTGAAGTCGCGGGCACCGCTGGCGATCGCCTTGAACTCGGCACCGGCGCGGAACGCCGGAACGCGCGACGCGGCGACGTCCACCCGCGCGCCCGTTGCGGGGTTGCGTGCGGTGCGCGCAGCGCGGTCACGACGCTCGAATACGCCGAAGCCGGTGATCGCAACCTTCTCGCCACGCGAGATCGCGGCATAGACGCTGTCGATCACCGCGTCGAGCGCAGCTGCTGCGCGCTTCCTGTCGCCGTCAAGACGCTCAGCGAGCATCTCGACGAACTGAGCCTTGTTTGGCACGGGTCCTCCCGGGACGTGTGTCGGCCACGATGGTCGTTCGCTTCGACACGCTATGCGGTTGGACTGCGGTGAACAACGTGCTCAGGCTGTGTCGCAGGAGATTTGTTGCTCGAGTCAGACGGTCGCGGTCGGCAGCCAGGGTTTGCGAGTGTGCTCGTACGCATCGACGGCGTCGGTGTGGCGCAGCGTCAAACCGATGTCGTCGAGGCCTTCCATCAACCGCCAGCGCGTGTAGTCGTCCAGCGCGAAGTCGTGCACCTCGCCGCTCCACCGCACCTGGCGGTCGACGAGGTCGACGGTCACCTGCGTCGCCGGATCGTCGCTGATGTCGTCCCACAACCTCTGGACGATCTTCTCGGGCAGCTCCACCGTGAGCAGTCCGGCCTTGAGCGAGTTGCCGCGGAAGATGTCACCGAACCGAGGCGACACGACCACCTTGAAGCCGTAGTCGAGCAGCGCCCACACCGCGTGCTCGCGGGAGCTGCCGGTGCCGAAGTCGGGTCCGGCGACCAGCACGGTCGCGCCGTCGTACTGCGCTTGGTTGAGGACGAAGTCGGGCTCGTTCACGCGCCAGGCGCTGAACAGCCCGTCCTCGAAGCCGGTGCGCGTCACCCGTTTGAGGTAGACGGCCGGGATGATCTGGTCTGTGTCGACGTTGCTGCGGCGCAGCGGAACCGCAGTTCCGGTGTGCACGGTGAATGCGTCCATGTGGGTCTCCTACAAGTCAGCTGGGCTGGCGAGGTGGCCAGTCACGGCCGTTGCGGCGGCGACCAGGGGCGACACGAGATGCGTGCGGCCGCCCTTGCCCTGGCGCCCTTCGAAGTTGCGGTTCGACGTCGAGGCGCTGCGCTCGCCCGGAGCCAGCTGGTCGGGGTTCATGCCCAGACACATCGAGCAGCCGGCCTGCCGCCACTC
>NZ_JBHEMO010000111.1:0-9268 GCF_046262535.1 Jatrophihabitans sp. | reverse complement strand
GGTCGCCGGTCAGCAGGAAGCTGGTCCGGAGCAGGTTCGTGGAGTGCTCGCGGACGAAGACCTCGAACGAGGACACCGGCAGCACCGCCCTCTGCGTCTCCACGGACTTACTAGACACGCAAGTCGCGCAGAGTGTTGCAGCAAATTTCGCCGCTTGCCGCTCTTGCGTTTCCTCGCTTCGTGACGCACGCTGAGAGCGCTCTCTTGTCCATTTTACGCCCTGTGTCGCGAAGGACCACGATGACCACAATGCCCCCCCGCCGTCGGATGGCTGCCGCGTTCGCTCTCGGCGCCGCGCTCGCCGCGCAGGCTCTCGCCGCCGGGCCGGCGGCCGCCACGATCGCGGACCCGTTGCCGGCCGGGACTCATCTCTACGTCCCGCCCCCCGTCCCCGGTGCCGCGCAGCAGGTGGCGCAACTTGAACGCGTCGGGGCCTCCCGCGACGCCGCCCTGGTCGCGACCATGATCACCACGCCACAGGCAGTGTGGTTCTCCAGCGGGACGCCGAAGGACGTTCGCAAGGCCGTCCATGCGGTCTCCGTCCACGCACACGTGGCGAGATCGGTGCCGACGCTCGTGGCCTACGACGTGCCGGGGCGGGACTGCTCGCAGTACTCGTCGGGTGGCGCCGGGAGTGACGCCGCGTACCGCGCGTGGGCCGACGGCTTGGCCTCCGGCCTGCCACCGCGTCAGCGCGTGATCGTCATCGTCGAGCCGGACGGCCTGGCCAACCTGCCCAGCGACTGCCCCGGTGCGTACGCCGGGCAGGACGTGGCGGCACTGACCGCCGGTCGGATCGCCGACATCCGCTACGCGGGTGAGGCGATCATGCAAGCCGACCCGGCTGCGCTCGTCTACCTAGACGCCGGTCACAGCGCCTGGCACTCGGTCGGGGACATCGCGCAGCGGTTGGACGCAGCCGGAGTCCGCGAGTTCCAGGGCTTCTCGCTGAACGTGTCGAACTACCAGCCGACTCCGCAGCTGGACCAGTACGGGACGTGGATCTCGAAGTGCCTGTACTACGCGGCCAACACCGCAGAGGGCGGCTGGCGGGTCGGCCACTACGACTACTGCGCCAGCCAGTACTACCCGGCGACGCCGACCGACTACAGCACGTGGCACCTGACCGACGAGTGGTACGCGGCCAACGTCGACAACGGCCCCAACCCGCCGACCAGCACGACCCAACTCGCCCACTTCGTGGTCGACACGAGCCGCAACGGGCAGGGGCCGTGGACCACCACGACGCCGTATCCGGACAAGCAGGATTGGTGCAACCCGCCTGGTCGCGGGTTGGGCCTGCGTCCCACCACTGACACGGGCGTGCCACTGGTCGACGCGTATCTGTGGATCAAGACGCCCGGCCAGTCGGACGGGCAGTGCAACCGCGGGATCGCCGGCAGCGCCACCGATCCTGAATGGGGCGGCATGGTCGATCCGGCCGCGGGCGACTGGTTCCCGCAGCAGGCACTGCAGCTGGCTCGGCTCGCGCAGCCTCCGTTGCTGCCCTGACGCAGCGGACGCGGCGGACGCCGGCCTGGCCGTCGAACCTCTGAGTCGCGCTGCGCACCACCCCCTGTATTCCGTCCACCGCTGTCCCTATCGTCGGCCCATGGCATCCGAACGCGACCCGAAACAGCCGGATCCGGCGCCGGCCCAGTGGCTCCTGGTGGACGAGGGGTGGGGACGCAAGGCGGTCGACTTCGCCAGCCTGAGCGAGCCGGGGAACTGTCGCGAGTACGTCTCCCTGCACCAACTGCTCGGGGTCGGTCCGGGCGACCATGTGCTGGATGTCGCCTGCGGGTCGGAGCTGGCCGCAGCTCGGGGCGCCACCGTGGCCGGACTGGACGCATCGCAGCGTCTGATCGCGATCGCCCGTGATCGGTCGCCGGAGGCGGATCTGCGCGTCGGCGACATGCACGCCCTGCCCTGGGCCGACGGCACGTTCGACGTCGTCACCAGCTTCCGCGGGATCTGGGGGACGACACCGGACGCCGTGGCCGAGGTCCGTCGCGTCCTGCGGCCCGGCGGCCGAATGGGCTTGACCGTCTGGGGCCACATCAAGGCGTCACCCGGCGCGTGGGCCCTGTCGCCGTTCACGTTGGCGACGCGCGAGAAAGTCGCGAACCAGGCGGCCATGGTCAGCCTCGGAAGACCCGGCGCGGGCGAGCAGCTACTGAGAAGTTGGGGGTTCGAGAACGTCGAACGCCACGACATCCCCTTCGCTTGGGAATTCGCCGACCCCGAGCACTACGCGCGAACGATCGCCTCGACCGGCCCGGCGTACGAAGCCATCCAGGCGGTCGGTGAAGAGGCCTTCCTGGACCACGCCCGAACGGCCGCAGCCGAACGCCTCCGCGACGGATTGCCGCTGCGTGCGGTCATCCTGGTCGTCGGCTACGTCGCGACCAAGCCCCTGGACCGCCCGCCCGTCCCCGACGACTAGAGGTCGGGCAGCTTTGCCGGCCTGGCGCCGCGCCGCGGACTGCCCCAACCGCAGCCGGCCCTAGCTCGCTCTCAGCAGCCGTAGCCGTAGGACGCGGGGCGCGGTGACGATCGGCCTGTCCATGCTGGCCGATGGAGGGCCGGTGGTGCGGACGCCGCCGGATTGGAGACGTCCGCACCACCGGTGCGTCGGTTACTTGGTAATCGCGCTGAAGAACCCGGACCCGTTTGGTGTCCCTACGCCGGTTGCGGTGTCGAAGCCGCGCGTGCTGTGCAGGGTCTGGTTCGGTTCTTCCTCTGTGCGCAGGCTGTAGGACAACCCGGCCGAGGGATTCTCGCTGTTCTTGTAGTTGACCCGCACTACCGACGGCAGCGGGTCGTTCACCGTTGTGCCGAACTGGTCGGCCTGATCGACGTCGTAGTAGGCGCCGGTGCCGGCGGTGTATGCCGCGTAGATCCTCGGGTTGAGGAACCCGAGCGGGCCGCCCGCGAGTTGGTTGGCGACGGCGGCCATGCCAGCGGTGAGCGGCGCGGCTACCGAGGTGCCGCCGATGCGGTATTCGTCGTAGTACGTTCCGTCGCTGAACGTCTGGGTTTGACCGGTGAGGAACCCGGTGTTCGGGTCGGCCAGAGCGCTGATGTCCGGTACAACCCGACCGGAGCGCGAGCCGATCGCGGCCCGCTGGTAGGCCGGCTCGGCGAAGACGTGGCTCACCCCGCCGCCGCCCCCTCCGAAGAACGAGCCCGGCAGCGGCGCTGCGAGTGTGCCATTGAGTACGTACGGCGCGCTGGTCATGTGGTCGGTCGCGGTCGGCGAGATGGGGTCGAAACCGGTCTGCCAGGCGACCTCGAAATCACGCACCCAGCCCGGCTGGTTCAGCGCCGAGGCCGGGTCATCGATGGAGGCGTACCCGGCGGTGGGCGCCGCGCCGGCGGGCTTGACCGAGGCCGAGGTGCCGCCAACGGCGGTGACGTTCGGGCTGTCGGCGTAGAAATCGACCTGCGGGCTGCCCAACGTGGTGACCTCATCGCCGCTGTCGCCGCTGGAGACGTAGACCCCGATGCCGGTGGCCACCGCTTGCAGGAAGGTGTTGTTCAGGCTGTTGATGAAGCCCTGGGGGACGTTCTCGCCGCCGAAGCCGTAGCTGATCGAGATGATGTTGGACAGGTGGTTGTTGACGATGTGGTTGATGCTGGCATCGAAGTCCTGATTGGCGTTCGAGGACCCGACGAAGAGCAGGTGCGCGCCGGGCGCGGTGGTGTGGATGGCTTCGGCGTCCAGGGTTTCCTCGCCGTAGAAGTCACCCGGGACCTGCTTCGGGGTGTCGGGGTGGCGGTAGATGCCGGGTGCGACGATCTCGGTGATCGAGGGCGCCGGCAAATTGTGCAGGCTGCTGTACGTCGTAACGTCCTGCTTGAGGGTGGGGCTGGCGTTCGCGCCGACGAACGCGACAGTCTGCCCGCTGCCGTCGGCAGCGACCTTGTCCAGCCCGTAGAGTCCGCGGACCTGAGCCGGCGTGTATCCGCACGGGGCGAGCGGCTTGCTGCTCGTGCCGTATGCGGGAGCGTTCGGGGTGGCGACGGTCTTCTCGCCGTACCACAGCGAGCACGGGCGCCCGGCGCGGAAACCGATACCAGGGGCGCCGTGATTCTGGTTCGGATCGTTGGCCGCGGATCTGGTCGGCACCATCAGAGCGGCGCTCTGGTCCAACCCGGTCACGCCCTGAACGACCCCGGCGAGCGAGGACGGCACGGACACCGCCGATTCCGGGGCCCGCAGGGTTTGCCCGGCGAACGCATACTCGCCCAGCTTCACCGCAAAGGCGCTCTGTGCCTGCGCGACGGTCCCCTCGGCGGCGACGAAGTGATTATTGGCGGGAGTGTTCACGATGGAGAACCCGGCACCGTGCAGGAACTGCTGCACGGCAGTAACGCTGGCCTGGCTCGGCGCGAACTGAGCACGGAACTGCGCCGGCGTCAAGAACTTGCGGTACTGGCTCGAGCCGGGCGTCGAAACGGCGCGCGCAGTCTGCTCGACACCGGCCGGGTTGCGCCAATTGAGGTAGACGCGCACATTCACGGGCGCTGACGCCGGAGCGGCCGACCGCAGCGCCTGGGCGTTCGCCCACGCGGGACGGCTATTGGACAAGCTGCTGCGGCCCGAACCAGCCGCTTGAGCGGGCGAAACATTCAGAGCGCTTGCGAGCAGAACCACTGCGGTAGCAGCAGCCGCGCCGCGGAGAGCGCGTGCAGATCTGTGCACGTCGTCACCTTTCAAGACCCGGGCGATACCCGAATAGGCACCGTTCGTATCCAACCACGTAAATCGGCGCAAGCTAACCCCGAAGCGCCCCAAGATCTGGCCTTCCACGGCCCGCTCTCCTATGAGCGCATCCTGGGCCGACGCCGTGGTATGCGAGCGCGTCCGCCCGATCGGCTATCTCACTGAATGCCCACTGCTACCGATCCGCTTTGCCAGACGATCGACCGAAGGCGTCTCCCGTACGGCCGGCGACCGACCACGAGACGGCCGCCGCGACTATGAAGCCGGAGATCAGCCCTGGCTCTTACCGCCTGATGTTGTTTGGAAGCGGAACTCGACCACGTCGCCGTCGGCCATGACGTAGTCCTTGCCTTCGATGCGCACCTTGCCCCGCGCCTTGGCCTCCGCCATCGACCCGGCCGCGACCAAGTCGTCGTACGACACGACCTCGGCCTTGATGAACCCGCGCTCGAAGTCGGTGTGAATGACGCCGGCCGCCTGCGGAGCGGTGGCCCCCTTCTTGATCGTCCACGCCCGAGCCTCCTTCGGCCCGGCCGTCAGGTACGTCTGCAAGCCCAGAGTCGCGAAGCCGACGCGGGCCAGCTGGTCGATGCCGGACTCGTCCTGTCCCATCGACTGCAGCAGTTCGAGCGCCTCGTCGTCGGGCAGCTCGATCAGCTCGGACTCCGTCTTCGCATCGAGGAAGATCGCCTCGGCCGGGGCCACGAGCGTTCGCAGCTCGTCGGTGAACTCGGTGTTCGCGATCTCGTCGGGGTCGACGTTGAAGACGTAGAGGAACGGCTTGGCCGTCATCAGATGCAATTCACGCAGGGGCTCGCGCTCCAACGCCGACGCGTAAATCGTCTGTCCGGTCTGCAGCAGGTCCCGCGCGGCTTCGGCCGCGGCGAGCAGCGGCGCGCGGTCCTTGTGCAGGCGAATTTCTTTCTGCAGTCGCGGCAGTGCGTTCTCGATCGTCTGCAAGTCGGCGAGCATCAGCTCGGTGTTGATCGTTTCGATGTCGTCGGCCGGGCTGACCTTGCCGTCGACGTGGACGACGTTCGGGTCGCTGAAAGCGCGGATCACCTGGCAGATCGCGTCGGCCTCACGGATGTTGGCGAGGAACTTGTTGCCCAGGCCCTCCCCCGTGCTGGCGCCGCGGACGATGCCGGCGATGTCGACGAACGAGACGGTGGCCGGGACGATCTTGGCCGAGTTGTGGATCCCGGCCAGCACCTCGAGCCGCTTGTCGGGCACTCCGACGACGCCCACGTTCGGATCGATTGTGGCGAACGGGTAGTTGGCCGCCAGGACGTCGTTCTTGGTCAGGGCGTTGAAGAGGGTGGACTTGCCGACATTCGGGAGGCCGACGATGCCGATGGTGAGACTCACAACAGCCCAGTCTACGGAGGCCCGGACCGGGGCTGCGGCGCGTCGATCCCGAAACTGTCGGTCCCCGGTGTGAGCATCGACGCATGGACGTTGCCGGTGTACTGATTGCGCTGCTCACGCTGCTCACCGGAGCGGTGATCGGCGTGCTGGTGGGCCGTTCCCGGGCCGACGCTGCCGGGCGTGCCGCTGTCGCGCAGGCCGAGGCGGCCGGCCGGGGCGCTGTCGCGCAGGCCGAGGCGGCCGCACGTGAGCTGAGCGAGGAAGTGGCGCGCCTGGGGGCGACCCTCGACGTGGAACGTGCCGCCGCACGCGAGCGCGAGGAATGGGCCGACGCGCGGCTGCGCGAGGCGTTCGACTCCCTGGCCGGCGAGGCGCTCAAGCGCAACAACGAGCAGTTCGCCGAACTGGCCGCTGCCAAGCTCTCGACGGCGAAGGCGACGGCCGACGGCGATCTCGCGCGGCGCCAGATCGCCATAGAGGCCCTCGTCGGGCCGTTGCGCGAATCCCTGTCCAAGGTCGAACGGCAGCTCAGCGCGGTCGAGCTCGACCGAGCCGGGTCCTACGAGAAGCTGCTCGAGCAGATCGGCTCCATGCGGCAGACCAACGAGCAGCTTCGCGCCGAGACGGCGCAGCTGGTCACGGCGCTGCGAGCGCCGCAGGTGCGCGGCCGATGGGGTGAGATGCAGCTGCGGCGCGCGGTCGAAGCGGCCGGCATGACCGAGCACATCGACTTCGTCGAGCAGCAGACCGTCGCCTCCGACGACGGCCGGCTGCGCCCCGACCTCGTCGTCCAGCTCGTCGGCGGCAAGAACGTCGTCGTCGATTCCAAGGTGGCCTTCAACGGCTACCTCGAGGCGATGGAGGCCAAGGACGAGCAGACCCGCAACGCGCGGCTCAAGGCCCACGCCCGGCAGCTGAAGACCCACATCGACCAGCTGGCCGCCAAGTCGTACTGGGAGCACTTCAGCCCGACGCCGGAGTTCGTGGTGTGCTTCGTGCCGGCCGACGCGTTCCTCGACGCCGCGCTGCGCGAGGATCCCGCGCTGCAGGAGCGGGCGTTCGACCAGAACGTCGTGCTGGCCACGCCGTCCACCCTCGTCGCGCTCCTCCGGACGATCGCCTACACGTGGCGGCAAGAGGCGCTGGCGGCGAACGCGGCCGAGGTGCACAAGCTCGGTCGCGAGCTCTACCAGCGGCTGTCGACGATGGGCGGGCACATCGACAAGCTCGGCCGCTCGCTGAACAACGCGGTCGGCGACTACAACAAGACGGTGTCCTCTCTCGAGACCCGCGTCTTCGTCACTGCGCGCCGGATGGTCGAGTTGCAGGTCGTCGAGCCGGGCGACGTCATCGACGCGCCCCAGCAGATCACCGAGACCGCGCGGTCGACGCAGGCGCCCGAGGTCGCCGAACAACGGCTCGTCGCACTGCCGAAGCCACGGGTGCCGGCCGGTCAGGGCGACCTGCTGAGCAGCGTCGAGGAGCCGGACCACCGCGCCACGTCCTGACCCCGCCTGCCCTTCCCGAAGTTGTCCGCGCTTCGCCACGTCATGATGTGGGCAAGCACGGACAACTCGCGGAGAGGGCGGCGGTCAGCGCACCTCGAACGGGTCGGTTGCGCTGGTGAACGGCCGCACCGCGCCGTCGCGCTCGAGCACGTCGCCCCGGTAGACGAGCCGGTAGCGCCCCGGCGCGGCGTCGGCCGGGATGTCCCAGGTCACCCAGACGCGCGAACCGGATCGCCCGGCTCGTCGCCAGCCGAAGCGGGTCTCCCAGTCGCCGTCGTCGGCCAGCCGCTGCCACTCGTCGCCGGCCTCGCGCTGGACCTCGGTGAGGGTCGCGCCCCGGTGCAGATCATGGTTCGGGTAGGCACCGACGAACTCCGCCCGTACCGTGTCGCCGCCCCGGTAGTGCCGCCGCGGCGCAACGAGGACGTCGCCGAACGCCCCACCGGCCGGGCTGTCCGGTCGCGTGCGGCGAACCCCCTTCCCTCGCGGTGTCAGCACCGGTGGCGGCGTCCCCCGCTCGACCGGCGAGCCCTCGTGCATGGCTGTGGCGAGCCGACAGACGGTCTGCACCAGCGCGGGCAACTCCCACCGTCCGTACAGCGTGCTGCCCGCCTCGTAGCGCTGCGCCATGTACTCCTCGGGCGTCGTGACGTAGTGGATGTAGCCGTTGCTGTAGCCGGCGACGAGCACGTGCGGGAGCTCCGCGCCCACGATCGCCGCCACCGCGCGGCGTAGCCGCAGGCCCGACACGATCGTGATCTCGGCCGGCAGCCCGATCAGGTACAGCGGCCCGAGCCGCACCAGCTGCACCGGGATCCGCTCCTGGATCAGCGGCGACAGCCGGTTCACCCCGCGCGGCAGCACCAGCCCCTTCGGCGCCTGCGAATCCCGCAACTGCGGCCACGCGCGGTAGGCCACCTGGGCCGACACCGAATCGATCAGCGGGTTGCGACCCTGCCGGAATCCGGCGAACCCCTTGCCCTCGTCGGTACCGGCGATCTGGCCGGCGGCCGCGTACGGGCCTGAGGTGCGGTGCGGCCGACCGTCCGGGCAGAAGGCCGCGTCGACGGCGAAGTCCGTCAGGTCGATGTAGGTGAGACGCGTGTCCAGCCCGCCGGTCAGCTCGGCGCCCGATCCGGCGAGCGCGGCGGCGGCGCGGAACTGCCGCGTCCCGATGATGCGGGTGTTCTCGAACTCGTTGTCGGTCGGTCCGCTGCCCGGGCGCCGGTTCAGGTTCGGCGACATGTCTCCGGCGTTGGTCTGCGCGAACGCGCCGATGAAGCCCGGCGGTTCGGCGGACAGATAGTCGACACCGTGCTCGAGCCGTTCCCAGGCGTAGGCGGCGTAACCCTTGTTGTCGCTGGAGATCAGCCGGTTCTTGTTCGTCATGGACGTGCCGTGGGTGGCGAACCAGTTGACGGCGCCGACCAGCGCGCCGTCCCGCTCGATCGTCAGCAGCGAGGTCTGCGGATCGATCGCGTCCGGAAAGACGTCGCGGTCACTCGTCGGATTGAGCTCGAATGAGCTGCGCGACCGGTTGATGCTCGCGTCGTGCAGTTCGCCGAACGCCAGCCGCAGTCGGGCCGGAGCGACGTCGCGGTGCGCGTGCGCCACCGACTCGACGATGCCGTCGACGATCGCGTGGAAGGTTTTGGCGTGGAAC
>NZ_JBHEMO010000110.1:0-23014 GCF_046262535.1 Jatrophihabitans sp. | reverse complement strand
GACGGATGCACCCGCGCGATAACGAAGGTCGGCGAGGCGATCCGGCCCTGCACACCCATGCCGGCGCCGATGCCCTGCGCGAGCGCGGTCTTGCCGGCCCCGAGCGGGCCGGTCAGCACGACCAGGTCGCCGGCCCGCACGATCGCACCCAGCCGACGGCCCAGGGCGCGGGTGTCGTCGACGGTGGGTAGCCGCCGGACCCGGGGACCGAGGCCGCCGGCAATTCTCGGCCCGCCCGGCTGGCCCGGTCCCCGCATCGGTCCCACGGTCACGATCGGTAGACCCGCTGCACCCGCGGGCCGACCCGGGTGACGATCTCGTAGTGGATCGTGCCCACCGCCTCGGCCCAGTCTTGCGCCGTCGGCTCGCCGTCGCGTCCAGGCCCGAACAGCACGACAGGGTCACCCGGCGCCACGGTCAGTTCGCCGACGTCGATCACGATCTGGTCCATGCACACGCGTCCGGCGACGGTGAACCGGGCACCATTGACCCAGACCGGCCCGACGTTCGACCCGTGGCGCGGCACGCCGTCGGCGTAACCGAGCGGCACCAGCACCAGCGTCGTCTCGCGGCTGGTCGTGTACTCGTGGCCGTAGGAGACGCCTTCACCTGCGCGCACGCGCTTGACGCCGGCCGCCGCCGCGCGCAGCGTCATCGCCGGCGTGAGTCCGTGGTCGTCGGCGACCGGCGAGAGCCCGTAGACCGCGATGCCGGGCCGAACGAGGTCGAAGTGCGCCTCCGGCAGCGTGAGCGTGGCGGCCGAATTCGCGAGGTGCCGCAGTTGCGGCTGCACCCCGGCCCGACCGGCGACCTGGAGCGCCGTGTCGAAGGCCGCGATCTGCTTGGCGATCGTCGGGTGCCCCGGCTCGTCGGCGTACGCGAAGTGCGACCACGCGCCTACCACGATGATCTCGCCCGCCGCCTGGGCCTTGGCCGCCGCGGCGACCAGGTCGGGCCAGTCGTCGACGTAGCTTCCGTTGCGGGACAACCCGGTGTCGATCTTGAGGTGGACACGGGCCGTCGTCCCCGACTCCCGCACCGCTGTGGTGATCGCGTCGAGCTGCCACTGACTGCTGGCTGAGATGTCGATGCCGGCGGCGAGCGCACGCCCCACGGTCCCGTCCTCGCCCGGCGCCCACAGCCAGGACAGGATCGGCGCGGTGATTCCGGCGGCCCGGAGCGCGAGCGCCTCGTCGACTATCGCGGTGCCGAGCCACGTCGCGCCACCGGCGAGCGCCGCGTGGGCCGACGGCACCAGGCCATGGCCGTAGCCGTCCGCCTTGACGACCGCCATCAGCTCGGCCGGCGTCCCGGCCTTCATGGCCGCGACGTTGGCCCGGATAGCGGCCAGGTCGATGACAGCCTCGGTACGTAGCACCCCGCCATCCTCGCAAACGCGGTGCCGCTGCGTCGCGGAGCGAACGTCAGCCGGCGGCGATGTGATGCAGCGCGGCCCGCAGTGAGTGCAGCACGTCGGCCGACGAGGGCGGGCCGACGGCGGCGGCCAGCTGGCCGGCCACGCCGTGCACGTAGGCGCCGACAGCAGCGGCCAGCGGCGCTTCGAGCCCGGATGCCAGCAGTGACCCGATCAGCCCGCTGAGGACGTCACCGCTGCCGGCCGTCCCGAGCCACGGCGTGCCGGTGCGGTTGATCCACGCCCGCCCGTCCGGAGCGGCGACCACCGTCGCGTCCCCCTTCAGCAGGACGGTCGCCCCCAGGTCGCGCGCGGCCGCCCGGGCGCTGCCGATCCGGTCGGCGGACGGACCTTCGGCGATGCGCGCGAACTCGCGGTCGTGCGGGGTCAGCACGGTCGGCACCGACCGGCCGGCCAGCGGGTCGGGCGACTGACCCAACACGGTGATCGCATCCGCGTCGACGATCACCGGGACGTCGGTCGCGAGGACGTCGGCGAGAAGGGCGCGGGCCGAATCGTCGGTGCCGATGCCCGGCCCGATCACCCAGGCCTGGACCCACAATTCCGACGGCCGCGCGTCCTCGTGCACCACGACCTCCGGGTACCGGGCGCGGATCGCGTCGGCGGCGGTGCCGGCATAACGCACCATCCCGGCGCCTCCGCACACCGCCGCGCCGGTGGACAGCACGCCGGCCCCGGGGTACGCCGCGGACCCGGCGACCAGACCGGTCACGCCTCGGGTGTACTTGTCATCGGCCGGCCCAGGGGTCGGCAGCAGACGGGCCACATCCTCGGCTTCGAGCACATGCACATCGGCCTCGGGCAAGGTGGCGTCGAGTCCGATGTCGACGAAACGCAGCTCGCCCGTACGACGGGCACCGTCGCCGACGAGCAGCCCCGCTTTCAACGCGCCGAAGGTGACCGTGACGTCCGCCCACACGGCGTCACCGTCGGCCGCTCCCGTGTCGGCATCCACCCCGGACGGGATGTCGACCGCGACGGTCAGCGTGTCCCGGGCCGCGGCCGCGAGCTCGACAGCGGCGCCGCGCAGACTGCCCCGGCCGCCGATTCCCACTATGCCGTCGACGACCAGCGCCACGCCGTCAAGTGCCGCGGGTTCGATCGCCACCACACGGCCGCCCGCGGCGCGGAACGCGGCCAGCCCGCCGGCGTGCGCTCGCTCCGCGTCCAGCAGCAGGGCCCGCACGGCCGCGCCGCGCCGGGCCAGCGCTGCTCCGGCATACAGCGCGTCACCGCCGTTGTTGCCTGCGCCCACCAGTAGCGCCACCCGCGCGCCGTAGACGCGCCCGAGCAGCGCGGCGCACTCGACGGCCAGCCCGGTGGCCGCCCGGGCCATCAGCGCGTCCTCGGGCAGCCGGGCCATCAACGCGTCCTCCGCCGTCCGGACCTGCTCGACGCCGTACACCCCGCGCACGCGCTATCCCTCCGCCAGCACCGTCGCCGAGGCGATGCCGCCGTCGTGCGAGAGCGAGACGTGGAACCGCGTCACCCCGAGCGACGTGGCCCGGGCCAGGACGGAACCCGTCACCACGAACGACGGACGCCCGATGTCGTCGACGAGGACCTCGGCGTCGGTCCAGGCCATCCCACCGCCGGCGCCGAGCGATTTCGCGAGCGCTTCCTTGGCGGCGAACCGCGCCGCCAGGGACTCTGCCGTGCGAGGCGACCCCGACGCGGTGACCTGCTCGGCCGCGGTGAACAGCCGGGCGGCGAGCGACGGCGTCCGGGCCAGCGATTGTGCGAACCGCTCGACCGGCACCACGTCGATCCCCACTCCGACGATGGCCACGTCGCTCAGGCGGTCGGGGACGCGGTAGGCGTCGCTTCGCCCAGCGCCGGCGCGTAGTCGGACAGGTGGCCGGGGAAGGCCGACTTACCCGGGTTGAGGTAGGCGAAGGCGTTGTTGACCGCGGTGGCGACCTCGCCGAACCCCGTCGCGATCAGCTTCACCTTGCCGTCGTAGTCGACGATGTCACCGGCGGCGAAGATGCCGGGAACGGACGTGCGGCCGGCGGTGTCGACCATGATCTGCCGCTTCTGGATGTCGATACCCCACTCCATCAGCGGGCCCAGGTTGGCGGTGAAGCCGAGCGCCGCGATGAGCTTGTCGCAGGCCAGTGTGATCGGCTCGTCCTCCCCCTTGACCGTCACCTCGACCTGCTCGACGTCGGGATCGCCGCGCACCGCCGACACCTGCGCGTCCGTGATGATCTGCACCGACGACGTCTTCAGCAGCTCGACGGAGTGCTGGTGCGCGCGGAACTCGCCCCGTCGGTGCACCACGGTCACCGACCGGCCGATCGGCTCGAGCATCAGGGCCCAGTCGAGCGCGGAGTCGCCGCCGCCGACCACCACGATGTCCTGGTCGGCGTACACGCTCGGATCGGGCACGAAGTGGACGAGGCCGCGACCGAGGTACTCGCCGCCGGTGGGCAGTGGACGAGGCGTGAAGGTGCCAATACCGCCGGTGATCACGATCGCGCGCGTGTCGACGCGGTGTCCGCTTGCCGTGGTCACCGCGAAGCCGCCGTCACCGCGCTCGAGGCCGACCGCCTGATGGCCGAGCATGTAGTTCGGCTTGAACGGCGCCGCCTGCGCCAGCAACTGGTCGACGAGGTCGCGACCCTTGATCGCCGGGAACCCGGCCACGTCGAAGATCGCCTTCTCCGGATACATGGCCGTGATCTGCCCACCCGGCTCCTCGAGCGAGTCGAGCACGGCCGTGGACATCAGCCGCACGCCGGCGTAGTACGCGCCGAACAGGCCCACCGGGCCGGCTCCGACGATCAGCAGATCGACCTTGGTGGAGGGCACGTGCGGAGCGTACCGACTACTCGACCGTGACCGACTTAGCCATGCTTGACGAATCGGCGCGGCCGCCGCGGAGCTACTCGACCGTGACCGACTTGGCGAGGTTCCGCGGCTTGTCGACGTCGAAGCCCCGCGCCTGGGCGATCTCGGCGGCCAGCACCTGCAGCGGCACCGTCGTGACGAAGGGCGACAGCAGGGTCGGCACCGCCGGCACCTCGATGTAGTGCGCCGCAAGGGAGCGCGCGGCGGTGTCGGACTCCTCGCCGATGACGATCATCCGACCGCCGCGGGCCTTCACCTCGGCCACGTTCGACAGCATCTTCTGGTGCAGGATCGGACGGCCGCTCGCCGACGGCATGATCACCACGACCGGCAGCCCCTCTTCGATGAGCGCGATCGGCCCGTGCTTGAGCTCGCCGGCCGGGAAACCCTCGGCGTGCATGTAGGCGAGCTCCTTGAGCTTCAACGCACCCTCGAGCGCGACCGGATAGCCGACGTGCCGGCCGAGGAAGAGCACGGCCTTGGCGTCGGCGATGTCGCGGGCCAGCTCGCGGACCGGCTCGACGCTCTGCAGGACGCGCCCGATCGCGTCGGGCACCGAGCACAGCGTCTCGTACTCGCTGATGATCTCGTCGCCGTACTTCGTGCCCCGCGCCTGCGCGAGGGCCAGCCCGACGAGCTCGACGGCCGCGACCTGGGCCAGGAAGGTCTTCGTCGCGGCGACGCCGATCTCCGGTCCGGCGTGCGTGTAGAGCACCGCGTCGGACTCGCGCGGGATCTGCGCACCGTTGGTGTTGCAGATGGCGAGGACGCGCGCGCGTTGCTGGCTCGCGTAGCGCACGGCCTCCAGCGTGTCGGCGGTCTCGCCCGACTGGCTGATCGGCACGACCAACGTCTGCCGGTCGAGCACCGGGTCGCGGTAGCGGAACTCCGAGGCCATCTCGACCTCGACCGGCACCCGCGTCCAGTGCTCGATCGCCTGCTTGCCGATCAGTCCGGAGTGGTAGGCGGTACCACAGGCGACGATGAACACCTTGTCGATGTCGCGCAGTTCCTGGATGTCGAGGCGCTGCTCGTCCAGCACGATGTGGCCGTCGGACAGGTGACCCAGCAGCGTGTCGCGCACGGCCGACGGCTGTTCCTGGATCTCCTTGAGCATGAAGTAGTCGTAGCCGCCCTTCTCGGCGGCGGTGAGGTCCCAGTCGATGTGGAACGGCTTGCCCTCGGCCGGCGCGCCGGCGAAGTCTGTGATCGTGTAGCCGTCGCGACGGATCTCGACGACCTGGTTCTGCCCGAGCTCGACGGCGTCGCGGGTGAACTCGATGAACGCGGCCACGTCGCTGCCGAGGAACATCTCGCCGTCACCGACGCCGACCACGAGTGGCGAGTTGCGCCGGGCCGCGACGACCACATCGGGCTCCTTGGCGTCGAGCAGGACGAGGGTGAACGCCCCCTGCAGCCGGCCGCAGACGGCGCGAACCGCGTCGGCCAGTGAGCCGCCCTGGGCGTCGAGGTGCGCGGCGACCAGATGGGCGACGGTCTCGGTGTCGGTATCGCTCGCGAAGTCGACGCCCGCGGTTTCGAGCTCGGCGCGCAACTCGGCGAAGTTCTCGATGATGCCGTTGTGGACTACGGCGATTCGGCCGTTGCCGCCGGCGTGCGGATGCGCGTTGCGGTCGTTCGGCGGCCCGTGCGTGGCCCAGCGGGTGTGGCCCATGCCGGTGGTGCCGGCGATCGTCCGCGTGGCCAGCTCTTTATCGAGGTTTTCGATACGGCCGGCCTTCTTGGCGATCTGCAGCGCACCGTCGTCGTCGATGATCGCCACGCCGGCCGAGTCGTAGCCGCGGTACTCGAGGCGGCGCAGGCCTTCCACGACCACGTCCAGGGCGGGGCGAGGGCCGACGTATCCGACGATGCCGCACATGGTGCTAACAGTACGGGGGCCTCAGGGCGCCGAGGGGGACCCGGCGGTGGCGCTGCCGGTCGACGCGCCGGAACGGGAGGTCGGCGCGGACCGCGTGCCCGGCTGGCTGGCCGGAGCAGTCGTCGTGACGGCCGGTGCCGTCTGGGTCACCGTCGGCGTGGTCACGACGACCGAGGGCGTAACCGTCCGGGTGATTGTCGGCGTGCCGGCCGGCGAAGTCGCGGCCGGTCCGCCCGCGGTGCCGAAGACGCTGGTGCCAGTGCCGCCGTTGCCGCGGACGAGATCGCTCAGCGGCCGCCCGGCGACCACCTCGACCCCGGTCACGACGGCGAGGACGGCGACGAACGAAGCGATTGATCCGATCGCGATCCGCCGCCAGGCGGTCTGCGGATGCGCGGCCGGGCGAGACCGGGTCGGCGGGCGGGCCGGCTCGGGCAACATCGGCGGCCCATTTTGGATCACGTTTTCCTCGGCTGGCGCCGCGGCCGGGCCGGGCTGGCGTCGCTCGCGGAGGAAAACCCGATCCACCCGCACGCGCTCGCTGGTCGTGCGCAGCGAATGGCCGTACACCGCATTGCCGACGGCGCTCACCACGCTGGCCAGCGCAGCGCCGATGACCGTGCCCGAGACGCCGAGGTAGGACGCGGCGATCGTCGCGGTGATCGCCGCCAGGGCGGTCGCGACCAGTTGGGTCGCCGACAGGTCGAAGCCGGCCATCCGCCGGCGGCTCCGAGAAGGCCCTGCCTCGGGGATGTGCGGGGCCGCCGGGATCTCAGTCGTCTCGTTTCGTGTCGTCGTCATGGCCCAATCAGTGTCGACGCTCCGTAAGCGTTTCCGGCAACGCGGCTCACGGCCCTCTAAGAGCCGGGGCTCGGATGTGACGCCGCTCTCCCAGGGCCCGCAGGCACAGGCGGTGCCATAACGTGCAGAGGTGGTTGACGAAGCGGACAGGCACGCGTGGGAGCGGCCGGGCGCGCACGAGGTGGCCCCCGGCGTGCATCGCATCCCGCTTCCGCTGCCGGGCGACAGTCTCAAAGCCGTCAACATCTACGCGATCAGCGACGGCGACCACGTCGTCCTCGTCGACGGCGGTTGGGCGCTGGAGGAGAGCGAGCACTTGCTCGGAGACAGCCTCGCCACCATCGGCTACGGCCTGGGCGACGTTCGCGAGTTCCTCGTCACGCATCTGCACCGCGACCACTACACGCAGGCGGTGTCGCTGCGTCGGGCCCACGGCGGCGCGGTCTCGGTGGGCGCCGGTGAGCAGGCCTGCCTCGAGGCGATCCGAACGGTCGAGGTGCATCCCGATGTCGCTCGGCTGCACGAGGCGGGCGCCCTCGAGCTTTCGCGCATGCTGGCCGAGTGGCGCGGCGAGCGGGACCTGCTCAACTGGGAGGACCCCGACCGGTGGTTGGCCGACGGCGTCGACCTGCCGTTGACCACGCGGACACTGCGGGTCATCGCCACGCCTGGACACACCCGCGGCCACGTCGTGTTCCACGATCCGGCGAACGACGCGCTCTTCGCCGGTGACCACGTCCTACCGCACATCACCCCGTCCATCGGCGTCGAGCTGAACCGCCCGCTTTCGCCGCTGCGCGACTACCTCACCTCGCTCGAGCTGATCCGCGCGCTGCCCGACGCGCGATTGCTGCCCGCACACGGTCCTGTGACGGCATCGGTGCACGACCGGATCGACGAGCTCCTTGTCCATCACGAGCAGCGGCTGACCGCCACCGCCGATGCCGTCGACTTCGGCGCGCACACCGCCTTCGACGTCGCCCACGTCCTGCCCTGGACGCGGCACAAGCGGCGCATCGACGACCTAGACATGTTCAACCAGGTGCTCGCGATCCACGAGACGATGGCCCACCTGCGGGTCCTCGTCGAGCGCGGGCTGCTGACCGAGAAGACCGTCGACGGCATCGCGCACTTCGCCTGATCCGCGCGGGTAGGTTGCCGGACATGGCTACCCAGTTCGACTACGTCATCGTCGGTGCCGGCTCGGCCGGATGCGTCCTGGCCAATCGGCTGAGCAGCGACCCGACTGTGCGGGTCGCCGTCGTCGAGGCCGGTCCGCGTGACCGCAAGCTGGAGATCAAGCTGCCGGCCGCCTTCCCCAAACTGTTCAACACCAGCTACGACTGGGGCCTGCACACCACCTCACAACCCGAGTTGAAGGCGCGCGAGCTGTACTGGCCGCGGGGCAAGACGCTCGGTGGGTCGTCCTCGATCAACGCGCAGATGTGGGTGCGCGGCGCCGGCGCGGACTACGACAGATGGGGCGAGCAGGTACCGGGCTGGTCCTACGCCGATGTGCTGCCCTACTTCCGTCGGTCCGAGAACCGCGTGGGCAGCAATGCGGGCGACACCTACGGCGTCGGCGGCCCGCTCTACATCGAGGAGCTCCGCGACCCCAATCCGCTTCGGGCCGCGTTCTTCGAGGCGTGCGCCGAGGACGGGTTCAGCCGACTGCCCGAACTCAACGACCCGGGGATCGACGGGTACGCGCCGACGCCGGTCAACCAGCATCGCGGCCGGCGATGGAGCGCCGCGGACGGCTACCTGCGCCCCGCCCTGAAGCGGCCCAACGTGACCTTGTTCGCCGGCGCACTGGCCGAGCGGATCGTGCTCGAGGGCGGGCGGGCCACCGGCGTCGTCATCAACGCCCCGAAGGGCGGCCGCCAGACGTTGGGCGCCTCGCGCGAGGTACTGCTCAGCGCGGGCGCCGTCCACTCGCCCCACCTGCTGCAGCTGTCGGGCATCGGCGATCCCGACGTCCTCGCCGCGGCCGGCATCGAGTCGGTCGTCCGGGCCGACGGTGTCGGCAAGGGACTGCAGGACCACCTGTCCGTCCCCGTTGTCATGTTCACCCGGGACGCCGCGACCCTGGTCGATGCCGAGAAGCCGGTCAACCTGCTCAAGTGGCTCTTGCAGCGGCGCGGCATGCTCACGTCCAACATCGGCGAGGGCGTGCTGTTCGGCCGTTCCGAACCGGGTCTGGCGCTGCCCGACCTCGAGTACATCTTCGCGCCGGTGCCCTTCATCGAGCACGGGCAGGTCGAGCCGGCCGGACACGGCATCACGATCGGGGTCGTGCAGCTGCAGCCCGAATCGAAGGGCACAGTGACGGCGCGATCGGCCGATCCGAGCGTCCCGCCCGCGATCGACGCCGGTTACCTCACCGCGCCGGGCGACCTGGACCGGCTCGTCCGCGGCGTGCAGCAGGCGAAGCAGCTCTTCGGGACCAGCGCTCTACGCACTCTGGTGACGGACGCGATGCTGCCCGACCCGACCCAGACCGACATCCCGGAGTACGTCCGCACCGCGGCCGAGACGTTGTATCACCCGACCGGGACGTGCCGGATGGGCACCGACGACGCCGCCGTCGTCGACGGCGAGCTGCGCGTCCGCGGGGTCAGCGGCCTGCGCGTCGTCGACGCCTCGGTGATGCCCCAGATCATCCGTGGGCACACCCACGCACCGACGGTGATGATTGCCGAGAAGGCGGCCGACCTGATCCGCGGGTGATCAGGGCGTCGGCGGCGCCGGCGACCCGATCGCCCCGGCCGCCACGGCGGTGTCCGACGGCGGCGGGGGTGAACTCGTGCTCGCGCTGCTCGACACGCTCGCGCTCGTCGACGTGACCGGCCGCGGTGCGCTCGACGACCGGGCCGCGCTCGTCGAGCGCGTCGTCGACCGAGTCGGGGTCGCCGATTTCGACGCACTGTGCGACGTCGAGGAGCTGGACGAATGCGTCGTCGCCACCACAGCGGCCTGCGATGTCTTGCGGTGCGCGGTGGTGGTCTTCGGCACGCTCGGCTGCGTGGTCGTGGTCGTGGTGTCGGCGGGCGAACTCGGCGAGCCGCCCAGCAGCAGGAACCCGGCCCCGGCCATGAGCGCCGCGAACGCGATCGCGGCCAGCACGAGCGTCATGCCCCTACGACCCCGGCGGGCGTCGCCGTCGTACGGCTCGTCGTCCCACGGCGCATAGGTAACCGGCGGAGCCGGACCGGCCGGTCCGGGCATCGCGACGGGGACGCCACCGGTCGCCACCGGCGCGACCCGGCCGGTAGGAGCGGCGGCCAAGGCTCCCGTCCCCATCCCCGCCGCGGCCGGGATCCCAGCAACCGCGCCCGTCGGTATCGCCGCGCTCGCGCCTGTCGGCACTGCGGCGGCCGCCGCGGCGGCGCCACCAGCGACCGCGGTCAGGCCGGCCGCGGCCACCGTCGCGGCCGCCGTTCCCGGCGACATGTCGGCCGGAACGTCGGCCACCGGTGTGACGGCCGGCGGGACGCCTTCACGCAGGCTGCGCGCCACCTCGGCGGCGGCCGGCCGGTCGTCGGGATCCTGGACCGTCATCGCGGCCAAGAGCTCCGGCCACGGCGTCGGCAGGCCGGGCGGGATCTGCGGTGCTGTGGTGAGTCGGGCGGCGAGCGCCTCGTGCACCGGCCCGTCGAAGCACCGGACACCGGTCAGCGACTCGATCAGCACCAAGGCCAGCGAGTACACGTCGGCCGCCGGCCCCACGTTCGCGCCCTTCGCCTGTTCCGGCGCGATGTAGGACGCGGTGCCGAGCGTCATGTCGACCGAGGTGAGCCGCTCGCTGCCGATCATCCGGACGATGCCGAAGTCCGACAGCCGCGAGCGCACGGCGCCGGGCATCGCCTCGTCCACGCCGAGCAGGATGTTGGCCGGCTTCACGTCGCGATGGACCATCCCGCGCGCGTGGACGTAGGCCAGTGCGTCGGCGATCTGCGCGCCCAGCTCACGGGCCTCGCGCTCGCTCAACGGCCCTTCGCGGAGCCGGGACGCCAGGTCCGGCCCGTTCACCAGTTCCAGCACGAGGTACGCGGGGCCGTCACCGGCCACCGATCCGTCGAACAGGGTGATCAGGTTGGGATGGCTGAGCCGGGCCAGCGATTGCAGCTCCAGCTCGCGGCGCACCTCGCCGTGCGTGTCGTCGTCGCCGCCCACGCCTGAGCGAAAGACCTTGACCGCGACGTCCCGGTCGAGCAGATCGTCGTGCGCCCGGAAGACCTCGGCCATCCCGCCCAATCCCAGGCGGTCGATGATCCGATAGCGGCCGCCCAGCACCCACGCACTGTCCGGTTGCTGCCCCGACTCGGGATGTGCAGCATTCGGCTCCGGCTCATCCGGCACGCTTCGTTCCCCTCGACCACGGTGGCCGCACAACGCGCCACAGCTTAGGGATACCCCCCGGTTCAGCCGGGTAATCGGCTCTTGGCGTGACGCCCGACGCGTGGGCGGGCCGCAGCCCTGACGTCACATTCGCGACTTTTCCCACAAATGACGATCCCAGCCGATTTTCCGGCCGGGCACCACCGCGTCCCGCGGTCGCTAGATGCGGACGACCTTTCGCATGCTGTAGTTCATCGTCAGGCCCGTGTTGTCGAATGCGCAGATCTGCAGCAGCCGGTGCCCCGGGCCAGCGGCGGCGAAGGCCGGTCGGCGGCGGCGTGTTCTCGTCCGGCGGCGGCCCGGTCAGCAGCCCGTCAGCGTGCAGCAATACATGCATGACGTGCTTCTTGCCGTCACGCTTCAGCGCGTTCGGTCCCGCGTCGGACATCCAGTTCGTGCTGAAGTAGCTGGTGGCACCCGAGCTGCTGGTGTTGGTCGGGCTGATCGTCGGCCCTTCCTTCACGGCGACGTACAGCTGGTCGGTCGTTGCGGTACCGATGCAGCGGGAGTGGAATTGCGCCCGGGCCACCGTCGCGCTCGCCTGGACGACCGGCCGAACCTGCGGGACGAACGCGGTCGTCGACGGCGGCGGCTCTTCCTCGGCCAGCGCCGGCGCGGCGACCGCGGCGACGGAGAGGGCAGCAGCGGCACAGAGTGCCATCTTCCAACGGGTCATGAACTTTGTCCGTATGGGCCAGGCCTCGATTTGATTTTCGTGCTCGAAAGAATGCGAAAATTATTCGTTCAGGACAACGGCTGTGGAAGCAATTTGATGCAAATCAGAAGTCGTCTCCGGAAAACGTCCCGCTTTTGGCAGAACAACCAGGGTCGCGCTTTCCCGTCGGCGTGGGAGTACGGGCCAAATGGCTAAAGCGTTGCGCCGGCGGAAAGTGGTACTCGACGGCGCGGTCGTCTTACGCGCCGGCGACGACGCCGGCCAACCGATTGGCGATCGCGTCGGCGCGATCCTGCGTTTCGGCTTCCACCATGACGCGGACCAGTTGCTCGGTCCCCGAGGGGCGCAGCAGCACCCGGCCCGCGTCGCCGAGTTCGCGCTCGGCGGCGGCGACGGCCTCGGCCACGGCTGCCGACCGGGCCACCGCGTCACGATCGTCGACCCGCACGTTGACCAGGGTCTGCGGCAGCCGGTGGACCACCGACGCGAGCTCGGCCAGCGAAGATCCGGAGCCGACGATCCGGGCCATGACGTGCAGCGCCGTCAGCAGGCCGTCCCCGGTGGTGGCGGCGTCCGCGAAGACGATGTGCCCGCTCTGCTCGCCGCCCAGGCTGAGTTCCTTGGCCCGCAGCGCCTCGAGGACGTAGCGGTCACCGACGGCGGTCGTCAGCACTTCGATGCCGGCGTTGCGCATGGCGTGGTGGAATCCGAGGTTGCTCATGACGGTGGCCACCACGGTGTCGTTGCGCAGTTCCCCGCGCTCGCGCAGGGCCAGCGCGCAGATGGCGAGCAGCTGGTCGCCGTCGACCACGGCACCGGTCGCGTCCACTGCTAGACAGCGATCGGCGTCCCCGTCGTGGGCGATGCCGACCTGTGCCCCCGATCGGCGGACGGCGTCGATCAGGCCGTCAAGGTGAGTGGAGCCGACGCCGTCGTTGATGTTGAGGCCGTCAGGCTCCGCCGCCACGGCGGTCACTTGCGCGCCGGCCCCGCGGTAGACCTCGGGGGCGACGGCCGACGCGGCGCCGTTCGCGCAGTCGACGACGACGTGCAAGCCGTCGAGCCGCGCCGGTTGCGCACCGAGCAGGTGCGCGCCGTACCGCTCCAGGGCGTCGTCGGCCGACTGCAGGCGGCCGATCGCCGCGCCGGTGGGCCGCGTCTTCGGCCCGGCCGCGGCCGCGAGCTCGATCTCGTCCTCGAGATCGTCGGGCAGCTTGAGGCCACCGGCCGCGAACAGCTTGACGCCGTTGTCGGGCATCGGGTTGTGGGACGCCGAGAGGACGACGCCGAGATCGGCGCCGTAGGACGCCGTGAGGAACGCGACGGCCGGAGTGGGCAGCACACCGACGAGCAGCACGTCGGCGCCGGCCGAGGTCAGCCCGGCGACGACTGCGGCCTCCAGCATCTCACCGCTCGCGCGCGGGTCGCGGCCGACCACGGCCACCGGCCGGTGCGAGGCGTCGTGCGCGACCAGCACCCGCGCGGCGGCCCCGGCCACCGCGAGGGCGAGTTCCGGGGTGAGGACCTCATTCGCCAGGCCCCGGACTCCGTCGGTCCCGAAGAGCGAACCCACGAACGGGCTAGCGCTTCGAGTACTGCGGCGCCTTGCGAGCCTTCTTCAGGCCGTACTTCTTGCGCTCCTTGGCCCGCGGGTCGCGGGTGAGGAACCCGGCCTTCTTCAGCGCCGGACGGTCATCGGGCTCGATGCCGATGAGCGCGCGGGCGATGGCCAGACGCAGAGCGCCGGCCTGGCCGGTCACCCCGCCACCGGACAGCGACGCGATGACGTCGTACTGGCCGTCCTTCTCCAGCGTGACGAACGGTTCCTTGATCAGCTGCTGGTGCAGCTTGTTCGGGAAGTAGCCGTCCAGGGTGCGGCCGTTCAGCTTGAACTCACCGGTACCCGGAACGAGGCGGACGCGGACGACCGCCTCCTTGCGGCGGCCGACGACGGGGGCGGGAGTTGTCACTGCGATACCTGCTTGATCTCGAACGGCTGCGGCTTCTGGGCCGCGTGGGGGTGATCGGGGCCGGCGTAGACCTTCAGCTTCTTCAGCTGGGCCCGGCCGAGCGTGTTCTTCGGGAGCATGCCCTTGACCGCGAGTTCGACGACCCGCTCGGGCTTGGTCTCCAGCAGCTCACCGACAGTCCGCCGCGACAAGCCGCCCGGGTAACCGGAGTGGCGGTAACGGAACTCGTTGAGCTTCGCGCCCGTGACGGCAACCTTCTCGGCGTTGACGACGATGACGAAGTCACCGGTGTCCACGTGGTTGGCGAACTGCGGCTTGTGCTTGCCGCGCAGCAGGCGGGCGGCCTGGCTGGCTAAACGGCCGAGCACGATGTCGTTGGCGTCGATGACGTGCCAGCGACGCTCGATCTCGCCCGGCTTCGGGGAGTAAGTGGACACTGTTCAACTCTCTGTTCGGTCTTCACGCGGAATGCGCCCCCACGGTCTCATCGTCCGAAGACGGCGGAGACCCCGAGGCATGGCCGGGACGCACGACTTGAGGTGACGCGCGCCAACGCACCACTCTACCGGGCGCATCGGGGCGGTCCAAATCCGCTGCCTCCGTGGGCGGCTGCCCGGCCCACCGCGTTTAATGGCTCTCTACACGTACCGACAGGAGCCCAGTGGCATCGCCGAGACAGAGTCCGAAGCGCAAGCGCTTTAGTGACCCCCATTCCATCGCGGTGCTCGAACACGTCGGATGGGTCCCGTTCGCGTGCGCCATCGTCGCCATGATGACGATCGCGTTCGCCGGGATCACCTGGGTGACCTCGCCGCACTGGGGCAAGTACCAGGCAAGGGCCCAGGCCAAAGCGCGCGACGTCGGCGCGATCCCGACCACGCCGGCATCCCCTCACATCGTCGCCGACATTGTGTCGCCCAATCGGATCGAGATCCCGAAGATCCACGCCGTCGCGCCGATCGTGCCGGTCGGCACCACAGCCGACCGAGAGTTGGAGATCCCGCTCAATCCCAAACGCGTCGGCTGGTGGAAGTACGGCGCCAAGCCCGGAGCCGCCACCGGCACCGCCATCCTCGCCGGGCACATCAACTACGCGGGTGTCACCGGCCCGATGGCGACGATCGGCAAGCTCGACCCCGGCGACGACGTGTTCGTGTTCGGCACCCAGAACGCCGACAAGCAGCACGAGGTCAGGTTCCGGGTGACCGGCGTCCGGACGTACCACAAGACGCGGCTGCCGTATCAGCAGATCTTTGACCAGAAGAGCGTCGGCCGGATCGCGATCGTGACCTGCGGCGGCCCCTTCGACGCATCCACCGGCAACTACCTCGACAACATCGTGGTGTTCGCCGTGCTCGATCCCGATACGACGCCACCCACCACCGTGCCCGGCATTCCCGGCGTGAGCGGCGCGAGCACTCCTCCGGCCTCGACGACGGCGGCACCGACGCCCACGGACAGCAGCCCGGCGATCAAGCCGTCGGATACCTCGCGGCCCACGGACGGGCCGAGCTAGCCCGCGTCCTCAGCGCGCGCGGACGACCCGCGTCTCGTCGAACACCGGCTCGGCGGACTCGTACACCCGGCCGTCGGCGCCGAAGACGAGGAAGCGGTCGAACGAGCGGGCGAACCACCGGTCGTGGGTCACTGCGAGCACCGTGCCGTCGAAGCTGTCGAGCGCTTCTTCGAGTGCCTCAGCGCTGAGCACGTCGAGGTTGTCGGTCGGCTCATCGAGCAGCAGGAGGGTGGCTCCGCACAGTTCGAGCAAGAGGATCTGGAACCGCGCCTGCTGGCCGCCTGACAGCGTGCCGAAGCGCTGCTCGGCCTGCTCGCCCAGGGCATAGCGCCGCAGCGCACCGATCGCCTTCCCCCTGGCGATCCCCGGCCGGTCGACGTCGCCGTCCCACAACAGCTCGAGCAGGGTGCGCCCCGTCCACGTCGGATGCGCATGGGTCTGCGCGAACAGGCCGGGAACGACCCGGGCCCCGAGTCGCCACGAGCCGGTGTGCGCCACGTCGTCGCCGCCGAGCAGGCGCAGGAAGTGCGACTTGCCGGCTCCGTTCGCACCCAGGACGCCGACCCGCTCGCCGTAGTAGATCTCGGCGTCGAACGGCTGCATCAATCCGGTGAGCTCGAGCCCCTCGCACGTGATCGCCCGCACGCCGGTGCGGCCGCCGCGCAACCGCATGGTCACCCGCTCGTCCTCGGGCTTGTCCGGCGGCGGGCCGGCTTCTTCGAACCGCTCGAGGCGCCGCGCCATGACGCGGTACTTCTGCGCCATGACCTCGCTGACCTTGGCCTGGACCTGCAGGGTGCGGACGAGGTCCTTGAGGCGCGTGTGCTCCTCTTCCCACCGGCGACGCAGCTCGGCCATCCGCTCGTGCCGGTGCGATCGCGCCTCGTGGTAGGAGACGAAGCCGCCGCCGTGCACCCACGTCGTCGCACCCTCGACCGTGATGACGCGGTCGGCGACGGTCGCCAGCAGCTCGCGGTCGTGGCTGACGAACAGCACCGTCTTGGGCGTCTCACGCAGTCGTTGTTCCAGCCAGCGCTTCCCGGGAACGTCAAGGTAGTTGTCGGGTTCGTCGAGCAGCAGCACCTCGTCGCCACCGCGCAGCAGCAGCTCCAACGCGAGTCGCTTCTGCTCGCCGCCGGACAGCGTGGTCAGCTCGCGGTATTTGCCGGCCTCGTAGGGCAGGCCGAGCGCGGCGACGGTGACGGTGTCCCACAGCACCTCGGCGTCGTAGCCGCCGGCGTCGCCCCAGTCGGTCAGGGCGTGGGCGTAGTCGAGCTGCGCCCGCTCGTCGTCGCGCTCCATGAGCACCAGTTCGGCGGCCTGCAGCGCGTTCCACGCCGCCGCGAGTTGGGGCGAGGAGAGCTGGACGAGGAATTCCTGGACGGTTGTGGTGTCCCGTACCGAGCCGATGAACTGGCGCATGACGCCGACCCCGCCGCTGCGCGTAACGGTCCCCGACTGGGGCGCCTCGTCGCCGGCGATCAGCCGAAGAAGGGTGGTCTTGCCGGTGCCGTTGGCGCCGACCAGGGCGGCCTTCGCGCCGTCCCCCACCCGGAAGGACGCCCCCTGCAGGAGCACGCGGCCGTCGGTCAGAGTGTGCCCGATAGAGGCGACCTCCACATATCCCACGGGCGTCAGTGTCGACGATCCGGCGGCGCCGTGCACGCTTGTTACCGGTGTTAACGCAAGGATGGCTTCATGTCCCTGGACGAGCTGGCGGCCGCCCTGCCGCCGGACACGGTGCTGACCGACGCCGCCCTGCTCGCGTCCTACCGGCAGGACTGGGCCCGCGACCCGGACGCCGGCACCCCGCTGGCGGTCGTGCGGGCGAATACGACCGCCGACGTGCAGGCCGTGCTGAGGTGGGCGACGGCGCACCGGGTGCCAGTGGTGCCGCGCGGCGCCGGTTCCAGCCTCTCGGGCGGGTCGACCGCGGTGGACGGCGGCATCACCCTCAGCACCGAGCGGATGCGGCGGGTGACGATCGACCCGGTCACGCGGGTCGCGGTCGCCCAGCCCGGCGCCTTCAACGCCGAGGTGAAGGCAGCGGCGGCCGAGCACGGCCTCTGGTACCCGCCCGACCCGTCGTCGTTCGAGATCTGCTCCATCGGCGGCAACGCGGCGACCAACGCCGGCGGCCTGTGCTGCGTGAAGTACGGCGTGACCACCGACTACGTCCTGGGCATGGAGGTGGTGCTGGCCGACGGCACGGCGGTGCGGCTCGGCGGCCCCCGGCTGAAGGACGTCGCCGGCCTGTCGCTGACCAAGTTGTTCGTCGGCTCGGAGGGCACGCTGGGCGTGATCACCGAGCTGACGCTTCGACTGCTGCCCGCCCCACCGGCGGCCTGCACACTCGTCGCCACCTTCCCGTCGGTCGAGGCTGCGGCGATGGCGGTCGTGGCCATCACCGCGGGTTTGCGCCCGTCCATGCTCGAGCTGATGGACAACGGCAGCATCAATGCGGTCGAGGACTTCGTGAAGATGGGGCTCGACCGCGACGCGGGTGCGCTGCTGTTGGCCCGCTCCGATGCACCCGGCGGTGCCGCCGCCGCGGAGATCGAGCAGATCCGCGCCGCCTGCGAGGCGCACAACGCCGCCGAGGTCTTCACGACCTCCGACGCGGATGAGGGCGAGGCCTTCGCCGCGGCGCGCCGGGCCGCGTTCCCGGCCATGGAGCGGCTCGGCTCGCTGCTGCTGGAGGACGTCGGCGTCCCCGTGCCGTCCCTGCCGACGCTCGTTCACGGCATTCGCGCGATCGCCGCGGAGCGGGACACCCACATCGTCGTCGTCGCGCATGCCGGTGATGGCAACACCCACCCGATCATCGCCTACCCGGCCGGGGACCCGGCGGCCGAAGCGCGGGCGCGCCTGGCCTTCGGCGAGGTGATGGACCTGGCGTTGAGCCTCGGCGGCACCATCACCGGTGAACACGGCGTCGGGCGGCTCAAGGCGCCGTGGCTCGGAACACAGCTCGGCCCGGAGGTCATGGCCCTGACCCGACGGATCAAGGACGCGCTGGACCCCGACGGAATCCTCAATCCCGGCGTGGTACTGCCGGCGCGGCATACTTCCTCGCCGTGAGTACGACGGGAACGCTGCTGCCGGTCGCCGCCGTGTTCGCCGTCGGCGACTGGCTCGCCGTGCACTATCGCTTCTTCCGCGTGGAGTACGTGCTCAAGCCGGCGACGCTGGTGGCGCTGGTCGTCGCGGCGGCGGGGGCCGACCTCGGCGACGCCAAGCCGTGGGTCGTCACGGCGCTTGTCTTCGGCCTGCTGGGTGACGTCGGCCTGATGCTGAGCTCCGGCCGCACCGATCGCCCGTTCCTGGCCGGGCTGGCCGCTTTCCTGATCGGGCACCTCTTCTACCAGGTTGCCTTCGTCGTCGCCGGCGTCCACGCGCTCGAGTCGCTCGCCGGTCTGCTGATCGTCGGCGGCGCCGCCGGGTTGGCCCTGCCCGAGGTACTGCGCGGCGCCCGGCAGCGCGCCGGCCTCGAGTTCTCCTACATCGTGGGCGCCTACGCCGCCGTCCTGGCCGTGATGGCAGTGCTCGCGGTCGGCACCAGTCACATCGCCACTGCGGTCGGCGGCGTGCTGTTCTTGGTGTCGGACACCCTGATCGCCCGCGATCGGTTCGTGGCGCCGGTCCGGCACGGCAAACTGCTGGTGATCGTGACCTATCACCTCACGCAGTTCCTCATCCTGATCGGCCTGATCGGGTCCTTCTAGTCTGGGCGGATGCCGCGCCGCCCGAGCCGAACCGTTCCCACCCTGGTCCTGCCCGGCTGGATGGGCTCGGGTGCGGGTCACTGGCAGACGGTGCTGGAGGACCAACTGCGGGCGGCGGGCCGCACGACGAGCCGCCCGGCCTTCGCCGATCTCGACAACCCGGACCTCGCCGAATGGCTCGACGCGTTGCGCGCCGCGCTGGCCCCCCTGCCGGCTGACGGCTTCGACGTCGTGGCGCACTCACTGGGCGCCGTGCTGTGGCTGCACCATGTGGCCGACCCCGGCGACTCGCCGCGCGCCGCGCGGGTGCTGCTCGTCGCCCCGCCGTCGCCGCGCACGAGCATCGCCGAGATCGCGTCCTTCTTCCCGCCGCCGCTGGACGTCGATCAGGTTCGCCGCGGTGCGGACGGGACGGTGCTGGTGGCCGGCGACGACGACCCGTACCTGCCCGAGGGGATCGCGGCCGCCTACGGCCTGCCGCTCAAGATCGCGACGACCGTGGTGCCCGGCGGCGGCCACATCAACGTGGAGTCCGGCTTCGGCGAGTGGCCGGCCGTGGCCGACTGGTGCGGGCGCGACAACCTCGCCTTCTACTGACCGCCCGTCCCGAGTTGTCCGTGCTTCACCACGTAATAGCGCGGGCAGACGCGGACAACTCTGACGCAGCCGCGGCTGGTTGCCATCCGGGCGGGGCGAACAGGTAACCGAGCCGTTCGCGCCACGAGCGGCTGCGGCGGACGTCGCGGAAGATCGCGGCGTACTCGTGATACTGCAACCGGAACGGGTTGTAGCTCTCGACGTTGGTCGTGAGACCGTACGTCGGGCGGTGCCGCTCCTCGGCGTACGAGCCGAACATGCGGTCCCAGATGATCAGCATCCCGGCGTAGTTCTTGTCGAGGTACTCGGGATCGCTGGCGTGGTGGACGCGGTGGTGCGACGGCGTGTTGAAGATCAGCTCGACGGGGCGCCACATGCGGTCGATGCGCTCGGTGTGCACGAAGAACTGGAAGATCAGGTTGACCGAGAACGCCGAGAAGATCAGCCAGGGCGCGATACCCATCAGCGGCAGTGGCACCCAGACGAGCAGTTCCCACCACGGGTTCCACTTCTGCCGCACGGCGGTCGACAGGTTGAATCGCTGGCTGTTGTGGTGCGCCTGGTGCGCGGCCCAGAGGATGCGCACCCGGTGCGCGGCGCGGTGTTCGGTGTAGAAGAGCAGGTCCACGGCGATCAGCGCGAACAGCCAGGTGTACCAGCGGTGCGCGTCCAGGTGCACCGGCGCGACGAGGTAGAGCGCCGCATAGCCGAGCAGCGCGAAGATGCGCGCCACGCCATTGACGACCAGCGAGCCCAAACCCATCAGCACGCTCGTCCGCGTGTCACGGGCTTCGTAGCCCCGGTAGCCCCGCTCGTCGTCGGCGAGGAAGCGCAGGGACAGCGCCTCGAGGGCGATGAACACGAGAAAGACCGGGATCGCGTACGTGACCGGATCGCGCAGGGAGTCGGCAAATGACGCCACTCGCTCCACCTCCGCCCCACCGAACTGACCCGGAAGTCATTTACCGTAAGATAACATCTCGGTCATGTCCAGTGGCGCTGCGGTCGGCACCAAGGGAGTGCCGCGGGCCGAGCGCGAGGAGCAGATGGTCGCCGTGGCGATCGCCGAGTTCGCCGCGAACGGTTACGCCGGGGCGTCCATGGTCGAGATCGCTGCGCGGGCCGGAATCTCCAAGCCGCTGATCTACCAGTACTTCGGATCGAAGGACGGCTTGTTCCTCACCTGTTTGCACGCCGTGTCCGGCGGCCTGCTGGACCGCTTGCAAGCCGCCGAACTGAAGGTCGACGACACGGTGGCCTCACGCATCTACCCGCTGCGGGCGATCTTCGAGGCGCTCGAGCCGCAGCGCGCCGCGTGGCGGATGCTGTTCGACCCGTCCATGCCGAGCACGGGCGAGATCGCGTCGGCCGCCGACGACTACCGGGCACAGATGACGGCCATCGCGGCCAGCGGGTCAGCCCGGTTCCTGCAGGCCCGTGGCATCGACAGCCAGGCGGACACGTCGGCCCTGACAGCCGTCTGGATGGGGGTCGTCGACTCCCTGGTCGAGTGGTGGCTCGACCATCCCGAGGAGTCGGCCGAGGACATGATCGCCCGCTGCTACCGCCTCCTGGGCGCGATCCTCGACTAGCTCGCGGCCGGTCAGCCCGCCCCCGGCGAAGGTGCTGCACCTCGGCCGTCATGGCGAGCGTCTGGCATCACGCCCGGCGGGCGCGGGTCTGCTCGGCCCGCACGGCGAGTTCGGCGTCGGGCGGGTAGCCCACCTCGACGAGGGTCAGCCCGTGCGCGGCCGCGACCGAGACCTCGCCCGCGCGCCGACCGAGCGCGAACAGCGACGGCGGCCAGTCCACCGGACGGCGGCCCTCACCGACCGCCAGCAGCGCGCCGACCAGGGACCGGACCATCGAGTGGCAGAACGCGTCGGCGACGACGGTGCAGGCGATCTCGGCGCCGTCGCGCTCTATCGTGAGCCGCTGCAGGTCGCGCACGGTCGTCGCGCCCTCGCGGCGGCGGCAGAACGCCGCGAAGTCGTGCAACCCGGTCAGTTGCTCGGCGGCGGCGGCCATCGAGGCGACGTCCAACGGTCGCGGCCACGTCAGCACCTGCCGACGGCGCAGCGGCTCGGCGGCCGCCGGCTGATCGCAGATGCGGTATTCGTAGCGCCGCCACAGCGCACTGAACCGGGCGTCGAACCCCCCAGGAACGCGGCGCAGGGAGCGGACGCGCACGTCGAGCGGCAGCACCCCGGCGAGGCGCCGCAGCAAGCCGTCGGGCAGGCCGGTCAGATCGCAGTGCGCCACTTGCCCGGTCGCGTGCACACCGGCGTCGGTCCGCCCGGCCACCGTGAGCGGCACGGCCGGAACGCGCAGCACCGTGGTGAGGGCGGTCTCGAGCTCACCCTGGACGGTGCGCCGGCCGGGCTGAACGGCCCAGCCGGAGAAGTCGGTGCCGTCGTAAGAAACGTCGAGGCGGACCCGCATCAGCGGGCCCGCCTCGATCGCGGAGTCGTGCAGGACTACTCGTCCGACGGCTTCTCGGCCAGCTCGCCGCCGGCCTCCGGCGCGTCGCCGACGGTGTCGGCAGCTGCCTCGGACGCGCCCTCGGCGTCGTCGGCGCCCAGTCCGAGCGCGGCCAAGCCGCCGTCGGTGTCGCCGTCGGTGTCGCCGTCAGTGTCACCGTCGGTGTCGCCGTCGGAACCCTCGAGCGCCTCGGTTGCCTCGGCCGCACGGGCTTCGGCCGCCTCGGCGTCGGGGGTGTCGCTGCCGGCCTCGGGACCGTCCGGCTGCTCGCCGGTGGCCGCGGCCGTCTCTTCGTCCTCGATCGACGTCGCCACGCCCGCGGCGGTCGGCGACTCGGCCGCCGCGTCCTCGGCGATCTCCTTCGTCCGTCCGGTCGGCGCCTTCTTGGCGGCGACCTTCGTGCCGCGGGCCTTCTCGGCCTCGGCGACGACGGATTTGAGTTCCTCGACGATCTCGATGACGGCCATCGGAGCGTTGTCGCCCTTGCGCGGGTTGGTCTTGATGATCCGCGTGTAGCCGCCCGGCCGTGACGCCATGCGCGGACCGATCTCGGCGAACAGCTTGTGCACGACGTCCTTGTCCCGGATCACCGTCATGACCTGACGCCGGGCGTGCAGGTCACCGCGCTTGGCGAAGGTGATGAGCCGCTCGGCGAGCGGGCGGAGCCGCTTCGCCTT
>NZ_JBHEMO010000109.1:0-30595 GCF_046262535.1 Jatrophihabitans sp. | reverse complement strand
TCCTCCCCGATCGTCGCCACCCGGCAGGTTCGCTCGCCGGCGAGGAACTCGTCGCGCTCCTCGACGGTCATCGCGATCTTGCGGCCGCGGCGTTGCGGTCGGAGTTCGGGCTGGGTCATCGGGCTCCTTCGAGGACGGGTGTCGACGGGGTGTCCCAGCGGCGGCGCGACCGCCATTTGATCAGTAACGCAACCGGTCCCGGCCGCAACGGCGGCGGCATGAGCCGGCGCAGCCCGGCGACGAGCGCGATGAACCGCCGCAGCCGGCGCTGTTCGCGATCGGTCAGCGCGAGACCGAGCCGGTCGGCGACGGCCGGCGGCAGCGCGCCGACGGTCACCAGCCGCGACAGTGCGCCGACCGGCCGGCCGACGAGCAACCGCCACACCGGGCCGAGGAAGCGCAGCGGCGCCGGCGCGGGGATCAGCGACACCGACCGGACGACGTCACGGACGCTGCGGTTGTCCTCGAGTCGGCGACCGGCCGCGGCGTCGATCAGCGCGCAGAACTGCGCATAGGTCGGCGGCAGGTCACCGTCGCGCACGCCCAGCAGTCGGCCGACCTCGAGCCACTCCCGCCAGTACTGCTCGGTCTCGGCCTCGGTGAACGGCGTGCGGAACACCTCGTTGAGCCGGATGACGCTCCACGCGAGCGTGCCGTGCACCCACGCCCACGGCGCCGGCTGCAGTGCCGCATAGCGGCGCCCGGCGTCGTCCACCCCGCGGATCGTTCGGTGCATCACGCGTAAGCGCTCCACCTCCGCGCAGGCTTCCGCGGTCGCGCCGTAGACGATGGTGGTCAGCGACAGCAACGTGCCGTACAGGCGCCGCCACGGCTCGGCCTTGAAGTTCGAGTGCTGTTCGACACCGGCCCCGACGACCGGTTCGGCGACCTGCAGGACCAGCGTCGCGCCGCCGATCAGCAGCCCGCGGTCGTCGGCCATCCGCTGCCAGACCAGCGAGCCGGGACCGGGCCGGGTGAAGACCTCCGACGTCACGTCGCCGCCGCGACGCCGGGGCGCGGCCGGGGAGGGACGGTCACCTTCTCCAGCCGCACGGGCACGCCGTTGAGATGGGCCATCCCGGACAGCTGCTCGAGGTCCTCCGGGCGGGCCGAGGTCAGCTGGTTGACGTTCGCACCGCCGGCGGCGTTGGCCGTGTGCCACCCGCCGCCGGCATGTCCCCAGCCGTGCGGCACGGCGACGGTGCCCGGCGCGAGGTCGTCGCTGCACTCCACCGGCACCTCGATGCTGCCCTCGGCCGACACGATGCGGACGGTCTCGCCGTCGGCCACCCCGGCGCTCAGCGCGTCGACCCGGCTCACCAGCGCCCGGTGCCGGCGCGTGCTGTCGCGAAAGCGCGGCGTGTTGTGCATCCAGGAGTTGTGTGAGCGAACCTCGCGGCGGCCGATCATCAGCAGCGGCAGCTCGGCCGGTGGGGCGGGCGTGTCCAGCAGCCGCTGGAGTTCGCGGACGATCCGCTCGTCGCCGAGGTGCACCCGCCGGTCACGGTGCTTGACCCGCCGGCCCAGCACGCCGGTCTCGACCGCGTCGGCCAGCACGATCCCGCGCGGCGCCGCCCGCAGCTTGGCCAGGTTCAGCCCGCTTCGCCGCAATCCGAAGCGGTCACCGTCGCGCCCGGCCCGCAGCAGCAGGTCGACCACGAGCGATGGGGTGGCCCGCCGCCCCAGTGGCGCCATCGCGCGCAGCACCGACCGCGACACCCGCGACGTCCCGAGCCACTTCGTGAGCAGCCCGGACACCGGCGCGAAGCCGAGTTGCCCGGCCAGGTCGTCGATGATCTGCCAGTCCGCGCGGGCCTCACCCCGGGGCGGGACGACGGCGTCGGCCCACTGCACGAACGGCGTCAACTGGATCTCGCCGAGGGGCAGCGGCAGGTCGTCGCGCTCGTAGAACGTGGCCGCGGGCAGCACGTAGTCGGCGTGCCGGTGGGTCTCGTTGAGGTACAGGTCGATGCCCACCTGCAGGTCGAGGGTGTCGAGTGCGCGCTCGAGCGCCTGCGAGCCGGGAACCGAGAGCACCGGGTTGCCGGCCGAGACGATCAGCGCCCGTAGCTGTCCCGGGCCGGGCGTCTCGATCTCGGGCGCCATCAGCGGGGCGGGTAGCTGTCCGATCACCTCGGGAAGGTCGCCCACCCGCGACCGGTAGGTGTCGAAGGTCGCCACCCCGAGCCGGACCGCGAGGGAGGTGAAGTCGATCGGCGGACGGGCGAACACCGAGCCGCCGGGGCGGTCGAGGTTGCCGGTGACCACGTTGAGCGCGTCGAGCAGGACGTTGACCAGCGTCGCGTGCCGGCCGAGGCAGGCACCGGTCCGTCCGTAGGCCGTCGCCGACGCCGCACCGGCGAACGCCCGGGCCAGTTCGGTGATGAGGTCGCTCGCGATCCCGCACCGGACCGCAGCGACATCCGGTGAGCACTGAGCGGCCGCGGCTCGCAGCGCATCCACGCCGCTGGCCTGCCGCGCCAGCGCGGTCTCGTCGGTCAGGCCCTCGGCGAAGATGACGTGCAACATCGCGAGCAACAGCCACGCGTCGCCGTCGGGACGGACGGCGACGTGCTCGAACGACTTGGCGGTCTCCGTCCGGCGCGGGTCGACGACCACCACCCGCCCGCCGCGGGCGACGATGCCGGTCAGCTTGTCGCGGACATTCCCGGCCGCGACGAGCGAACCACGCGACACGGCGGGATTCGCCCCCACCATGAGCAGGAACGCCGTCCGCGTCAGGTCCGGCAACGGGAAGATCGTCGGGCTGCCGTAGAGCAGCGCCGACGCGACGAACCGGCTGGAGGTGTCCTGGGTGTTCGGCGTGTACAGGTGCTTCGAACCGAGGCCGCGGACGAAGCCGGCCGACCACAGCGCGTGCGAGTGGCTGAACGCCGACGGGTTGCCGGCATACCAGCCGATCGACTCGCCGCCGTGCTCGGCGCGGATGGCCCGCAACCTCGCACCGATCTCGTCGAGCGCAGTCGCCCACGAGATCCGCTCGAAGGTCCCTGACGGTGTGCGGCGCATGGGATACAGCAGCCGGTCCGGGTCGTTCTGCACGTGCAGGAACTCGATGCCCTTCGGGCAGGAGAAACCCTTGGTGACCGGATGCTCGCGGTCGGGCCGCAAGGCGGTCAACGTGCCGTCCTCGACCGTGGCGACCATGCCGCAGGTCGGCTCGCAGATCCGGCAGTACGTCGGTGTCTCGCTCATCGGGCCTCCGTGCCCAGGTCGGGCAGTACGTCCTTCAGGATCGTGATCAGTGCCTGGCTGAGCAGCAACTGCACCTGCGGACGGGTCAGCGTCTCGCCGCGGACCCACTCGCGCACGGCGGCCTTGACGAGGCCACCGTATGCGCGGATGACGGCCCGGTGGGCCGGCAGGTCCGCGGCCAGGCCGACCATCTCGAGCACCTTGCGCGCGGCGGTGTCGTCGGCCTCGGCCAGGATGCGCTCGATCTCCGGATCGTCGCCGACGCCCTCGGCACCGGTCACGGCGACGAAGGTCTTGGCGTGGACGGAAACGGTGTCGAGGAACCAGTCGACGCTGCGCTGGACGCGCTTGCGCAGCGACCCGGTTCCGGCCTCGGCGTCGGCCATCTCGGGCAGCGTGACGAGCGCGCGCACGACCTCGAGGTAGAGGTCCCGCTTCGTGCCGAAATAGTGGTTGAGCAGGCCGCGGGCGACGCCGGCCTCGCGGGCGATGTCCGTGGTCGAGACCGACGCGTACGGGCGCTCGCCGAACAGGCGGACCGCGCACTCGAGGATCTGCTCGCGGCGCGCGTCGGGTTCGAGACGGCGCCGCCGCGGGCCGGCCAGCTCGGCGTACGTCACGTGGGGAGCCTACGTTGTTGGCAGGACGTCAACAAGGCGGTCACATGCTGCTTACTTAGCCAGCAGTTTCGCCACCAACCACTTGCCGTTGTGGCGCTCCAGCTGCATCTGCAGGCGATTGCGGTCGAGCCTGGGCACGCTCGACTGCGAGGTGCGCACCGTCTGGTCGAGGAAGACCACGATCGTCGCTCTGGTCGTACTGGCCGACGTCACGCCGGCACCCTGCAGCGAGGACGTCACTCGGGTCTTGTACTGCACGAGGGTGGGCTTGAGCTTGCTGCTCGTGTCGATGTAGTCCTTCGCGAACTCGGCCGTCATGCCTGTCGTGACCTTCTTGAAGTCGGCGTCGAGGTTGCGGTAGTCGTAGGCGCCGAAATCAAGGGCGAAGGCCTTCCCCGCCTTCAGCGCGCCGGCCCGCGCGTTCGTCAGATCACGTTGGTGCTGCCACGAGAAGTAGCCGATCACCAGCACGACGATGAGCCCGGCCGACAGGACGGCGAGGAGGACGGTCGCGACCAGCGGACCGCGGCCGCGGGCCCCGGCGCCGGCCGGGACGTCGGTCGGTCCCCTCTCGGCGCGCGGCTTCTCGGCCCGGCGCTCCTCAGCCTCGCGCAGGCGGGCCGCCCGCGCCTCCATCCGGGCCGCCTTGGTCACCTTGACATCGGGGGCCGGCTGATCCTCATGGTCGGTGTCGTCGGCGCGCGGGGGCGCCGGCGTCGGGCGCGGTGGCAGGGGTCGATCGCTCATGGGTGGTTCGTCCTCACGTCGGGATCCAGGCGAGCGTAAGCGCTCGATGCACCGAACGGCGGTCACGACCCGGTGCCGGCGAGGAGCAGCGCCTGCCACGAGTTGTCCCCGAACAGCCGGGTCTGGCCCCCCGTGGTGCCGAGCCGCAGCAATGTGCCGTCGCTCGTCGAGACCAGGCCGGTGTCCGGGTCGTAGCTGCCGACCTCGGTGTCACCGGTGCGCTGCGCCGAGGGGCCGAGGGCGACCGTTCGGGCCGTGTCGGTCGTTCGACCCGACGACGCGCGCGGCGCATTCGCCGCACCGCGAGTCAGGGCGGCGCCGCAGCCGACCGCATACACCTTGGACTTCGTGCCCGAGATCGGTGACGTCAGCGGGACGCCGGTGTTGCACATCTGCTCCGACTCGTTGATGTCGGCGATCCCGAGCAGGGTGCCGTTGTGCACCACACCCGGCGCGAGCCGACCGAATGCGGGGACGGCGATCAGCAGGGTGCGCAAGCCCGGGACGCGGGCAACCTGGATCTGGCTGAACGACGCAAGGTTGCCCAGCAGCGCCGTGATCGCCGATCCGTTCTCCGTGATCAGCGAGTTCACCAGGCGAGTCGTCGGCTCGGCCTGCTCGAGGAAGGTCTTGATCGTCGGCGTCTTCGCGGCCAGGGTCGCACTGAGCGCCTTGAGCGACTCGGTGAAGTGGTCGAAGGCGGTCGAGTGGGCGGCCGCACCGTGCAGCAGCGTCGCTCCGTTGTGCAGCAGGCGCAGCATGCTGTCCTCGGTGGACGACAGCTGGTTCACGATGGTCGTCGCGTCGGCCAGGATCGATTTGAGCTGCGGGCCGGTGCCTTGGAACGCCAGCGCGCCTTCGCGGCCGATGACCTGCAGGTCACGGGGGTTGATTCCGTTGACGAAGCGTTCGAGGTCGTACAGCACGGTCGCCGTTTCCAGGGGAACGGTGGTGCGCGCCCGCGAGATGGTGTCTCCGCCGCGCAGGTAACGAGTACTCCGCGTCGGCGGCGGCTCGAGGTCGACGTACTGCTCCCCGACGGCCGACAGGTCGTACACGTGGGCGACCGAGTTGTCGGGCACCTTGGTCCCGTGGTCGATCGCGAGCGTCACCGAGACACCGTCGGCGTGCAGGTCGACGGCCGTCACCTTGCCGACCTGGACACCCCGGTAGGCGACCTCCGCGCCGTCGAAGATCCCGCCCGCCGTCGGGAACTCGGCCCGGACCTCGAACGGGTGGTTGGTGATGCGCACCTTGAGCAGCCCGAACACGGCGTAGCCGATGACGAGTACGGAAATCGCGCCGAAGACGGCGAGCTGGGCCAGGACCATCCGGCGTCTCACGGCGATCCCCCCAGCAGCTCGCGGACGGCCGCGTCGGCCGGTCCGGTGGCGGAGGTCGTCTCAGCGCCGGGATGAATCACGCCACCCTGCTTCGGGTGGGCCGGCGGTGCCTCGAGCAGGAACTGGACGGTCGCGGAGACGTTCAGATAGTCCCCGGGTGCGGCCCGGTTGACCGCCTTGCCCACTGCGATGAGGGAACGGAACGTCGGCAGCAACTCGTTCTGCCGGGCGCGCAGCGCGTCCAGCGTGGGCCGCAGGTTGTCGAAGTCGGCCAGCATCGCGCTCTGGCTGCGGCTGAGCAGCCCCTTCACGGTCGTCCCGAGCCGGCCGACGCGCTCCAGCAGGTCGCGTACCTGCGCGGTGTCGTTGGCCAGCGTCTGCAGCGTCGAGGGGAACAGGGCGAGCGCCTGTTCGATCTCGGCGGTGCCCTTGTTCAGCGCCGCGGACATGGCGGCCAATCCGTCGAGCGTCCGGTCGATGTCGGCCTTGTGCTCATCGAGGTTGGCGATGACCGTGTGCAGCTTGATCAAGGCGTCCCGCGCGTCACCGGTGCGGCCGTGGAAGGCGGCGTTCAGCTCGGTGACGATGATCTTGAGCTTGCTCAGGCCGCCGCCGTTGAGCAGGAGCGACACCGCGGCGAAGGTGTCCTCGATGCCGGGGGCGTTGCTCGTGTTGTCCCGGCGCACGGTGTCGCCGTCGGCCAACCGTCCGGCGGCCGGCGAACCCGCCGAGGTCACTGAGACGAAGTCGTCGCCCAGCGGGGTGGTGAACCGGATCTGGAAGCGCGCGTCCTTGCCCAGCGGGAACTTCTTCTCGATGTTCATCTGCACCGACGCCTGGTAGTCGCGGGTCGTGATCTCAGTGACCTCGCCGACCACGACACCGCCGAGCTTCACCTTGGCGCCCAGCGTCAGGTTCGCGACATCGTCGAACTGGGCCGTCAGGCGGTAGGTCTCCCCCGACGTGCCGGCCGGCGCGGGCAGCCGCTCGAGGCCGAGGCTGCATCCGGCCAGCACGGCGACGGCGGCGACCGCGGCGACCGCGGCCCGCAGCCGGTTCATCGGGACCCCAGGTGATGCGTGAGGTCGAGGTCCGGCGTGCTCGGCACGCCGGGCGGGCCGCCGCGGCCTTGCACCAGCCCGACCTCCGCGCCACACGCGGTGTGCGTCGCGGTGGCCGAGGCCAGCTTCAGGTTGGACAGGATGATCGGCAGCAGCGAGTCGGGGATCATCCCGCAGTACGTCTTGACGAAGTCGGCGCCGTTCGCGGTCGGGTCGAGCCGCCCCCACAGTGCCGTGCAGTTGTTCGGCGCACCGGTGGGCGTGAGGCAGGGCGCATTGGGGTCGATGGCGCGGTTGAAGTTCTGGAAGCCGAGCGGGGCCATGTCGAAGGTCTGGATGAGCGCCTTCTGCTCGCTCATGACGGCCGCGAGCGTGACGTCGAGGTTCTTCACCGAGGCGCCGATGGAGCCGCGGTTGGTGCGCAGGAAGCCCGCGACCTCGGCGAGCCCCTCCTGCAGGTTCGTGACCGCCGTCGCGATGGTCGTGCGCTCGTCGGCGAGCTGGCCCGTCGCGGTGCTCAGGTCGTCGTAGAGCGCGTTGATGGTCGTGTCGTGCGCGGCGAGCTTCGACGTGAGCTGGTCGAGCCCGGTGATCAGGACCTTAAGGTCGTCCGGGTGCGCGGTCAGCGCAGGCAGGGCGGCCGCGATCTGCCCGATGGCGGCGTGCAGGTCGGCGCCGTTGCCGTTGGCGAGCTGCGCGAAGGAGTGCAGCACGTCGGACAGCTCGCCGTGGGCGTTCGCGCCGGCCGGACCGAGCGACTTGGCCAGGTTGTCGAGGCTGGAGTAAATGGAGTCGAGCTCCAGCGGCACCACGGTGTCGCTCAGCCCGAGGACGGCGCCGGCCTTCAGCGCCGGGCCGCCCGTGTAGGCCGGCGTGAGCTCGACGAACCGGTCGCTGACCGGATTGGGCGCCATCAGCACGGCCTTGGCGCCAGAGGGCACCTTCACGTTCGTCGGCAGCGACAGGACGACGTCGACGTACTCGGCGCTCGGTTTGATCGACACGATCTCGCCGCTGGGTACGCCGAGCACGGCCACCCGGTTGCCGGGGTAGAGGCCCGGTGTGGCCGTGAAGCGGGCCGTGATCCGGTAGGTGTCCTGATGGAAGAAGACGCGGTAGACGGTGATCCCGGCTGCGACGGCGAGCACCAGCCCGGCGGCGACCGCGATCACGGTGGCCCGTCCGAACCGGTCGAACACCGCGTTCAGGGCCCGTCTCATGGGCTGCACGGTTTCGTCTGGGCGGCGGGGTTCGCCCCGCACCCGGCGATCTGGTTGTCGGGGACGACGACGGTGGGGGTCAGCAGGTCGAGCCACGGGCCGCTGCCGGTGACGTTCGTGATGTTGACACCGAACTGGCCCAGACTGCGGATCGCTTTCTGCAGCTGCCCCTTCTCCTTCACCAGCACCCCGGTGACCGTGTCGAGGTTGTGCAGCAGCGACGTCAGCTGGGCGCCGTTGCGCGCGATCAGGTTCCTGAGCTCTGCGCCGAGCTTCGCGGTGTCCTGCAGCAGCCGCGTGATGACCGCGTGCCGCTGCTCCACCAGCTTGAGGAACTCGTCGCCCTGCATCAGCAGACCGACCAACGCTCCGGAGTTCTTGTTGAGCGTCTGGACGATCGAGTCCGCCGCCTGCAGGACGTTGCGCACCTCGCCCTGCTTGCCGGCGAGGGTGCTCGACACGTCGGCGAGGCCGCGCAGCGCCGCTTTGACGTCCTGCGGGGCGACGCCGCTTATCGTCGTGGACAGCGTGCGCAACGAAGCCTGCAGCGTGGGCAGGTCGGTCTTCTTCGAGAATTCGCCGAAGGCGTCGAGCGCTCCGAGCAGCGTGTAGGGCACCACCGTGCGGGACACCGGGATGGTGCTGTTCTCCGGCATTCGCCCGGGTCCGGCCGACTCGATCTGCATGAAGAGGTTGCCGAGCACGGTCGCGACCTCGATGCTTGCGGCGCTGGTGCGCCCGAACGCGATGTCGGACTTCACGTCGAACCGGACGTGCACGTGGCCGCCCTGCACCTTGACGGCGTCGACCTGGCCGACGCTGATCCCCTGGACGCGCACCTCGTCGCCGCTCTTGAGACCGTCGGCGTTGGCGAAGTCGGCGTAGTAGGTGGTCGTGGAGTTGATGAACGGCAGGTTGCCGAGATTCATCGCGAGCAGCACCACGGCGGCGACGAGGACCGTGCCCCAGACGGCCACGGCCACCTGGTTCCGCTCGCGCATCGATTTCATCGGCAAACCTGCGTGTGTGCGGTGGACCCGCCGACCCGCCCGTTGGGCAGCGCGAGCGGGATGTTGAGCTTCAGGCCGCTGAGCACGCTGCCCAGGCCGCCCCCGCCGATGCCGGGCAGGCCGACGCCCTGCAGCACCTGGTCGAGCAGGTCGCCGAGGCCGGGGACTCCCCCCTGCTTGAGGAACGCGTCCAGCCCGCCGACGATCTGGTCGACGCTGACCTGGACCGACCCGTAGGTCTTCACGAAGACGTTGCAGGCGTAGATGTTGATCCAGTTGCCGTTCTGCGACAGCCGCGCGAAGGTCTCGAACGCCGAGGCGAAGCCCGAGATCAGGTCGCTGACCGTGCCCGTGTTGTCGCCGAGCTCCTTGGTCAACGACGCGGCGTCGGCGATGTCGCGGGGCAAGCTGTGGTCCTCGGCCTGGGACAGCAGACCGCCGACCGAGCCGACGAGCTGGTCGACCGCGTCCAGCGACCCGGTGATGGCGGGGCCGTCGGTGTGCAGTTGCGATGTCAGCGCGTGCAGCGCCTGCACGGCTCCGGCCAGCTGGTCGTCGTGCTTGGCGACCGTGGTCAGCAGGCGGGACAGGCTGTCGACGACGTCGGAGAAGGTGGTGTCGCGCGCGGCCAGGTTCTCGGTCAGGTCGGCGGTGCGGGCCACCAGGTCGCCGATGCGGTCACTCTGCCCCTGCAGAACGTCGATGATGTTCTGCGACAGCTCGTTGACCTGTTCGGGTCGCAAGGCGCTGAACAGGGGGCGGAAGCCGTTGAAGAGGTCGGTCAGCGAGAGCGCCGGCGCCGTTCGTTGCTGTGGGATGGTGCTGCCGGCGGCGAGGACGGATCCCCCTGCGTCAGTGCGGGTGAGCGCAAGGTAGCGCTGACCCAGCAGATTGGCGTACCGCACGACTGCCCAGGTGTGCGTGGTGATCTTCTGCCGGCGGTTCGCGTCGAAGGTGACCTTGGCGTGGTTCGCGTCGATCAGATCGACGCCGGTGACCTTGCCGACCGCCACCCCGGAGACCCGGACCGGATTGCCGACGCGCAGCCCGGATACGCCGTCCGTCCCGCCGAAGATCGCCGAGTAGCCGTCTGTCGTCCCGGTGTGCGGCCCCGTCAGCGTCGTCAGCTCCATGACGGCGAACAGGCCGGCGACGGCGACGAAGGCCAGCAGCCGGACGATGACCGCGGTCTTCACGGGCCGCTCCGCACGGCGGTTGCGCTACCGCGCAGGACGGGACCGAGCAGGACGTCGACGGTGGCCTCGACCAGGTTGCGCTCGGGTGTCTGGGTGATCGTGCTGGCGGCGGCGCGGACGGCGGCAATCTCGCCGGGGCTGCCGACCGACCCGCTCGAGCCGCCGTAGTTCGTTCCGGTGGCGAGCACGCGGCTCTGCACCGCGGACGGCGCGGATGAGCCGCAGTTGGGGCCGATGGCCCCGTCGTAGTGCGGGCAGTCAGCGCTCGTGTACTCCTTCGGATCCACGATGGCGTGGAAGACATTGCCCTTCTGCCCGGACGCGACGTTGACCAGTTGCGCGAAGTCGGCGCCGGTGAGCAGCAGGTTGGCCTTCAGGTACGGCCCGCTGGCGAGGGTCTCGTTGAAGGTGTCGGCGAAGGTCTTGAACCCGCCGATGGTGTCGGCCAGCGCGTTCGGGTTGTCGGCGAGCGCGGCACTGACCGGAACCTCGTTCAGGACCACCGTCACCAGGTGGTCGACGGTCGTCGGGCTCAACAGCCGCTGCGCGTTGCCGACGGCCACCGGCGCGACGCCGAGAAGGGACGCCACCGTCTGCTTCTCGGCCAGGATGCCTCTGGCCAGCACCAGCGTGTTCGCGAGTGACGACAGCAGGTCCGGCGCATTGCGTGCGAGCTGCTGGGTCACGGTCGCCAGGCTGGTGATGACGTCGTCGAGTTCGGGCAGGTGCGGCGCCAGTGCGGCGAGGTAGCGATCGGCCTTGCCGATGAGGGTGTTGAGGTTGGCGCCCTGACCCGACAGGGCGGTGGCCAGCGCGCTCAGTGCGGCGTCGAGTTGAGCCGGGTGAACGGCGGTGAGCAGCGTGTAGGCGTTCGACAGCGCCGTCTGCAGGCTGGCCGCTGCCGGCGTCCGGTCGGCCGAGATCAGGCTGCCCTGGTGCAGCCGTGCGGTGCCGCTGGGGCCGGTCGGCAACAGTTCGATCTTGGTGTTCCCGAACAGGGACGCAGGAACGGCCACGGCCGTGACCGATGCGGGGATCTTCCTGGCGGCGACCGGGTCGATCTTGAGGGTGGCCCGGGCGCTGCCGTCGATCTCGCCGGTCGACTTGCTGACCTCGCCGATGATGACGTTGCGGTAGGTGACGATGTCACCGACCTCGAGCGCGTCCCCGGCCTGTGACAGCTCGGCCGCGACGGTGATCTTGTTGCTGAACGCGCCGCTGAACGACTCCCAGACGAGGACGACACCGGTCGCCATGGCCGCGGCCAGCAGCAGCCCGAGCAGGACCTCCAGCGGTCGGTTGCGGATGCGCTCCATCAGCCGCCGCCCAGCCGCACGCCGTGCAGTCCCCAGAACAGCATCGTCATGAGAACGTCGCTCGCCGCGATGATCACTGTTGTCGCGCGGATCGCGCGGGCAGTGGCCCGGCCGACGCCGGCCGGACCGCCGGAGGCGTTGTAGCCGTAGTAGGTGTGGATGATCGTGATGAAGACGGTGAAGACCATCACCTTGAGCACGGAGTAGAAGACGTCGATGTTGCGCAGGAACTGGTTGAAGTAGTGCTCGTAGGTTCCGACCGATTGGCCGAAGAAGACGACGACGGTGTACTTCGTGGCGATGTAGGAGCCGAACAGCCCGACGAGGTAGAGCGGCACGATGACGGTGAACGCACCGATGATGCGGGTGGTCACCAGGTACGGGATGGATGGGATCGCCATCACCTCGAGCGCGTCGATCTCCTCGCTGATCCGCTGGGCGCCGATCTGCGAGGTGAACTTGCAGCCGATCTGCGAGGCGACCGCGATGGCGGCGATCAGGGGGGCGATCTCCCGGGTGTTCCCGTAGGCCGAGACAAAGCCGGTCAGCGGGGCGATGCCGATGATGTTGAGGCTCTGGAACCCCTCGACCCCGACCTCGACACCGATGAACAGCGATTCGGCCACAACCACGCCGAGCGTCCCTGTGAAGGTGATGAACAGGCCCGTGCCGAGGGTCAGCTGGCCGATCTGGCGCTGCACCTCCTGGCGGTAGCGCCGCAGCACCATCGGGATCGCCTTCAGCGCGCGGAAGGTGAAGATCACCATGTCCCCGAGGAACCGCAGGCTGTTCTCGACGGCGCCCACCCGGCGGCCGACACCGGCCAGCAGGTCACGGCTGCCGCGGGGCATCACGTCGGCGAGGGTCGCCATCAGAAGGTCCGCTGGGGAACGACGGCGAAGAAGATCTCGGTGATCACCAGGTTCATGGCGAACAGCGCGATGCCCGTCACGACGACCGACTGGTTGACGGCTTCACCCACGCCGGTCGGGCCCCGCTTCGCGTTGAGTCCCTGGTAGGCCGCGATCATCATGGCGACGAGCCCGAACACGGCCGCCTTGATCTCGGACGTGACGAAGTCGGCCACCGTGGCGAACTGGGTGAACGAGCCGAAGAAACTGCCCTTCGTCCCGTGCAGGGCGGCGAGGTCGAAGATGTACGCGCTGCCGATGCTCACGAAGATGACGACGAAGTTGAGGAAGGCGGCGACCAGCACCCCCGCCACCATGAGCGGCGCGACCAGCCGGCGCAGCGGATTGAGGCCGAGGACGATCATCGCGTCGATCTCCTCGCGGATCGTCCGCGCACCGAGCTCGGCACACACGGCCGAGCCGCCGACGCCCGCGAGCAGCAGCGCGGTGACGATGGGCGACGCCTCCCGCAACACGCCGATGGCGTCCGCGGCGCCCACGAACGAGGTGGCGCCGATCTGGGCGGCCAGCGCGCCCACCTGCAGTGCGATCGCCACCCCGAGGGGGATCGAGACCAGGATCGCCGGCAGGAGCGCCACACTGACGAGGAACCACGACCGCTCGACGAACTCGGTGAACTGGAACTTGCGGCGGATCAGATCCGCGCCCAGGCCGTACAGGGACGCCGCGAACATGCTGTACAGCCCGCCGACCGCCTCGAGGGTGCGCCGCAGGGTGCTCGGCAGCGCGGCCGCGAACCGATCGGCCAGGGTGGTGTGCGTGCGGTAGTCGGGCGCGACCCACTCGCGGGCGACGGCGGGGCCGGTGGGCGGCATGAGCGCGGTGTCGACCGGTTCGCCGGGTTCGCTGATGACCGCGGTGTCGGAGCCTGAGTCGAAGGCGTGAGCGAGGAAATCCTCCTCAGCGGGAGGGGCGGGGACGGGCCGCCGCCGATCGCTCATCCGCCTGGCACCTCGTCATCGGTTTTTTTCCGATACTTGCTGTCTCGGGAACTTAGTGCCGACCGCTCGTGGCGTCCAGCCGTGATCAGAAGTTAAAACGAGCGGCACACGAAAACGGCCCCGGGCTGTTGCCCGGGGCCGCTGGTCGTGTGCTGGTCGACGCGAAGGCGACGTCAGTGCTTGAAGGCGTCCTTCACCTTTTCGCCGGCGTCCTTGATGTCGGCCTTGGCCTGATCCTTCTTGCCTTCGTTACGGGTCTCGCGGTCGCCCGTTACGTTGCCCAGAGCTTCCTTGCCCTTGCCGGCCGCGTCGTCCACAGCGTTCTTGGCCTTGTCGATCGCACTCATCGCTTCGGGTCCCCTTTGCTCGGTTTCTCCGTACCCCAAAGGCTTACCCGGGCGGGCCCACGGCTAATCGGGACGAGGGCCGGTCAGGCGCCGATGCGCGAGGCCGCGAGCTCGACCCGGTCGTCCGGCTGCACCGCGGCGACGCGGACGAAGCCGGCCCCGTGCGGGCCGTAGAACTCCCCCGGCGAGACGACGACGCCGGCCTTCGCCGCCAGGTCGCGGGCCATCTGCCAGGCGTCGCCCTCCGGTGCCGCCACCCAGAGGTAGAAGGCGCCGGCGGGGAGCGCGGCCGGGTAACCGGCCGCCGCGAGCACCTCGACGAGCCGGGCCAGCCGCGCCCGGTACCGCTCCCGTTGGACCTCGACGTGAGCGTCGTCGCCGAGCGCCACCACCGCCGCGGCCTGCACCGGTCCCGGCGGCATGAGCCCGGCGTGCTTGCGCACCTCCCGCAGGTAGTGGACGAGCGCACCGTCGCCTGCGTAGAAACCGATCCGGGCGCCGGCGAAGTTGTCCCGCTTCGACAGCGAGTGGACGGCGAGCAGCCCGTCGGTGCCGTTGCGCAGGATGGTCGTCGCCGGCCCTGACCAGGTGAATTCCGCGTAGCACTCGTCCGAGATCACCGGTACGGCCCGTTCCCGTCCCCACGCCGCGGCGGCGTCCAGGTCGTGCAGCTCGCCGGTGGGGTTGGCCGGCGAGTTGACCCAGATCGCCAGCGCCCGCCGGGCGTCGCGATCGTCGATGTCGGCCAGCTCGAGATAGGGCACGGCGCGCAAGCCCGCGAGGGTCGCTCCCATCTCGTAGGTCGGATAACTGATGGCCGGGTACAGCACGGTGTCGCGGGACGGGTCGCGCAGCTTGAGGTACTGGGGCAGGGAAGCGACGAACTCCTTCGTCCCGACGCAGGCGGCGACCTGCGCCGCCGGGTCGACGGTGGCGCCGAGGCGGCGGTGGATCCACCCGGCCGCCGCGGCGCGCAGTTCCTTCGTCCCGATGGACGGCGGGTAGCCACGGGCGGAGTCGCCGGCGCACAGGGCGGCCAGCACCGCGTCGGGCGACGGGTCGCACGGCGTGCCGATCGACAGGTCGACCGCGCCGCCCTCATGGCGGCCGGCGATCGCGACGATCTCGTCGAGCCGGTCGTAGGGGTACGGCGGCGGCGAGAAGCCGGCGGTCATCCTTGCCCCGCGTGCGGCGACGGTCGCGGCCGGTCGCGCCGCGATCCGTCGCCCGGACGAGGTCGCGCTTCGTCGAGGTGCTCGTCGAGCAACTGCGCGAGGTGCATGCTGTGGACGCCGCCGAGCTGCTCGAGTTGGGTCCGGCAGGAAAAGCCGTCGGCCAGGATCACGGCGTCGTGCGGAGCGGCGCGCACCGCCGGCAGCAGCGCGGTCTCGGCCACGGCCGCCGACACCTCGAAATGGCCCCGCTCGACACCGAAGTTGCCGGCCAGGCCGCAGCAGCCGCCGACCGCGTCGACCTCGACGCCGGCCGCGGCCAGCAGGTCGGCGTCGGCCTGCCAGCCCATCACCGAGTGCTGGTGACAGTGCGGCTGGGCGACCGCAGGCATGCCCGGCAGCGCCGGCGGCGTCCAGTCCTGGGTGCCGTTCAGCAGCTCGGCCAGCGTGCGGGTGGCGGCGGCGACGCGGGCCGAGCGGGGGTCGTCGGGAAGGAGCGCGACCAGATCGTGGCGCAGCACCGCCGTGCACGACGGTTCCAGGCCGACGATGGGCGTGCCGAAGCGCACGGCCTGGTCCAACGCGCCGAGGGTGCGGCGCAGCCGGTTGCGGGCGGCGTCCAGCTGGCCGGTGGAGATCCAGGTGAGTCCGCAACACACCGGCTTCTCCGGGATCTGGACGTCGTAGCCGGCTGCCCTCAGGACCCGGACCGCCGCCTGCCCGACTTCGGGGCTGAAGTGGTCGGTGAAGGTGTCGACCCAGAGCATCACCGGCGTCCCGGTGCGGCCGGGCTGGTCGGCGAACCACTGCCGGAACGTCTGCCGGGCGAACTGTGGCAGCGGCCGGCGCGCGTCGATCCCCCCGGCACGCTTGGCCAGGGCGGAGAGGGTCGGGCTGCGCAGCGACGCGTTGACCAGCCGCGGCATCCGCGCGGCGAGCTTCGCCCAGCGGGGCAACCAGCCGAGGGCGTAGTGCTGCGGCGGGCGCAGCCGGCGCCGGTAACGCTGGTGCAAGACCTCGGCTTTGTAAGTGGCCATGTCGACCCCGGCCGGGCAGTCGGCCGAGCACCCCTTGCAGGACAGGCACAGATCGAGCACCTCGACGAGCTCGTCGGCCTTGTAGCCCTTGACCAGCGAACCGTTGGCCAGCTCCTGCAGCACCCGGGCCCGCCCGCGGGTTGAGTCCTTCTCGTCCTTCGTGGCGAGGTAGGACGGGCACATTACGCCGCCGGATGCGGTGGTGTCGGCGCGACACTTCCCGACCCCGACGCAGCGGTGGACGGCGGTGGACAGGTCGCCGCCGTCATGGGGGTAGGCGAAGGCCAGGTGCTTGCGCAAGGGCTTGGCCGCCGGGACCCGGAGATCGGCGTCGACCGGCGCAGGATCGACGATGACACCGGGGTTGAGCAGGTTGGCCGGGTCGAAGAGCCGCTTGACCTGGCCGAACGCGGTGATCGCCTCGGCCGAGTACATGTAGGGCAGGAGCTCGCCGCGGGCCCGGCCGTCGCCGTGTTCGCCGGACATCGAGCCGCCGTGGCGGCCCACGAGCTGCGCGGCGGCGACGACGAACTCGCGGAACCGGCCAGGTTCGGTCGAGAACGGGAAATCGATGCGGGCATGCACGCAGCCGTCGCCGAAGTGGCCGTAGGCGAGGCCGTCCACGCGGTGCTCCTTCAGGAGCGCCTGCAACTCGCGCAGGTACGGTCCAAGGTTCTGCGGCGGGACGGCCGCGTCCTCCCACCCGGGCCACGCTGGTGCGCCGTCCGGAGTGCGGCCGCCGAGGCCGGCACCGTCCTCACGGATGCGCCACAGCGCGCGCGCCACCGGGCCGCTCACGATGGCCGAGTCGAGGCACCCGGCGTCGGCGACGATCTTTTCCGCCGCCGCCCGGGCCTCCTGTTCGGTGTCACCGGCCGTCTCGACGAACAGCCATCCCTCGCCGCGGGGCAGATCGGGGACGGCGGCCGCTCCGCGCCGGATGCGGACGACGTCGACGAGGCGGGCGTCCATGCCCTCGAGCGCTACCGGCCGGTGTGGCAGCAGTGACGGGACCGCTTCCGCGGCGGCCGGCATGTCCGGGTAGCCCAGCACGGCCAGGGCAACCGCCTTCGGAGATTCGACGAGCCGCACTGTGGCCCCGATGACGACGGCCAGGGTGCCTTCCGTGCCGACCAGGAACTTGGCGACGTCCATCCCCTGCTCGGGCAGCAGGTGCTCGAGCGAGTAGCCCGAGACCTGACGGGTGAAGCGCCCGAACTCGGTGCGGATCGTGCCCAGGTGCTCGCCGACGATCCCCTCCAGACCGCTGAGCAACGCACCGACCGGGCCGCCGGGCGGCACACCGGTCCGGCCGAAGCGCCGCGCGGCTAAGCGGACGCCGCTGGCGGTGAGCACGTCGAGCTCGACGACGTTGTCCGCGGTCCGGCCGTACTTCAGCGCCCGCGAACCGCAGGCGTTGTTGCCGATCGACCCGCCGATCGTCGCCCGGGCGTGGGTGGAGGGATCGGGGCCGTACCGCAGGCCGAAGGGCGCAGCGGCCGCGGTGATGTCGTCGAGGACGGCACCGGGCTCGACGAGCGCGGTGCGGGTCTCGGGGTCGACGTCGACGACGTGGTTGAGGTGCCGCGAGAAGTCGAGGACGATGCCCGCGCCCACCGCGTTGCCGGCCGTCGACGTGCCGCCCCCGCGGGCGGTCAGCGGGACGCCGGTGCGGGCGGCGAAGTCGACCGCGGCCCGCACCTCGTCGACGTGGTGCGGAAAGACCACCACCTGGGGCACGACCCGGTAGTTGGAGGCGTCGGTCGAATACTCGGCCCGGCGGCGGGTGCTGTCGTCGACGTCCTGCAGACCGGCGCGGCGCAGCTCCGACGCCAGGCGCGGCTCGACAGCGGTCACGCGGTCATTCTTCCGCACCGCCGCGGGCGAGTCCTGTCGACGGGGTCGTCGGCAACCCCTCGGGCGATCAGGAGGCGGTGAGGGTCATTGCCTCGCAGTGCTCGGCGATGGCGGCGTGCAGGCGGTCGTAGGCGGCCGCCACCCAGCTGTCGACGTCGGCCATCCGGGCCGCGTGCAGCGCCACCTCGGCGTCGTACATGTGCTGCTGGGCGGCCGCGGCCCGGGCGGCGGCGGTGCCGGCCGTGGCATTCGCTGCGTTGTTCATCCCGACTCCACGTCGTCGCGCCCTCGTCCGCTGATGTCCGGACCACAACAGGATGCGGAATCGCGACGGTTCCGCGACAGGTCCAATATCCCCGTCCCAGCGGTCAGAGGTCCCGGCTTCGGGTCATGCGCGCAGGGTGACGCCGGACTCGGTGTCACTCGTCAGCAGCTCGAACAGCGCCCGCCGGGTGGTGCGCAAGAGCTCGGTCCGCCCGGTGGTCCGGTCACGGATCGTGATCTCGGCCGCGGCGATCTTGGTGTTCAGGCAGTGCTTCACCCCGCCCGGAGGATCGCGGTACCGCAGTCCGACGAACGCGTCGCGGGCGGCGGTGATGCGGCCGCCGATCTCGACGTCGGCGTTGCCCGTCGAGAACTCCCAGTGGAAGTAGCCGTAGGTCGCCTTGGCCCGGACGGCTCGGCGCAGGGACACGATCGAATGCTCCGCGCCGCGGTGCCGTAACACCAAGGTCGTCGCCCACGGAGTCGTGACGGGGCCTAGAAGGGTCGTCTTCGCAGTCGCCACCTCGAGGAAGGTGTCGGGGAAGTCGTCGAAGCCGGCGACCTGGCCGAAGGTGTAGCGATCGGTGTGCCGGCTACCCCCGTTGTGGTTCTGGCTGCCGATCCACCCGTTCACCTCGATCGCCCGCCCGGCGACCGCGTAGCTGCCCGAATAGCGGGCCAACGGCAGCGGAACCAGGCTCTTCGCCTTCGGGAAGCCGCCCCGGTACAGCCGCGGTGGCAACAGCAGCACGGGCGCTTCGCTGCCCTCGTAGTGCAGGTCCCAGCTGAGCTCGCCGGCCGCGCCGGTGACCCGACCCGGCGCCAGGTCGGCGCTGCCCACGCGTACGTCGAAGCGGTCGGCCGGGAACCGGCACTGGTCGAGCGGGAACTCCTCCTTGGCGACGGTGTGCTGCCCCGATTCGCCGTCGAATGCGACCGCCCAGAGCTCGCCGACTGCGGCGGAGGGATCTCCGGCCGGGGCGAAGATCGTGTACCGCAGCCAGAATGCCAGCGGGCGGTCGGGATGGTTGGCGCGCTGGTAGAAGCTCTCGTAGTGACCGGCGCGCCGGCCTTCGCGGTAGACGGTGCGGTCGAGCAGCCAACGGTCACCGCCGAGCCCGGGTCGGACGTCCACGGTTGACAGTCTCACGCCGACAGGTACGGAGCGGGTGCCACGCCCTCGACCGCCTGGGCGACCGCCGCCCGGGCGGCGACGGGGCCGACGAGGTTGCCCGTGCCGCTGTACCCGCCGATCGCCACGACGCCGGAATCCACCAGCGTGCAGAGTGGACGGGCGTCGGGCGTGAACCCGACCGGCGCGGCCCACCGGCCGGTCACCCGGACCGGCCCGCCGGCCAGCCGCCCGGCCACCGTCTCGATGTGGTCCTGCACCTGCGCCGTGGGAGTCGCGTCGTGCGTCCACTCGTCCTCGATGAACAGGTCGCGACCACCACCGACGAACAGGCGCCCATCGGCCGGCTGCTGCCCGTAGTCGTAACCCCAGCGGCCGTAGACCGGGCACGGCAGCCGCGCCGGGACGGGGTCGGTGGCGAGCATCTGCAGGCGCGCGGTCCGGACGCGGCCACGCAGCGCGGGCAGCAGCACGTCGAGGCGCCCGTCGACGGCGACGACCACCGTCGGCGCCGAGACGACGCCGTGCCGGGTCGTCACCCGGCCGGCCCGCACATCGGTCACGGGGGTGTGCTCGTGCAGCTCGGCGACGCGGGCGAGCAGCCGAGCCAGCCGGGTGGCCCGCACGGCCGGGTTGGTGGCCGCGTCGTCGGGCAGGTAGAGCCCGCGCCCGAGGGGGCCGGCGTAGTCCTCCACCGCGATGCCGTGTTTGCGCAGCACGATCGCCTGGGCGGCGCAGTCGGCGAGCTCGGCCTCGCGGTCGGCTGCTTCGGTGTCCGATGCGGGCGGACCGGGCAGCCCGGCGAGCCGGATCGACCCGACCCGGCGCACGACGTCCGGGCCGAGCAAGTCGGAAAGGTGATCGAGTTCGGCCAGCGTCTCGCGGTAGAGGTCGACGGCGCACGGCCCCCAGCGGGCGACCGCCTCGTGCAGCGGCGGCTCGGCGCCGGCGATCAGGAAGCCGCCGTTGCGGCCGGCGGCGCCGGCCGCAACTCGCCCGGCGTCCACGCCGATGACGGACAGGCCGCGCCCGGCCAGTGCCTCGATCGCCGCCAGCCCGGAGGCGCCGAGGCCGACCACGCAGGCGTCGGCGGCGGCGTCGCCTGCGAGCGGCGGGAACCCGGGCCAGTTCCCGAGCTCGTCGTCCCAACTGCTCATCGGCGTTACAGCACCTTGGACAGGAACGACTTCGTCCGCTCGTGCTTGGGATTGCTGAGGACCTCCCGCGGGTCGCCCTCCTCGACGACGACCCCGGCGTCCATGAACACCAGCTTGTCGGCGACCTCGCGGGCGAAGCCCATCTCGTGGGTGACCACGACCATCGTCATGCCGTTGGCCGCGAGCTGCTTCATGACGTCGAGCACCTCGCCGACCAGCTCGGGGTCGAGGGCGGACGTCGGCTCGTCGAACAGCATGAGTTTCGGCTGCATCGCCAGCGCCCGCGCGATGGCCACCCGCTGCTGCTGGCCGCCGGACAGCTCGGCGGGGTAGGCGTGCTCGCGGTCGGCCAGCCCGACCTGGTGCAGCAGTTCGCGGGCCCGGGTGATCGCCTGGGCGATAGGCACCTTCTTGACCCGCGTCGGCGCCTCGTACAGGTTCTGGAGCACGGTCATGTGCGGGAACAGGTTGAACTGCTGGAAGACCATGCCGACGTCCTCGCGCCGCTTGGCGATCTCGGACTCGCGCATCTCGTGCAGCTTGTTGCCGACCCGCCGGTAGCCAACCAGGTGGCCGTCGACGAGCAGCCGCCCGCCGTCGATCTTCTCAAGGTGGTTGATGCAGCGGATCAGCGTCGACTTGCCCGAGCCCGATGGACCGATGACGCAGAGCACTTGGCCGGCCTCGACGGTCAGGTCGATCCCACGCAGGACCTCCACACCGCCGAAGGACTTGCGAACGCTCTCGGCGACCACGATCTTGTCAGCCATGGACGCCGCCGAGCTCGGCTCCTCCGGGCGCGCGCTGGGATTGGAGGCGGTCGATCAGGCGCCGGCCCGGACGTTTGGCCATCCGGCTCGTGCCCCGTCCGAAGCGCCGTTCCAGGAAGTACTGCCCCACCGACAGGATGCTGGTCATGATGACGTACCAGATGCTGGCGACGACAAGGAGAGGGATCTCCAGGAACGTCGCCTGCGAGTAGATGTTCTGCGCGCTCCCCAACAGGTCGTTCAGCCCGATCAGGATGACGAGGGAACTGGTCTTCAGCATGGAGATCGTCTCGTTGCCCGTCGGCGGGATGATCACCCGCATGGCCTGGGGCAGGATGATCCGGCGTAGCGCCAGGATGCGGCCCATCCCGAGTGCCGCCGCCGCCTCGTGCTGGCCGGCGCTCACCGACAGCAGACCGGCCCGGGCGATCTCGGACATGTACGCAGCCTCGTTGAGCCCCAGTCCGAGCACGCCGGCGACGAACGGGGTGATGAGCGAGTTGGTGTCCCAGGTGTGCCATGTCGGACCGAACGGGATGCCCACTGACAGGTTCGAGAACAGGTAGGCGAAGGCGAACCAGAACAGCAGCTGGACGAGCACCGGCGTCCCGCGGAAGAACCAGGCATACAGCCAGGCCGTCGTCGAGACGACCGGGTTCGGCGACATGCGCATCACGGCGAGGATCGTCCCCAGCACGATGCCGATCAGCATCGCCAACACGGTCAGCTCGAGCGTGAGCACGATGCCGTGCAGGATCTGCCGGTCGGTGAAGTATCCGCGGACGTAGCCCCACTGCCACGCCGGATTGACCGCCAGCGAGTGGACCAGCATGGCAGCGAGGACGCCGACCACCGCGACGGCGACCCAGCGCCATGGGTGGCGCAGCGGCACGACGGTCAGCTGGTCGGCCGCCGGGCCGGCGCCGTCCTCGTAGCGGTCGGAGTCCCGCGCCATCAGCCCGCGGCGTTGATCTTGGATTCGGTGACGGCGCCGGCATGCAGCTTCCACGTGTTGATGATCTTGGTGTAGGTCCCGTCGCTCATCAGCTGGGTGACGGCCTTCTGGAAGATCGAAACGAGGGGGCTGCCCTTCTTGAAGGCGATTCCGTAGGGCGCCTCGTCGGTCGTCTTGCCGGCCAACTCGATCTGGCCGCCCTCGAGCGTGCCCTGGTAGATGACGATCGGTGTGTCACCGGTGAACGCGTCGGCGCGCCCGCCGACGACGGCGGCGTTGACGCCGGCCTGGTCGGGCAGCAGCACCGGGATCGGGGCCTTCTTGCCGGCGTTCAGGCAGGTCCCCTTCAGCGTGGGCGAGCCATCGCTGTTCTTGGTCGTGGTCAGAGCAGTGGCCTGCGTGGTGCCCTTCTCCGCACCGACCCGCAGGCCACAGAGGTCAGCCTGGGACTGGATGTGCTTCGGGTTGCCCTTCTTGACGCCGATCGAGGTGCCGGCCGTGAAGTAGGTGACGAAGTCGTTGCCCTTCTCCCGATCCTTGTTGTCGGTGAAGGCCGACATGGAGAAGTCGTACCGGGCGGCGTTGATGCCGGCGAGGATGCCGTCGAACTGGGCCTTGCGAATCGCGATCTTGACGCCGAGCTTCTTGCCGATCGCGTTGGCCAGGTCGATGTCGAAGCCCTGGAAGCCGCCGCCGGACTTGCTGAACTCGATCGGCGCGTAGCTGGGGTCGGTCGCCATCACGAGCTCGCCCTTGCTCTTGACCGCCGCCGGCAACGAGTCGTGCAACGACGTATTGGCGCCGACCGACACGTTGGCCGTCGTCCCCTTGTTGCTGACCTTCTTTCCCGACCCGCAACCGGTCAGGGCCAGAGCGGCGGCCGCCGACAGCGAGACAGCTACAAGCAATGGACGCGGGGACGACAAAGTGACCTCCAGGGAAGAAACCGGATTAGACCGCCACCCTAGCTATGCGCGCCAATGCGTTGGCATTCGGCAACCTGACCGTTACCCCCGGTTTCTCAGCGCAAACCGTGCCTTTTCAGGGCAAGGCGAGTTGGGTCTTGCCCAGGACGACGACGCCGCCCTCGGACATGTGGTAGCGCGCCCGGTCGAGGTCGGGCTCGAGCCCGATGTGCGCGCCTTCGGGAACGACGACGTTCTTGTCCAGGATGGCCTTGCGGACGACGGCGCCGCGCCCGATCTGCACGCCCTCCATCAGCACCGAGCCCTCGACGTAGGCACCGGCGGCCAGCCGCACGTTCGACGCCAGGACGCTGTGTCGCACAGTCGCGCCGGCGACGATGGCCCCCGCGCCGACCATGGACTCCTGGGCGATGCCGCCCTCGACGAACTTCGCGGGCGGCAACTGCGGGTGGTAGGTGTAGATCGGCCACTGCCGGTTGTAGAGGTTGAAGATCGGGTGGACGGCCACCAAATCCATGTGCGCGTCGTAGTAGGCGTCGATCGTCCCGACGTCGCGCCAGTAGCCGCGGTCGCGGTCCTCGGCGCCGGGGACGTCGTTGTCGGCGAAGTCGTAGACGTACGCGTCGCCCTTCTTCACCATCATCGGCATGATATTGGTGCCCATGTCGTGTACCGACTGCTCGTCGTCGGCGTCGTCCTTCAGCGCTTCGAGCAGTGCATCGGTGGTGAAGACGTAGTTGCCCATCGAGGCGTAGCTCTGGTCGGGGTTGTCAGGCAGCCCGGGCGGATCGGCCGGTTTCTCGAGGAAGTCGATGATTCGGTGGTCGGGATCGGCGTCGATGACGCCGAACTGGTTGGCCTCGCTGCGCGGCACCCGGATCCCGGCGCACGTGGCGCCGGCACCGGACTCGATGTGCTGGCTGACCATCTGCCGCGGATCCATCCGGTACACGTGGTCGGCGCCGAACACGATGATGTACTCGGGCTTCTCGTCGTAGATGAGGTTGGCCGACTGCAGGATCGCGTCGGCGCTGCCGGTGTACCACCGCGGACCGAGCCGCTGCTGGGCCGGAACCGGCGTGATGTAGTTGCCGAGCACGTTGGACATGCGCCACGTCTGGGTGATGTGCCGGTCCAGTGAGTGCGACTTGTACTGCGTCAGCACGCACAGCCGCAGGTAATCCGCATTGACGAGATTCGACAGGACGAAGTCGATGAGGCGGTAGTTGCCACCGAACGGCACCGCCGGCTTGGCGCGGTCGGCCGTGAGCGGCCACAGGCGCTTGCCCTCACCGCCCGCCAGCACGATCCCCAACACCCGCGGCTCTCCAGCCACTTTGCTAACCCCTCTTCGCGCAAGCGCTGGACATTAAGGTCGCTCCGCCCTGGTAACTACCCGCGCTCAGCTCCGCATCCTCTGCGACGCTCACTCACCCACCCTAATCGGACATCGCTAGCGTGGCGGCATGCGAGTGGCAGTCCTCTCCCGCGAGTACCCGCCCGAGGTCTACGGCGGCGCCGGCGTGCACGTCGAATTCCTCGTGCGCGAGTTGCGCAAGCTGGTCGATGTGGACGTCCACTGCTTCGGCGCCGACCGCGCCGAGCCCGGGGTCCGGGCCTACCGCACGCCGGCCGAGCTGGGCGAGGCCAACAGCGCGGTCCGCACCCTCGGCACCGATCTGGAGATCGCCTCCGCCGTGGGCAACGCCGACGTGCTCCACTCGCACACCTGGTACGCCAACCTGGCCGGCGTCCTCGGTGCCCAGCTGCACGGCATACCGCACGTGCTGACGGCCCACTCGCTCGAACCGCAGCGGCCGTGGAAGGCCGAGCAGCTCGGTGGCGGCTACCGGATCTCGTCCTGGGCGGAGCGGCAGGCCTACGAGACCGCCGACGCGATCGTCGCCGTGTCGTACGGGATGCGCGCTGACGTGCTCGGCGCCTACCCGTTCGTCGACCCGGCGAAGGTCCACGTGATCCACAACGGCATCGACACGGCGCTGTACGCCCCGGTGCACGACGACGCGGTGGTGCGCCACTACGGCGTCGACACCGACCGTCCGTCGGCGATCTTCGTCGGGCGGATCACCCGGCAGAAGGGGCTGACCCATCTGCTGCGCGCGGCGGAGGCGTTCGATCCGGAGATCCAGCTGGTGCTCTGCGCCGGTGCGCCCGACACCGCCGAGATCGCCTCCGAGACCGAGGCCGCCGTCGCCCACCTGGCCGCGACGCGCACCGGCGTGATCTGGATCCGCGAGATGCTGCCGCGCGACGAGCTGGCCCAGCTGCTGACGCACGCCTCCGTGTTCGTCTGCCCCTCGGTCTACGAGCCGCTGGGGATCGTCAACCTGGAGGCGATGGCGTGCGAGACCGCCGTCGTCGCCAGCGCGGTCGGCGGCATTCCGGAGGTTGTGGCCGACGGGCTGACCGGCACCCTCGTCCCGTATCACGCCGTCGCGACCGACGAGTTCGAAGCGGGACTGGCCGAAGCGGTCAACGTCCTCTGCGCCGACCCGGTGCGGGCCACCGCGATGGGGCTGGCCGGCCGGGAGCGAGCCGTCCGTGAATTCGGCTGGGATACCATCGCCCACCGCACGCTCGAACTGTACGAATCGCTCGTGGCCCGGTAGCGCGCGCAATCCGCCGCGTGTCGCGCCGCAGCGTGGCCACGGTCATCGGGCGACGAACAGGGCGGTGGCCGTGCCGGGTTCGACCTCGGTGAACCCGCCGTCGTGGACCACCGGCGCGCCGGCCCGCACCGCCCGCTGCCACTGATCGGGCGACGCGTCGCGCACGGCAACCGGGAACCCGGCGTCCTGCCACGCGGACCGCCGGCGCCGTGACAGCGACCGCCAACCCAGCTGCGCGGCGTGGGCGGCCTGCGCCATCGCCTTGCCCGTGGTCATGTCCGCCGAGGGCGACAGCAGTACGACCGGGGTGCCGGGCGCGACGGGCGGTGGCGGATCGGGGTCCTCGAGGTTGGTGCCGCCCACCTGCAGCCGGGCGAGGTCGGGCGGCCAGGCGTCGACCAGGATGGGCGGGTAGACCCGGAGCTCGGCGCGGCCCTGCGCGACGTCCAGGCCGTCGAGTTTCCGGGCCCGGCGCCACTCCGCCCCCCGGGCCCGGCGCACGACCTTGCGGATGCGCTGGCCGTCCCACGCGGCGACCGCCTCCGTCCACTCGGGCCGCGGGTCGGTGAGCATGAGCAGTACCGCGCGGGCCGCCGCCTCGAGCGCGTCCGTCTGCGTCGGCGGGTCCGATCGCTCGATGCGGACGACGAACGGCAGGACGAGCTCGCTCATGCCAGCGATTCCACCCATCGGTGCAGTAGCCGGGCACCGAAGCCGGTGGCCCCGCGGGAGATGGCGCCGTCGTCCTTCGTCGCCCGGGCCGGGCCGGCCATGTCGACGTGCGCCCAGGCCACGTCCTTCGCGAAGGGACGCAGGAACAGTGCGGCAGTGATGGCGCCGGGATTGCCGGGCGCGTTGGTGGCGTCGGCGATGGGCGAATCGAGCAACGACTCGTAGTCGGCCGGCAGCGGGAGCCGCCACAACGCCTCGTCGGTCTCGGCGGCGGCCCGGGCCAGGCCGTCCGCGAGGGGGTCCGACGTCGAGAAGAGGCCGGCCGTGCGCAGGCCGAGCGCCGTCTTCGCCGCTCCGGTCAGCGTCGCGATGTCGACGATGGCGGTGGGCCGCAGCCGCGCGGCCGCGTAGGCGATGGCGTCGGCGAGGACCAGGCGGCCTTCGGCGTCGGTGTTCCCGATCTCGCTGGTGCGCCCGCCGTAGTGCCTCACCACGTCACCCGGCCGGTAGGACGATCCGGAGATCGCGTTCTCGGCGGTGGGAACCAGCGCCGTGACGTGAACGGGCACCGCCACCGACGCGATGGCCTGCATCGCGGCCAGGACCGCGGCCCCGCCGGCCATGTCGGTGTACATCAGGTCCATGCCGCTGCCGGTCTTGCGGTTGATGCCGCCGGTGTCGAAGGTGATGCCCTTGCCCACCAGGACGACGTGGACGCCCTGCCGCGCGGGCTTGGGACGCCACCGCGCCTCGATCAGCCGCGGCGGCGCGCTCGAGCCGCCGCCCACAGCCAGCACGCCGCCAAAGCCCTGCTCGCGCAGCCAGTTCTCGTCGCGCTGGACGACCTCGACGCCGAGCGGCCGCAGGGTGCGCGCGGCCTGCGCCGCCAGCCAGGCCGGAGTCTTCTCACCGGAGCGGGTGTTGGCGAGATCCCGAGCCCACGCGGTCGCAGCGGCCGTGTGCAGGCCGCGGGCCAGGGCGTCGGCGTCGGTCGCGCCGCACAGCTCGACGAGCTCGGGGCGCGGCGGCGGTGCCGACGCCCGGGTGAACCGGTACATCCCGAGCACGAGACCCTCGACGAAGGCGGTCAATCGTGGGCCGGCGAGGTCGGCGGCGTCGAGGCGGCTGCGACCGGCGGGCAGCTCCCGCGCCAGCGTGGCGGCAGCGGTCCGGATCTCTCCCGGGTCGGTCCCCACGTCGACCGGGATCGCCGAGTCCGCCGGCGCCGCGAGACGGATCGTGGGACCGGCAGAGACCATGTCGCGATCCTGCCGCACCGCCTCGGCCTGGACAGCACTCGGCCCCGGCACCGATCACTGGATCGGTCCGGGGCCAGGAGCTTATGAGGACTAGCTGACCACCGACTTCAAGGCTTCGCCGAGGGCACTGGCCTCGTCCGGCGACATCTCGACGACGAGACGTCCGCCGCCCTCGAGCGGCACGCGCATCACGATGCCGCGGCCTTCCTTGGTGACCTCGAGCGGGCCGTCGCCCGTCCGCGGCTTCATGGCCGCCATGCGAACCTCCTTGGTGAGCAACGCTCACGTTCCCGACGAAACAATCCGGCGACGCGTAACTCGCCACCGGGGTGTGCAGCCCATTCTCCCGCATGGTGCGCGGTTCGCCCAACTCCGGGGGGCGGTAGCGTCGGGCGCGGCGAAGGGAGTCTGACGTGACGGACGCGGCGAGCGTGCTGGTGGTCGAGCGCAACGACGGCGTTGCCACGCTGACCATGAACCGGCCCGAGTCGATGAACTCGCTGTCGGTGGCGCTCAAAGAGGCCCTGTTGGAGGCGGCGCGAGACGTGTCGGCCGATCCGGCCGTCCGGGCGGTCGTGCTGACCGGCACCGGCCGCGGATTCTGCGTCGGCCAGGATCTGCGCGAACACGTCGCGCTGCTGGACGCTGACGATCCAGCTCCGCTGTCGACGGTGACCGAGCACTACAACCCCCTCATCCTGCTGCTCGCCGAGATGCCCAAGCCGGTGATCGCGGCGGTCAACGGGATGGCCGCGGGCGCCGGAGCGGGGCTGAGCTTCGCGTGCGATTTCCGCATCGCGGCGCGGACGGCCGGATTCCTGCTGGCCTTCGCCAACGTGGGTCTGACGTTGGACAGCGGGGTGTCCTGGACGCTGCCGCGCATCATCGGACAGGCGCGGGCCACGGCGCTCGCTATCTTGGCCGAGCCGATCAACGCCCAGTCCGCCCTGGAGATGGGTTTGGTGAACGCGGTGGTCGAGCCGGACCGGGTGCTGGCCACGGCCCAGGAGCTCGCCGCCCGGCTGGCGGCGGGGCCGACGGCGGCGTACGCGGCGATCAAGCAGTCCATCGCCTTCGCACAGACGGCCGACCTCGCCTCGGCGCTGGCCAAGGAGGACGAGCTTCAGACGGCCATGGGTCACACCGAGGACCACGTGAACGCGACCCGTGCGTTCGTCGCGAAACAGAAGCCGACGTTCCTCGGCCGCTGAGCCGCTATCCCGCTCGCCAGCAGGTGGCGACGTGGTCGTCGACCATGCCGGTCGCCTGCATGAGGGCGTACGCCGTCGTCGGGCCGACGAAGCGCAGGCCGCGCCGCTTGAGCTCCTTGGCCATCGCGACCGACTCGGGCGAGGTGGCCGGCACGTCGGCCAGGGTGGCCGGCCGCGCCGGTTTCGGCGCCGGTGCATACGACCACAGCAGGTCGTCCAGCCCTTCAGGCACCCCCGCGCGAACGGCCCGGGCGTTCGCGATCGTCGCCTCGATCTTCGCGCGGTTCCGGACGACGCCGGCATCCTGCAGCAGTCGGGTCACGTCGGCGTCGTCGAAGGCAGCCACCCGGTCGAGGTCGAAGCCGGCGAACGCCTGCCGGAAGGCCGGTCGCTTGCGCAGGATGATCAGCCAGGAGAGCCCGGACTGGAAGGCTTCGAGCGACAGCCGTTCGAACAGCGCGCTCTCGCCGTGCAGCGGACGGCCCCACTCGTCGTCGTGATACGCGATGTACTCCGGAGCCGAGGTGGCCCACGCGCAGCGCGGAAGGTCAGCCCTTGCCATTCCGCCTGCGTGGCTTGCGGTGCCGGGCGCTGCGGGTCGGCCGCTCGCCGTCGGGTGCGGCCGCCGGCTGCGCCTCGGCACCCGCATCGGCCTCCGGACTGGTCGCGGGTGCTGCCGGAGGTGCGTACAGCGGGACGGCCGGTTGCTGGGGTGGGGCGGCGGCGGGGGGTTGCTGCGGCGGGAGGGCCGGCATCTGGGCGACGGCCCACGGAGGCGCGGTCACCGACCACGACGGAGCCGACGCCACCGCTTGCTCGGAGGGCGGCGCGTGTCCGGCGTCTTGCGACGGAGGCGCGTACACGGCGTGCTCGATCGACGGCGGCACGTACTGCAGGGGGTCGATCCGGTGCGGCGGTGCATAGGGCAGATGGGCGGCCGGCACCGGCGGCGCGTAGATCGGCGGATTGAACGGCAGCGGCTCGGCCGGCGATTCCTCGACGCTCTCCGGCTCCGCCACCGGCAGCTGGGCAGTCTCTTGTGCGGCGGCGAACGGCTCATCGACGGGCGGCTGCTCGCCGATCATTTCCGGCTCCGCCACCGGCAATTGCGCAGTCTCTTGTGCGGCGGCGAACGGCTCATCGACGGGCCGCTCCTCCTCGGCCTGCGGCTGCTCCTCGACCTGCGGCTGCACCTCGGCCTGCGGCTGCTCCTCGGCCGCCATCGCGGGCTGCTCGTCGACAGACGGCTCTTCGAGGACAACCGGCTCGACAGCAGCCGGCGCCTCGGCCTGCGGCTGCTCCTCGGCCTGCGCGTGCGCGCCGGGCTGTTGCTGCTGGTCAACCGGCAGCTCGATGAGTTCCGGTTCGGCTGGATCGACGACCGCGAGTTCGTCAGTCATCTGCTGGGCGACCGCGAGCTCCTCGGCCAGATCCTCGGCTGTGCTTGCATCCCGCTCACGGCTGTCGGCCGAGAATTCGAATGTCTCCGGCGCCGCAGCCGCGGGCGCACCGTCGTCGGGAAGGTGGAGCAGCGGCTCACGATGTTCCGGCTCGCCGTCGGCCGACGCGGATTCGCCCGTCTCGGGGAGCACGCTGTCGACCGG
>NZ_JBHEMO010000108.1:0-10781 GCF_046262535.1 Jatrophihabitans sp. | reverse complement strand
GCCGCGCCTGGCGGTCCGGACGAGGGCGCCGGGGCACAGGGAATGATCGCCGCGCTGCGCGTTCAGCTCCGACGACTGCTGCCACAGTTCCTCGGCCAGCTCCGTCCATCCCAGCTCATGCTGCTCGCGTTGGTCGTCCAGCGCGCTGATCAGCGCGCCACCGTCGAACACCGGCAGGCGTGACACGCGGGCGAGCATAACCGCGGGGGTACGACCACGTCGCTCGTCCGAACCGCGCTTGACTGGCCGATGCGGCCGTCGATGCGCTCGCGCAAGAGATCGGCGTGCCCCATGTGGCGGGCGTACTCCTCAATCATGCCAATCAACAGTTCGCGCAGCGAAATTGCGCCGCCGCCGCTGCCGTGCTGATTCGACGGGTCGTCGACGGTGATGTCGACGCTTGGCGCGTCGGCCAGGAACTGCTCGGCCAACCGGACCTCCACCTCCCACGACCGCCAGGCTTCGGCCACGACCTCGGGATCAGGGACGTCCCCGTCGAAGTCGCCGTCGCGCTCGGTTGCCGAGCAGAACAGCCCCCATACGTTGACGACATTGACCCCGATCCGCACTGTGGTTGTCCGGACCGCGATCTCGGCGAGAAGCGCGAACGCATCGTGGCCCCACCCTTCGGCAACGCTGAACGAGCTGTAGCCAAGAGCCTCTGCGCGTTGCGCGAGGTGGACGATGACCTCGCGCCGGGTCCCCATCGGCGTCACGGCGACACCGAGCGGACGTTGGGCTCCGGGTACCAACTGGTGTCCCCTTCCGTACGGCGCCCGGGCGGCGCCGGGTTGCGGTTGCCGAAAGAACTACGGAAGCGACAACGCCGACGGTTCCCCCTGATCGTCGCGTGCCTCGATCGCGTGCAACACGGCCACCATGTCAGACCCGCCGTGACCCAGGGCGAGGCTCTCGGCGAACAGGGCGTGGCAGGCGTCCAGCAGAGGAGACGCGGTGCCGGCCCGGCGGGCGGCTTCGGCGATCAGGCGGTTGTTCATCAGCACGTCGGCCAGCCCGGCCTGTACGGAAAAGTCGCCGGCCACCAGCTTGCCGATCTTGACCCGCGAGACACTGCTCGCCATCGGACCGGCGTTGAGCACGGCCTGGAACAGAGTGCGGTCGAGGTCGTGCCGATCGGCGAAGTGGAACGCCTCGGTCAGGCCGGTGACCATGGTGATCAGGAACAAGTTCACGGCCAGTTTCGTCAGCAGTGCTCGCGGCGAGTCCCCGCAGACGAACGTCTCGTGGCATACCGGCCGCAGCAGCGGTCGGAGCGCTTCGACCGCCGCCTCGTCGCCGGCCAGCATGCCGACGAGTTCTCCGGTCTCGGCCGGTACCCGTGAGCCCGAGACGGGAGCTTCCACGTAGGCGCCGCCGACTGCGCGGACGTCGATCGCGAGGCGGCGCGAGTACTCCGGCGATGTCGTGCCCATCTGGACGACGGTGTGATCCCGGACGAGGTCGCCGAAACCCGCTGTGCCCCGCTCGAGAACGGAGTCCGTTGCGCCTTCGTCGGCCAGCATCAACAGGACGATGTCCACGCACCCGAAGACCTCGCGCCGGCTCGCGGCGACGCGCGCGCCAGCCGCGCGTAGCCGATCGCATCGCGAGCGCGTCCTGTTCCACACCACTAGGGGTGTGCCGGCTCGCGCGAGATTGAGCGCCATTGGCTGACCCATCACGCCCAGGCCGATGAATCCCACGTGCATGCGCAGCCGCCCCACGAATTGCCGATTTATGCTGACGGTCATAATACTGGAGTTATGACGACTGTCATAGACGCGGCGGCGGCCAGCGTCGCGCCCGAAACCGCCTGGGGGCTGGACCGGTCCCGAGCGGACGACGGCCCCGCGTTGGACAGGCTCTTTGACAGCTGCTCGGCCGAGACCGTGTACCGGCGGTTCTTCGGCCACCCGCCGTCGTTGCCTCGCTCGTACCGGGAGGCCGTCCTGGCCGAGCAGCCGGCGCAGCACGATGCCGTGGTCGTGCGCTACGGCGACGGACTACATGTGGCCGGCCTGGCCAGTCTGGCCGCCGACCTCGAGACGGACGGCGATGCCGAGCTGGGTGTTCTGGTGGCCGACGGTTGGCAGCGTCGGGACCTCGGCGCCGCGATGGTCGAGGTCCTCATCGCGCGAGCGCGCGAACGCGGCGTGCAACGTTTTACCGCTGAGGTTCTGGCCAGCCGGTCAGCATTGTTGCGGGCGCTCGCCCGGCGGGTCGAACTACACAGGCTCACCCGATCCGCGGACACTGTGGCCGGACTGTTCAACCTGGCGGCGGTCGATGGACGGCCGCCGCATGCGGCGCATCTGCGGAGGTGACCATGGCGGCGCCCGGCAGACGCCCGCGCGACCGGATCGTTTTCAGCGCAGCGCAGCTCATCCGTCGCGACGGCGTCGCGGCGACGGGCCTGCGTGACGTCGTCGAGCACGCCGGCGCCCCGCGCGGCTCCCTGCAGCACTACTTCCCGGGCGGTAAGGAGCAGCTCGTCAACGAGGCGGTCGAGTGGGCGGGCGGGTACGCCGGCGGTCGGATCGCCTGGTTCGTGGCCGGCATGCGTCGCCCGTCGCCGGGGCGCCTGTTCGCCGCAATGGTGCAGCAGTGGTTGGACGACTTCTCCGCGAACGACTTCCAGGCCGGGTGCCCGGTCGCTGCGGCAACGGTGGACTGCGCCGACGGCGTCGAGTCCACCCGCGCCGCGGCGTCCGCCGCGTTCCAGGCCTGGCGGGCGCCGATCGCTGACGCGCTGCGCGACATGGGCGTCCCCGCCCGCAGGGCGGCGTCGACCGCCACCCTCATGCTGAGCGCGCTCGAGGGCGCGATCCTGATCGCGCGGGCCGAGCACGATCTGCGCGCGCTGCAGGTCGTGGCCCGAGAGCTGGGGCCGATGCTGGACGGGCTGGTCGACCCGGCGTCCTGAAGTCCGTGAGTCAGCCAGGCGCGCCGGCGCCGAGTTCGAACCACACCGTCTTGCCCGGGGGAGGCTCGCTAGGAGTCACGCCCCAGCTCTCCGCCAGCCGGTCGACGATGATCAAGCCACGGCCTCGGGGCAGGGACGGAGGCGGCGGATGGACCGCTGTCGTGGGAACGGCGTCACCTTCGTCCCGCACGCCCACCCCGATGCACGGGGGATCGAAATCGACACACAGCGTGATGGACGGACTGCCGTGCAGGACCGCGTTGCTGACGAGTTCGGAGACGAGCAATTCGGCGTCGTTCACAACGTCAGGCGGCAGGCCGGACCCGCGGTCGATCACGAAACTGCGGGCGATGCCGGGTGCGTCCTTGTTCGGGGGGAGGCTGAGTCGAAGTCGTTCGCTCACGGTGAAGCCCCCATCGTCACTGTCTGACCCTAGGACGGTGCCCACTAATGCGCGCGGTCAAACCGGGCAGCTCCGGCAAATTCCGCACTTTTTGTGGGCGCTACCCTGCGGCGATGAAGTTCCTGGTCATCTGGCGGATGGAGTTGTCGTTGCTCTCGCGCGAGATGGCCCAGGCCGTTGCGAAGGTGGCGAAGTACGCCGAGGACCTCGAGTCGGCCGGCAAGCTGATCGCCCGGTATCACATCGTCGGCGCGCACGGCGGGGCGTGGATCTACCAGGTCGATTCCCACGAGGAGTTCGAGCGGCTGCTCGCCCGCAGCCCGATCTTCAACTTCGCCCACTTCGAGATCTCCGCGCTCGCCGAGATGGGACCGTCCGCATCCGCGCCCGCTTGAGACGACGTTGCAGCGCGGACCTTGTCCGAAAATCCGGTATTGACGGAATCTGGCGACGGATCCACGATGGGAGCCTCCGTAGAGGTGGCGCCATGCAGCTCAACAGCAGCCCGTGGGCGGCTCGCCAACTGCTGATCAGTCAGCGGTTGCGGCAACGGCGGACCGATCTGCGCCTCACCCAACTCGACGTCGTGAGCCGGCTGGCCGGTCTCGGCGTGCAGACGAGCAACCGGGCGCTGTCCAGCTTGGAACGCGGCGCCGGCGTCGATGTCGCGAAACTGCCGGAGCTCGCGGCCGCGCTGGAGTGCACCGTCACCTACCTGATCGGGCTGACGGTTGACCCGGCGCATTGGGAGCCTGATCCCGCACCGGTCGCTCGGCCGCGAAAGGCCCGCCCGCCGGTCGCTCGTCGCCGGCGTGCCGGCGGGTCCCGGCCGGCTGCGCCCGCCGAGGCTCCGGCTCCGTCGCTGATCATCGGCGCCGACGTACCGGAGCGCGACCTGCGCCTCGGCGCCGGCACCCCCTGACGACTGCAGGAAGGCCTGGACATGAACCGATCCCGGCGCACGAGCTGGATCCTTGCCGCGACCGCTCTGCTACTCGGCGGGTGCGCCAGTAGCGGGGCGAAGTCCGGCGGCTCCGCGACGGCCAAATCGATCACCCTCTACACCTGCGCGACGGAGAACGTCGAGCAAGCGGTGATCAAGGCTTTCGAGAAGGAGAACGCCGGTGCGAAGGTCAACGTGTTCCGCGCGGCGACCGGCCTGCTGAACGCGCGGGTCGCGGCGGACCAGCGATCCGGCGGCATCAAGGCGGACGTGATCTGGGCGTGCGACCCGCTCACCATGCACGGCTACGACCAGCAGAAGCTGCTCAAGGCGTGGAGCCCTCCGAACGCCGGCGAGATCCCGAGCCGGTTCCGGACGCCGCACTTCACGGGCATCGATCTGTTGTACATGGTCGCCGCCGTGCATCGCGGCGCCACGATCCCCTCCACGTGGGCCGACCTCACCGGGCCGAGGTTCCGCAACCGGGTGGCGTTGCCCAGCCCGACGTTCGCCGCGTCGGCGCTCGGGCTGCTCGGTTACTTCTCCGCGGCCGAGGGCTACGGCATCAACTTCTACCGAAAGCTCAAGAACAACGGCGCGGTGCAGCTGAACGCGCCCGCCGACACGTTGACCGGTGTCGAACAGGGCACTTACACCGCCGGCGTGACGCTGGCCAACGCCGCGTACGCCGATCAGAAGAAGGGTTCGCCCGTCGAGGTCGTGTGGCCGCGGCCGGGCGGGGTGGCGATCTACGCACCTATCGGGTTGACCACGAAGAAGCACACGCCGGACCTGGCGGAGAAGTTCGCGAACTTCGCCGCCAGCCGGGCCGGGCAGCGGGTGATGGCCGGGCTGAACACCTACGTCGCGATCGACGGAGTCGGCGGTCCGCGCGTTCCCGCCGGCAGCCACGCGGTCTCGCCGGACTGGCCGTCGCTGTTCAAGACCTCCACATCGGTGCTGTCGGAGTACAGCAAGATCTTCGGCGGCTGAGTGTTGCGAGCCGTCCCGGCGGTCCGGCGTCCGCCGGCGCAGTGGGCGCTGCTCGCCGCGGCCGCTTGCGCGGCCGTCGGGCTCATCATCGTGCCCCTCGTCCGACTGGCGTGGGCCGTCGCCGACAACGGCACTTCGTCGGTCCGCCGGGTAGTGGCGGCCCGGGGGTTCGGCGCGGCCGTGGCCCACTCGTTCGAGCTGACGATCGTGGTGCCGCTCGTCGCGGTGCCCCTCGGAACCGGGACGGCGCTGCTGCTTCGCCGCACCGACCTGCCGCTGCGGCGGACCCTGCGCGTGCTCGTCCTGCTGCCGCTCGTCGTGCCGCAGTTCGTCCTCGGCTACAGCTGGACGCAGGCGTACGGACGGGCGGGATTCGTCGACGACCTGCTCGGCGTGCACTGGGCCGGCCTCCTCGGCCCACACGGAGTCGCGATCGTCCTCATCGCCGACGCAGCCCCGCTGTGTTACCTCATCACCACGGTCGGGTTGGCCACCCGCGCCCAGTCGCAGTTGGCGGCAGCCGCCCGCGTCGGCGGTGCAGGCGAATGGACGACGCTGCGGACGGTGACGCTTCCCCTTCTCCGACCGGTCCTCGCCGGGGAAGCGATCCTCGTCTTCGTCGCCACGATGGAGAGTTTCGCCGCGCCCCAGGTCCTGGGCACGCCAGCCGGTTACGCGACGGTGACCACCCGGCTGTACTCCGATCTCGCCTTCGGCAGCGATCCGAACTCCTTCACCGATGCGGTGACGCTCGCGCTCGGCTTGGCAATGGTCGCGGCCGTCGTGCTGATCCCGGCCGATCTGGCGCTGGCGCCGCACCTGCGCGCGCAACGCAGCCCACATGGCAACGGCTCGCTGGATCGCATCGGCCCGAGGAACCGTGGCGGTGTTCCCGTCGTCCTGCTGCTGGCCTACACCGGTTTCGTAGCCGTGTTGCCGGCGGCGGCGCTGGGGCTGGCGTCGGTGACGCGGGCGATCGGCGTTGCGCCGACTCCGGGCAACTGGACCCTCGACAACTTCCGGACGGCCCTGAGCGGACCGACGCGGGCGGCGCTGTGGCACAGCGTGCAGCTCGGCGTGGTTGCCGCGTTCCTCCTCACCGTGCTCGGCGCCACCGCCACGGCACTCGAGCGGCACGGGACGGGTCGGCTGCTCGGGACGCTCACCGTGCTCTCGTTCGCCCTTCCCGGATCGGCGCTGGCCGTCGGCCTGCTGGTCGCCTACGACCGTCGGTTGGGCGGCACGCTGCTGCTGATCATGCTGGCTTACCTCGCGAAGTTCTGGGCGCTCGCACACCGGACGATCTCCGGTGCCGCGGATCGGATGCCGCCTGCGGAGTGGCAGGCGGCGCGCGCCAGCGGGGCCGGCCCCTTCGCCGCCGCCCGCACCGTGTGGCTGCCGGCGCTCGGGCCGGCGTTGGCCGGCGCCTGGGTGCTCGTCTTCGTCGCGTCCATGCACGAGGTGACCATGTCGAGCCTGTTGTACTCGACCGGCACCGAGACGTTCTCGGTTGCCGTCCTGAACAGTCAGGAGCTCGGTGACACGTCGACGACGGCCGCCCTGTCTGTCCTTCTGAGCGCCGGACTCATCGCCGCGGTCGTTCCGGCGTGGTTGCTCATGCGCCTGGCCACGCAGCGCCGGACATTGCCGGTCCGCCGATCCAGCGGGTTACCGACCCCAGCCGCGGCGGCCCCGTCATGACAAAGCTGTCGAAGGCACCGGATTGGGCGGTGCGTTGTGTGGCGGTCGACGTGCGCTACGGGGAGGCCGAAGCGCTGACCACCGCGAATCTCTCGGTCGCCCCCGGTGAGGTGGTCACGCTGCTCGGGCCGTCGGGTTCGGGTAAGTCGACGCTGCTGCATGCGATCGCCGGACTGCTGCAGCCCTCGGCCGGGGAGATCTGGCTGCGCGACCGACTGGTGGCCACGGCCTCCCGTTGCGCGCCCCCCGAGAAGCGCGAGGTCGGTCTGGTTTTCCAGGACTTCGCCCTTTGGCCACATCTGGATGCGCTGGCCACGGTCGCCTATCCCTTGCTTCGGGCGAGGATGCGACGGCGCGAGGCCGAGGCGCTCGCGCAGGAGTTGCTGGACCACCTCGACATCGGCTCGCTCGCTCACCGCCGTCCGGCCGAGCTGTCCGGCGGCCAGCAGCAGCGGGTCGGCCTGGCCCGCGCGCTCGCGCGCCGCCCGCGGGTGTTCCTGCTCGACGAGCCGACTGCCCACTTGGACACGCACCTGCGCGGCGCGTTCCAGGCGAGCGTGCGCGACCGACAGGCGGCCACGGGCGCCGCGGCTGTGTACGCGACGCACGACGCGGGCGAGGCGCTGGCGCTGGCCGACCGGGTCGCGCTCGTCGTGGCCGGGCGGATCGTCCAGATCGACGCTCCGGAGCGCGTCTACGCCGAGCCGGTATCGGCCGAAACCGCGGCGCTGACCGGTCCTTGCAGCGTGGTGACCGCGCAGGTTGCCGCGCTGCCCGGGGACCGGATGTCGGTAGAGCTGGCCGGCGGCGTTGCGGTGGTTCCGGCTGCGGGCGTGCACGGCGGCGGCGCGCGGATTGCCCGCGTGCTGCTCCGCCCGGACTGGGTCCACCTAGGTGGTCCGTTCTCCGGCCTGGTGGCCGGCCGGGCGTTCCGTGGCCCGCACACCGACTACGAGCTGACCGGCACCGGCGGCGCGGTCCATGTGCAGCTGCCCGGTCCGCCGCAGTACGGCGTCGGTGCCGCTGTCACCTGGGGAATGCACCGCGCCTGGGTGCTGCCCGGCGAGCCGGGTCCGCGTCCGACGAGTGAGCCGGTGCCGGCGCCGGTTCAGCCGAGCGCTGTCAACGCACCGGGGTGATCGAGCCGGTCGTTCACGACGTCGAGATGCAACCGGGTGTAGTGGCGCAGCGCCGCGAGCTGGCGCGGGGTGAGCCGGTCGCAGACCCACTCCCAATGCATCGACACCCAGTCACCGACCGCGAATTCCGGAACGAGCCCGACGCCGCCGAGCGTCCGCTCGACCGTTTCGAGCTGCGGCGCCCCCAACACCAGCCGCCCCCCCTCGTAGAGCAACGGCTGCGACTGCACCACCAACTGGTCGGCCCGGACCTGATGCACCTGGCCCCAGCGCACCCGGCACCGGTCGAGCACCATCAGCGCCTGCTCGTAGCGGCGGTCGTTGCCGAGCAGCCCGACCCACGGGTAGATGCAGAAGACGTGGTAGCTGTGGTGCGGCACGCCACCGGCCGCAACGGCTTCACGGACGTTGGCGAACTGCCGCCCGGTGTGGAGGCGGAAGCGGTTGTCCATGTTGTCGCCCAGCGGATGCGGGCCGACCTGCTCGAGCAGGCGGTTGCCCACCCAGTAGGCCTCCACCACCCGCTGGTCGAGCGGGTCGCCGATGCCGCTCGCCCCGGCGATCAGCTCCAGGTAGGGCCACGCGCCGGCGAACTGCCGGGCCAGGTCGCGCAGACCGTCGTCGACGACCGCGCTGGCGCCGTACTGGAACAGGCCCTGCGAGTCGGGCGGCCCGCACGCCCCGTGATAGTTCGGCGGGAAGGCGTAGCGAACGAACGTGATCGCACCGGGAACCGCACCGGCGCGGACGTCGCCGGCCGGCGAACCGGGTGGCTGCCAGGTCGTCGTCATCCCGCCGATTCTCCCGCCTCAGGAACAACCTGCGGCTTCTCGGCGAAGACGGCGAGTGCATCGGCGGCGTCCTCGGGCGACATCCGCTCCACCGCAAAGCCGCTGTGCGTGAGGATGACATCGCCGGGCACGAACGTGTCGTCGAGCAGCGCGAGGTCGATCTCGCGCACGACGCCGGCGACATCCACACGTGCCACCGTGCTACCGGGATCGATGCTGACGATCCGGCCCGGAATGCCCAAGCACATGGTGCACCTCGTCCGAACCTGTACCTCAGGAGCCTCACCGTACCTCCGTACGTGGCCCGGATGGCAAGCGAAACATTGTGCGACTCCCGGTCTCCCGCTTACGGTCGCGGAGACAGGGATGAGGCCATGCACGAGCTCTCGATCACGCAGAGCGTCATAGACACCGTCGTCGAACGGACGCAGGGTGCACGGGTCAAGGTTGTCCGCCTAACGATCGGTCGCCTCTCCGGAGTCGTGCCGGACTCGGTGCGATTCTGCTTCGAGCTCATCGCCGACGGAACCCCGCTGCAAGGGGCGCGCCTCGACATCCACGAACCGGTCGGGCGGGCCAGCTGCCGGGGTTGCGGGCAGCGGTTCGAGCTGCGGGAGCTGATCCTGTTGTGCCCGTGCGGCAGCGCGGACGTCAGCGTCGAGGACGGGCAGCAACTCGCCCTCACGTCGGTGGAGGTGGCTTGAGATGTGCGCTACGTGTGGCTGCGGCGACCCGGCCGGAGTACGGGTGCTCAACGTCGGCGAAACAGCGGGGCACCGGCACGACCCCGATCACCCGCACGACCATGCGCACCCGCACGACCACCCGCACGACCACGCGCACCCGCGGGCCGCGCAGCGCGACGAGACGAGCGCGGAGTCGTCGCGCACGATCGCGATCGAGCAGGCAGTGCTGGCCAAGAACGACGAGCTCGCGAACCGCAATCGCGCCTGGCTGGCCAATCAGCGCATCACGTCGGTGAATCTCATGAGCTCGCCCGGTTCCGGGAAGACCACCCTGTTGGAGCGGACGATCGGCGACCTGTCCGGGCGTCGGGAGGTGTCCGTGATCGAAGGCGATCAGGAAACGACCCTGGACGCCGATCGCATCCGCGCGACCGGCTGCCCCGTGGTGCAGATCAACACCGGCTCCGGCTGCCATCTCGACGCCGACATGCTCGCCCGGGGACTTCACCAGCTGGCCCCGGGGCCGGGCTCGTTGCTGTTCATCGAGAACGTCGGAAACCTCGTCTGTCCCGCCTTGTTCGACCTCGGTGAGGGCGCTCGCGTCGTCGTCATCTCGGTCACTGAGGGCGATGACAAGCCGCTGAAGTACCCGCACATGTTCGCCGCGGCCGACGTCGTCGTCGTCAACAAGACAGATCTGCTCGACTACGTCGAGTTCGACGTCGACCGCTGCGCGGCCAACGCACGGCTGGTGAATCCGCGGCTGCGGGTGTTCCCGGTTTCGGCCACGAAGGGCGACGGCCTGGACCGGTGGTACGAGTGGCTGACGAACGCACCGAGCTCTTCGTCGGGGGTCGGCGGCAGTTCTTGACAAGCTGCGACCCGTCCCGTAAACCGAGTGACATGCCTCACAGATCGGACTAGCCGACTTGCGAGACCGAGGGACTTGAACCAGCCGGTCCGGAGGTGGTCACATGCAGACCGAAGAAGCAATCAAGGCCGAGCAGACGCTCATCCATGTGTTGTGGATCAATGCGGGACTCAGTTGTGACGGCGACTCCGTCGCCCTCACCGCGGCCACCCAGCCGAGCATCGAGGAGATCGCGCTCGGCTCGCTGCCCGGACTACCGCAGATCGCGGTCCACTGGCCGCTGATCGACTTCGAGTGCGGCCCCAACGGGGGCGCCGACGACTTCCTCGAG
>NZ_JBHEMO010000107.1:0-32520 GCF_046262535.1 Jatrophihabitans sp. | reverse complement strand
CAGCTTGGTGTCGCGGGCGTCCACCTCGTGCTCCTCGATGTGGATCGAGGTGAGGACGTCGTCCTGGACGATGCGCTGGTTGAGGATGATCGCGTCCTCGTAGTTGTGGCCCTCCCACGGCATGAACGCCACGAGCAGATTTTTGCCGAGCGCCATCTCACCCTCGTCGGTGGACGGGCCGTCGGCGATGACCTGCCCGACCTCGACCCGGTCTCCCTCGTCGACGATCGGCTTCTGGTTGTAGCTCGTGCCCTGGTTGGACCGGGCGAACTTGGCCAGCCGGTACGTCTGGTGGGTGCCGTCGTCGGCCATCACCGTGATGTAGTCGGCCGACAGCTCGGTGACCACGCCGGCCTTGTCGGCGACGAGGACGTCAGCGGCGTCGACCGCAGCCCGCAACTCCATGCCGGTGCCGACAAGCGGCGCCTCCGACCGGAGCAGCGGAACGGCCTGGCGCTGCATGTTGGCACCCATGAGGGCGCGGTTGGCGTCGTCGTGCTCGAGGAAGGGGATCATCGCGGACGCGACCGACACCATCTGGCGCGGCGAGACGTCCATGTAGTCGACCTCGTCGGGCTCGATGAGGTCGACCTCGCCGCCCTTCTTGCGCACCAGCACCTTGGGCTCGGTGAAGTTGCCCTGGGCGTCGATGATCGCGTTCGCCTGCGCGATGACGTGCCGGTCCTCCTCGTCGGCCGACAGGTACTCGACCTCATCGGTGACCCGACCGTTGTCGACCCGGCGGTACGGCGTCTCGACGAAGCCGAACGCGTTCACCCGGCCGTAGGACGCGAGCGAGCCGATCAGGCCGATGTTCGGGCCTTCCGGGGTCTCGATCGGGCACATGCGGCCGTAGTGGCTCGGGTGGACGTCGCGGACCTCCATGCCGGCGCGGTCACGGGACAGACCACCCGGGCCCAGCGCGGACAGCCGGCGCTTGTGGGTCAGACCGGCGAGCGGGTTGGTCTGGTCCATGAACTGCGACAGCTGCGACGTGCCGAAGAACTCCTTGATGGAGGCGACGACAGGCCGGATGTTGATCAGGGTCTGCGGCGTGATCGCCTCGACGTCCTGCGTCGTCATGCGCTCGCGGACGACGCGCTCCATGCGGGACAGGCCGACGCGGATCTGGTTCTGGATCAGCTCGCCGACGGTGCGCAGGCGGCGGTTGCCGAAGTGATCGATGTCGTCGACCTCGTAGCCCTCTTCGCCGGCGTGCAGGCGGATGAGGTACTCAATGGTGCGGACGACGTCGTCCTCGGTCAGTGTGCCGTTCTCGATGGAGACGTCGTTGCCGAGCTTCTTGTTCACCTTGTAGCGGCCGACCTTCGCGAGGTCGTAGCGCTTCGGGTTGAAGAACAGGTTCTCGAGCAGCGCCTGCGCCGACTCGCGCGTCGGGGGCTCGCCCGGACGCAGCTTGCGGTAGATGTCGAGCAGGGCCTCGTCGGTGGTGCCGATGTGGTCCTTCTCGAGGGTGGCGAGCAGGGTCTCGGACCAGCCGAAGTGCTCGCGGATGCGCTCATCGGTCCAACCGAGCGCCTTCAGCAGCACGGTGACCGGCTGCCGGCGCTTGCGGTCGATCCGGACGCCGACCGTCGAGCGCTTGTCGACGTCGAACTCGAGCCAGGCACCGCGGCTGGGGATGACCTTGACGCCGTAGACGTCGACGTCGGAGGTCTTGTCCAGGGTGCGGTCGAAGTAGACGCCCGGGGACCGGACGAGCTGGCTGACCACGACGCGCTCGGTGCCGTTGATGATGAACGTGCCCTTGCGGGTCATCATCGGGAAGTCACCCATGAACACCGTCTGCGACTTGATCTCGCCGGTGGTGTTGTTGGTGAACTCGGCGGTCACGAACAGCGGCGCCGCGTAGGTCATGTCCTTGTCCTTGCACTCCTCGATGGACGCCTTGACGTCCTCGAAGCGCGGGTTGGAGAAGGACAGGCTCATCGACCCCGAGAAGTCCTCGATGGGCGAGAGTTCGGTCAGAATCTCCTCGAGACCCGAGTGACCACTGCCGTGGGTGGCCGCGGCCCGGGCCTGCCAGGCCTGGTTGCCGACGAGCCAGTCGAAAGATTCCGTCTGCAGAGCGAGGAGGTTCGGCACCTCCAGCGGCTCCCGGATTTTGGCGAAGGAGGTCCGGGGTGGTGCGCCCGGGATACCTGCCCTACCTGCGGTCTTTGTGGAACGTGACTTACCGGAGCGCGAGACTGCCAAGATGCGTCCTTCCAAGGACTTGAACCGAGCCGATCCGCACCGACCGCCCCTGACCGGCCCCGGAACTCCCGACGCGACCGGAACCCGGGCGCGGGAAAGTAGACCCTTGACGGGCCGAAGGCAGAAGAGGGCAGCGCAAAGAACGAGTCTAGCGCCCGCGGGCATGGCAAGCAACCACGCCTAAACCGTGCTCAGAAAGGGTGCCTCGAACAGCCCTCCGCGTCAAGCGTTGCCGGCCGGTGTCGGGCGCGGGTTGCGGCCGGAGCCGCGCCAAAGGGGTGCCGGAGGGGAGCTGAAAGGGTGCTGAAAGCTCAGGAAAGCGGGGTGGCGACGGTCTGCAGGCCCGACATCAGCCACTTGCCGTGCACCTTCTCCATCGTGACCTCGGCCGCGAACGGGTCGGTCCGCCCCTTGGGCTCGTTGCTGTTGGTGACGGAGAGCTGGCCGAAGACCAGCACCGTCCACTGCTTGCCGTGCGGGCTGACCGACTCGATCGCCCCACGGCTGATGTGGGCGGTCTGGACCGCCTTGAGCGGCCCGGCGTACTTCTTGATCACCGTGGTGATGGTCCGGTTGATCTGGCCGGTGAGCCGTCCGGTGGTGCACTGCTTGACGGCGGCCGAGTAGGCCGGCAGCTCGGTGTACTTGTAGGTGTTGGTTTTGACCGTGCAGGTCTTGGCTGCGGCGAGCATTTCTTCGCGGACGGAGTTACCGCTGGCTGTGCCCCACCAGACGCCGTGACTGAAGACGATCATGAGGACGGCCATGATCAGGGCGGCGGCCGTCAGCATTTCGGCCGGAAGCCAGCGCAGCCAGCCCGGGATGACGGGAACAACCGGCGGCGCGTCGGGGTCGGCCGGCGGAGCGGACGGGGCGCCCGCGCTCGGCGAGGACGCGGAACGGCCGGGCTCGCCGGTCTTTGCGGGCTTCCCGAGTGCCACCCCGGGGGCCGTCGGGTCCGGGCCGGCGGCGGGCGGCGGGGCCGGCCGGGGGCCCACCCGTCCTCCGATGCGCCGGGCGCGGGCGGCCGCCGAGGCCGCCGGCGGCGTCTTCGGGGCCGGGGAATCCGGCTCCTCGACCGTCTCCTTCTCCACGTCGCTCATTCGACCCCGACGTTCGTGACGTCGGAGGCGAGCCATTTCTTGCCCGAGCGGACCACCGTGACGGCCAGGGTCTGCTGCACCACCTGGGCCTTCGCGTTGGACTGGTAGCCATTGACGGTCACCAGCACCACATAGCCCTTCGTCTTGCCGGATCCGGCCGGGCCCTCGAGCGCCTTGTGGGTCACCTTGCCGATCAGGTCGAACTTGCCCTTGTTCATCGTGGCCAGGGTGACGTCCTTCTTGGCCTTCACGTCGCCCCGCAACGACCCGGTGGCGCCGGCCAGCGCCCGCTGGAAGTCGGCGTCGAAATGGGCCCTGCGGAAGGACAGCAGGTTGCTCATCTCGGTGCCGGCCGCCTCGACGGCGGCGTTCTCTTTCGCGGTGAGGTCTCCGACGACCTTGCCTTCGGCCGGCCGCAGGGCCACGAAGTAGGTCACCAGGAGGGCGACGAAGACCGCGCCCGCCACGGCGGCGACGATCCAAGGAGCGCGTCGGGACTCAGGCATGCGCTGGGAATCGCTCCGATCGCTGGATGTCCGGCCCCGGCGGGCCGAACGTTCGGCGTAGACAGTACGTGTCGCAGGCACGCTACGCCCGCGCTGTGGGAAGTCGGTAGGAATCAGTGCAGGGCGTCAGTGACCAGCCCAACCCAGGATCCGTCGCCCAGTGTCGCGGTGGTGGGCAGCGCGGGACCGAGCTTGAGGACGTTGTCGGTGACGACCCGCGGGTAGGCGTAGCCGCCGCCGGAGAGGCTGATCGGGTCCCCGCCGGGAACGTTGGCCGACCCGCGGACGTTCTTCGCGTTCGGCCCGGACGCCGGTGCGGTGCAGTGCGCGGTCACGTTCGGAGCGAGCGGGCCCGTCGCGCCGGGTAGGCGCCGGACCGTGCCGCTGTACCCCTCGCGGTCCACCTGCGGGTCGCCGCAGTCCTGCGGGTCGGGCGCCAACTGGAGCACGACGCCGAGCCAACCGGCCCGGTCGTGCAGCGCGGTCGGGCCGGCGGCCGCCAGGCCGGGATAGATCTCGAGGATCTGCTCGAGGCCGTCGAGGTGGCGCACCAGCAGGTCGCCGACCGTCGAGAGGTTGGCCAGAGTCACGCCCAGGTCGGTCCGGTTGTCGGTGATGAAGTCGTTGATGGTGTTCAGATCGGAAGGCCCCGTGTCGAACAGGTGCCGGATGTCGGGATCGCTGGCCTTCAGCTGCTGGGACAGCAGGTTCAGGCTGTGCGTCCAGATCTGCAGTGGCTCCTTCTGGTCCAGCTGTGTCTGCAGCACCGACGTCGACTGGTCGATCAGCGAGGTCGTCGCGTTGACGTTCTCCGGGGTACTGGCCGTCGCCAGCAGGGAGTCCGTCGCGTCGAGCAGCCGGCCGAGGTCGTCGCCACGGCCGGAAACCGCCTTTCCGAGCTCGTCCACCGTCGTGTGCAGGTCGTTCAGGTTCACCGACTTGACGAGTTGGTCGAGGTTGACCAGGAGCTTTTCGGTCGCCGTCGGGATGTGGTTGCGCGACATCGGGATGTTCGCGCCGGCCCGGACGAAGGGTCCCTTCCCGTTCGGCGGGACGAGGTCGACGTACTGCTCGCCGACCACCGATCGATTCGCGACGGTGGCCGCGGTGCTGGCCGGGATCTTCGGCGAGTCGCAGCTGTTGAGGTTCAGCTCGACCTCGACGCCGCCCTTGATCAGTTTGAGCGCCCCGACCTGGCCGACGGTCACGCCCCGGTAGGTCACCTCGGCGTTGGTGAAGATACCGCCGGAGTCCGGGAAGTCGGCGCTGATCGTGCAGCCGCTGTTGCCCGTCACGTACTTGGCGAGACCGACGTACTCCGCCCCGACGTAGGTCACCCCGAGCAGGGTGATGACGACGAACAGGATCAGCTTGACCTTGGTGCTGCGCAGCATCATGGCCGCATCACTTCCCCGCGCCGACGAGCATGGGCGGCAGCGGCGACGCCTTCTTGCTGCTCGGGGCGGTCGTCGAAGCCGTCTTGGAGTTCGCCGATCCCGGCAGGTTGCAGAAGATCGTGCCCAACGGCGGCGGCAGCGCGCCGCACAGCTGGTCGGTCAGGCTCAGGTTCAGCACGGCGTCGAGGTTCGCGTAGTCACCCTTGATGATCTGGCGGGTGATTCCCAGCGGGAACGGGAACGTGCCCATGATGCGCAGCGCCTTGGGGAAATCGGAGCCGGTCGCGGCCAGTCGGGTGATCACCGGGTCGAGCGCCTTTAGCGAGGCGACGAGGTCCTGCTGGGTCGCGTTGATGACGCGGGTGGCCACCGAGCCGAGCTTCGACAGGCTGGTCAAGAGCGTCACCAGCTGGTGCCGCTCCTGGCTGAGCACCTTCAACGCCTGCGGGAACGTGTCGAGGGCGTCGGTCAGCACCTGCTTCTGCCGGTTCAAGGTGGCGGCCAGCACGTCGATGCGGTCGAGCGCCGTCGTGATGTCGCTCTTCTGGTTGTCGAGGGTGCCGGTGAAGGTCGTCAGCTGGGTGATGAAGCTGCGCACCGCCTGCTGCCGCTCCGGCGAGCCGAGCGCCTTGTTCAGCTCGGTGGCGATGTTCCGGATCTGGCTCAGGCCGCCGTTGTTGAGCAACAGCGACAGCGCGCCGAGGACCTGCTCGACCTCGGGCGCCGACGTCGTGTCGACGAACTTGATCTCCGATCCGCCGCGCAGCCGGTTCGACGACGGGTTGCTGGCCGGCGGGATCAACGCGACGTACTTCTCACCGAGTAGCGAGGTCTGTTGAACCGACGCATGTGAGTTGGCCGGCAGGTCGACCGAACCGCGGACCTTCAGGTTCACCTTCGCGCACCACGTCTTGACCGTCGTGCCCGGCGTGCTGCAGTCGCTCAGCGCGATCGAGGTCACCTTGCCGACGGCGATGTCGTTGACCTTGACCGCGGACTGCGGCACGAGGTCCAGCACGTTCTGGAAGTAGGCGGTCACCGTGTACGGGTGGTTGCCGAGATCGGCGCCACCGGGAAGTGGCGCGCTGTAGAGCCCTTTGAACCCGCAGCCGGTCAGGGTGAGGCAGCCGGCCGCGAGGACGGCGGCGACGCGTCGGATCCTCATGAACCGCCCCCGATCAGGCCGGGGACGGTGACGCCCGGAACGGAGCCGAGACCCGAGCTCGCTCCGGTGGTCGAGGTGCCGGGCAGGGAGCCGACGTTGTTGCAGAGGCTCGGCAGGCCCAGCTTGCTGAGGTCGAGCAACCCGCAGATGAGCTTGGCCGGGTTGATGTTCCCGCTCGAGCCGCTGAACGAGGCCAGGTTGCTGCGGGTGGCGATGGCCCCGATGTCGGGCTGGTAGGCGTGCACGATGTTGGCCAGCGCGTACGGCGCTACCGCGAGCGTTTCGTTCAGGGACGCCTTCTGCTTCACCAGGATGTTGGTGATCTCCTCGAGACCCCGGATGTCGGTGTGGAAACGGCTCGCGTTCTGCTTGACGAACTTCGACACGTCGTCCAGGGCGAGCCCGAGACTCCTGAGAGCGGCACCGAGGTCCCCCCGCTCGGAGGCGAGGTCGCTGGCGACCTGGGCCAGCTGGGTGTTGAACAGCCTGATCTGCCCGTCACTCGACTTCAGCGTCTGGGTGAACTTCTGGAGGTTGCGGACGGTGGCAAACAGGTCGCCCTTCTGGTTCGCCAGCGTCTGGGCCGCTTGCGACAGCTTCGTGATGCTTTCGCCCAGCGCCGAGCCGTTGCCCCGGAGGTTGGCCGCCGAGACCTTCAGCAGGGCGCTCAGGGCGCCGTCCTTGTTCGCGCCCTTGGGCCCGAGGGCGACCGACAGCTTGTTGAGCGCCGCGTAGATGTCGTCGAGCTCGGCCGGGCCGCCGGTGTGGTCGACGTCGATCGTGGCGCCGGATTTCAGGAACTTGCCGTGGTCGCGCTTGGCGTCGTAGAGCGGGGTCAGCTGGATGTAGCGGTCGCTCACCAGCGAGTTCGCGACCTCGACCGCACCGGCGTTCGGGCCCAGCCTGTACTTCTTGCCGTAGTTCATCGTCACCTTGACGTAATCACCCTGCGGGTGGACGCCGGTGACGCTGCCGACGTTGACGCCGATGATGCGGACCGGGGTGCCGACGTAGATGCCGACGGCCGACGTGAAACGCGCGGTCACCGTCTTGTCCGACGAGCTGCGGAAGAACACGAAATAGGACCCGATCGCCACGATGGCCACGACGACGACGCCGATGATCAACCGGGTCATGTTGGCGGAGAGCTTGGCCATCAGCAGGCGTCCAGCTTCAGGGCGAGGCCGAGGACCCCGCACGGGCTGAGGTTCTGGATGTAGTTGTCGAACCAGTGCCCGTTGCCGACGGCGTTGTTGAACACCCGGTACAGCGGGCCGAGCAGCGCCACCCCGCGGTCAAGGCTGTCCTCGTTGTTGTGCAGCAGGGTGAGAATCTTGTCGAGGCTGTTGAGCAATGGCCCGATCGTCTTCTGGTTGTCGGCCACGAGACCGCGCAGCTGGTCGGACAGCACCTGGGTGTTGATCAGCAGCGAGTGGATGGCATCGCGGCGGTTGTTGAGTTCCTGCAGCAGCAGGTTGCCGTCACTGAGCAGCTTGGTCAGGTCCTGGTCGCGGGCCGCCAGCGTGCCGGTCACCTGGTTCGCGCGGCTCAACAGGTTGCGCAGGGCCGCGTCCCGGCTCGCGATCGTCGTGGACAGCCGGGCCAGGCCGGTGACCACCGGGCGCACGTCGTTCGGTGTGCCGGAGAAGTCCTGGGCCAGCGTGTTGAAGGCCTTGCTGAGGTTGGTCGTATTGATGTCCTCGATGGTGCCGCTCAGCTTGGTGAACGCCGGGTAGATGTCGAGCGGTGTCGTCGTTCTCGAGACCGGGATCGTCGTGCCGGCGTCCTGCTTCTTCTCGCCCATGGAGTTGATGCTCAGGTACTTGGCGCCGAGCAGCGTCTTGAGCTTGATGTCGACCGTGCTCTCGTTGCCGACGAACCCGTCCTTGACGGTGAAGGTGGCCTTGACGAGATTGCGCTTCGTGTCGATGGTGACGTCCTGCACCGTGCCGACCTTGATGCCGGCGATGCGGACGTTGTCGTTGGTCTTCAGGTTGGCCGACTCGGTGAAGTACGCGGAGTACGTCGTGCCGCCGCCGATCAGCGGCAGGCTGGCCGCGTTGAAGGCCCCATAGAGCAGGACCAGCAGGAAGACGAGGCCGATGGCCCCGATCGGCGTGGGGTTGCGCGAGCTGAAGGACTTGCCGATGCGCGGCGTCTTGCGCGTCTTCACCGGCGACGTGTCCTCGTCGCGGTGCTGCCCGCCGTCGCTGCTCATGATCCGCACCGCGCCGTGTCGCCGTTGGCCAAGTTGTGCAGCGGGATCTTCGTGTTGCCCGGCAGGGTCAGGATCCCGCTCAGCGAGCAGAGGTAGAAGTTGAACCACGAGCCGTAGCTGGTGGTCCGGATCAGGCCGGCCACCGTCGGCGGCAGCTGCTGCAGCACGAAGGTGATGGTGCTGCTGTTCGCGTTCAGGACGTCGACGAGGTCGGTGATGGTCTTGATGTCCTTGGCCAGCGGCGCGCGGACCTGGGTGAGCAGGCCGGCGGTCGAGGTGGCGAGGTTGTTGATGCCGTCGATGGCGTTGCCGATCGTGTTCCGGTCGGCGGCCAGGCCGCTGATGAACGTCCGCAGCTGGATGATGAGGTCGTTCAGCTCGGTGTCCCGGCTGCCGACCGCGCTGAGCACGCTGCTGAGGTTGTCGATGACGTCACCGATGACCTTGTCCTTGTCGGCCAGGGCGTTCGTCAGGTCGGCGACGTTGGCCAGCAGCGCCTCGAGCGCTCCGCCCTCGCCCTGAAGCGTCTGGATGACCTCGAGCGAGAGCTTGTTGATCTCCCGCGGGTCCAGGCCCTGGACGAGCGGCGCGAAGCCCTGGAAGAGCAACGTCAGGTCGACGGCGGGATGGGTGTGGTTGAGACCGATGGTGCCGCCGGACTTGAGGATGTCGTTCGGGTCACCGGTGCCCTGCTCGATGTCGATGTAGCGCTGGCCGACCAAGTTGCGGTAGCGCATGTTCGCGATCACCGACTTGGGCAGCGAGCGCGACTTGGACACGGTGAAGCTGACCTGCGCGAAGCTGACATTGTGCCGGTCGCGCTTGATCGCGATGTCCTCGACGGTGCCCACCCGCACACCCGCGATGCGCACGTCGTCACCGATCGAGAGCCCGGAGACCTCGGTGAAGTTCGCCTTGTACGACTTGGTGGCCCCGTAGGCCGAGTTGTCGATGGTCGCTGCGAGGACGTAGGTGGCGACGGCGGTGATCACCAGGAAGATCAGCAGCTTGATCAGCGGAGCGACGAAGCCTCTCACTTGACCACCACCTGCTGCCCACGGAGCAGGGGACCGGCGAGCAGCGTCGCGGCGCCGGGCACCTTGTTCGGTGTCGTTCCCATGTCGCCGGCCACGATCGAGTTGACCAGCGCGTTCTCCTCCGGGGAGCCGAGCGCACGGCTCGACGTGCTCGACGTCGCGGCGCTGCAGCCCCCGCTGGCGCCGGCGGCCGTGAAGGGCGCGCCGTCGTTGAGGCACTTGAACTTGTCCGGGATCTGGAAGCGGCCGTTGGCGTCAGTGGGCCCGACGTTGTTGGGCAATCCGAAGCAGTTCGGACCGATGCCGGTGATCGGCCGGGGTTCCTGGCCGGGCTTGTAGGCGCCCATGTTGTTGGCGTTGAGGGTCACGGTGAGGTGGATCCGGTGGTCGTAGATCGCCTGGCCGGCCAGGTCGTACAGATGGTTGATGCCGGCGAACAGGCAGCTGAACTCCGGCGAGTACTCGTCGAGCAGGTTGTAGATCTTGTTCGTCTGCCCGGTGATGCTGATCAGCCGCTGCTCGTTCTCCGACAGGAACTGTCGCAGCACGTTGGAGGCGTCGGTTCCCGACACCAGCAGGCTGTCGAGGCCCGAGCGGCGCTCGACCACCGTCTTCGCCGACGTCTGCAGGTTCTGCAGCGTGGAGAAGATGTCCGGCGCGAGGTCGTTGTACTCCAGCGACACCTGGCCCAGCTTGTCGAGATCGCCGACCAGCTGCTTCGTGTGCGGGTTCAAGATCTTGAGGTAGCGGTCGAAGTTGACCAGCGTCTGACCGAGCTTGTCGCCGCGGTTGTGCAGCGCCTCGGCCAGTCCGGTCAGGGTGGCGTTGAGGTCGGCCGGGTCGACGGCGGTGAGCAGCGGCAGGATGTCGCCGAGCACGCGTTGGGTCTCCAGGGCGCCCTTCGAGCGGTCTTGCGGGATCGTGTCGTGGGCCCGGATCGCGCGGACGCCGGAGGTCGGGTCGGCCGTGTCCTGCGGCGTCACCAGCGCGACGTACTGCTCGCCGAACAGCGTCTTCGGCAGGATCTGCGCCCGGACGTTTCTGGGGATGTCCTTCACCCGGCTCGGGTCCAGCGCGAGCGTGACGATCGCGCCGGAACCCTTCGAGTTCACCTTCTTCACCGAGCCGACGATGATGCCGCGTTCCTTCACGTCGGAGTCGATGATCAGCTGGTTGCCGGTGTGGTCGGCCCGCAGGGTCACGTCGACGGTGTCGGTGAACGCCTTGTTGTAGATGGCGACCGAAAGCCCTATGAGCGAGCCGACCACGATGATGAAGACGACGCCGAGAAGCCTGCGTTTGACGACGGTCGCGAGAGAGTCTCCAGCCATCTAGCCCGCCAACCTGACGCTGGTGGTCGAACCCCAGATGGCGAAGGACAGGAAGAAGTCGACGACGTTGATCGCCACGATGGCGAGCCGGACCGCGCGCCCGACGGCGACGCCGACGCCGGCCGGACCGCCGGATGCCGTGTAGCCGTAGTAACAGTGCGTCAGGATGATGACGACGGAGAAGATCAGGACCTTGAGGAAGGACCAGAGCACGTCCAGCGGCGGTAGGAACAGATGGAAGTAGTGCGAATAAGTGCCCGCTGAGTCGTGGTAGTAGTAGACGACGATCGCGTAGGACGCGAGGTAGGACGACAGCAGCCCGATGATGTAGAGCGGGATCACCGCGACGAACCCGGCCAGGATGCGGGTGGTCACGAGGAACGGCAGGCTCGGGACCGCCATCACCTCGAGTGCGTCGATCTCCTCACTGATGCGCATCGCGCCGAGCTGGGCGGTGAAGCCGCAGCCGACGGTCGCCGACAACGCCAGGCCGGCCACGATGGGCGCGATCTCGCGGGTGTTGAAGAACGCGGTGATGAAGCCGGAGTAGGACGAGACGCCGAGCTGGTCGAGGGCGGCGTAACCCTGCAGGCCGACCTCCGTCCCGGTGAAGAACGACATGAACGCGATGACGCCGACCGTGCCGCCGATGACCGCGAGTGACCCGCTGCCGAAGACGACCTCGGACAGGATCCGCAGCGTCTCCTTCTTGTACCGCCGGAAGGTGCGCGGCATCCAGCCGATGGCTCGCGCGTAGAAGGACATCTGCTCGCCGAGCTTGTCGAGCGCGCCGAGCGGGGCGTTGACCGCCTTGCGGGCGGTGGCGATGACGTCGGTTGCCATCGTCACGATCCCTTCGCCGGGACGACCTGGAAGTACACGGCCGTGATGACGAAGTTGACGGCGAACAGCAGCATGAAGGTGATGACGACGGACTGGTTCACCGCGTCGCCCACGCCCTTCGGCCCGCCACCGACGTTGAGGCCCTTGTAGGCAGCCACGACGCCGGCGATCAGACCGAAGATGAACGCCTTGACCTCACCGGTGTAGAGGTCGGGCAACTGCGCCAGCGCGGAGAAGCTCGACAGATAGGCCCCTGGCGTGCCGCCTTGCAGGACCACGTTGAAGAAGTAGCCGCCGGCCACACCGACCACGCAGACCAGGCCGTTGAGGGCGGTCGAGACGAGGATGCAGGCCAGGACGCGCGGGACGACGAGGCGCTGCACCGGCGAGATGCCGAGAACCTCCATGGCGTCGATCTCGTCGCGGATCTTGCGGCTGCCGAGGTCGGCGCAGATGGCCGAGCCGCCGGCGCCGGCGATGAGCAACGCACAGACGATGGGACTGGCTTCGCGGATGATGGCCAGCACGCTGGCCGAACCGGTGAACGACTGGGCGCCGATCTGGCGGGCCAGGGTGCCAAGTTCGAGCGCGATGACCGCGCCGAACGGGATCGACACCATCATCGTCGGGAAGATCGTCACGCTGGCGATGAACCAGGCCTGCTGGATGAACTCGCGTCCTTGGAAGGGGCGTTTGAAGATCAACCGGCCGACGTCGAGGAAGAGCGCGAACAGGCTGCCGGCCTGCCGAACTCCACCGACCGGAGAGAGACCGGGCATCAGCGGGGTCCCGGACGGGCCGGCTGCCTACCCTCGCGTGCCGGCTCGCGCCTGGTCTCGCCGCGCGATTCGGCCTCTTCCTGCTCCTCCTGGTCCAACAGCTCCTGGATCGCCTTCTGGGCCGGGGCCGGCAGCGTGTGCATCATGTCGAGGACGCGCTGGCGGCGGCGGCCGGCAGCCTTGCGCTCGGGCAGGCCGGGGCTCGGCTGGATCTGCGGCGGTACGCCGGTTCCACCCCCACCCTTGGGGCCGGTGCCTTCGCGCGGTGCGGCGTTCTGGTCGATCGAGGCGAGCTCGGCGGCCACCTGGGCGGCGTCCTTCTCCTCGGACATGCCGATCGGGCCTTCGCGGCGGCCGTTGAGGAACTGCTTGACGACCGGCTCCTCGCTGGTGAGCAGCACCTCGCGCGGGCCGAACATCACCAGTTCCCGGCGGAACAGCATCCCGAGGTTGTCCGGCACCGTGCGCGCCGTACCGATGTCGTGGGTGACGATCAGGAAGGTGGCGTCGGTCTGCGCGTTCAGGTCGATGATCAGCTGGTTGAGGTAGGCGACGCGGACGGGGTCGAGGCCGGAGTCGGGCTCGTCGAACAGCACGATCTCGGGGTTGAGCACGAGGGCGCGGGCGAGGCCGGCGCGCTTGCGCATACCGCCGGAGATCTCGCCGGGCAGTTTGCCCTCGGCCCCGGCCAGGCCGACCATGTCCATCTTCTCCATGACGATGTCTTTGATCTCGCGCTCGCCCTTCTTCGTGTGCTCACGAAGCGGGAACGCGATGTTGTCGAAGAGGTTCATGGAGCCGAACAGGGCGCCGTCCTGGAAGAGGACGCCGAACAGCTTGCGGGTCTCGTAGAGCTTGGCCTCGCTGCACCGGGCGATGTCGACGTCCCGGATGACGATCGCACCCTTGTCGGGCTTCAGCAGGCCGATGAGGGACTTGAGGAAGACGGACTTGCCGGTACCCGATGGGCCCAGCAACACCGAGACCTCGCCCGGCGGGAGGGTCAGGGTGACGTCACCCCAGATGGTCTGGCGACCGAAGGACTTCGTCAGATCGTGGACCGCAACCTCCACACCCACGGGCAGTCCTTTCTCGAACGTCACAGGGAGCGCCACGCAGCGAAAGCGCTCCGGACGTCATCAAACTAACGAAAGCGAAACTCGTTGGTAACGTCGTCGGCCGACCTAGGGTGACATATTTCCGGGCCGATCGCTCATGTGGCCACCCTCGCGATGAAACCGTGACCTCCTGTCTCAGGAACCCTGGGCCATCCGGTCGACGACGCAGTGCAGCCGCTGAGCAGGAGCCGTGACCGGGCTGGATAAAGTGCCGATCGCGGCGTCCGGCCGTGCCCGACGAGCTGACCGGAGTGCATGTCTCATGGCCGACCCCGACGAACGCCTGCGCGAGCTGCTGGGCGCCGAGCCCCCCGAATCAGTGACCGCCCTGGACGTGGGAGCACGGTCAGCTCTCGCCGAACTGCTCGAGGACTCGCGCCGCCGCCAGACGCAGAGCCTGGAGGACGCGTTCACCGCGGCGCTGAAGCAGGTGCCCTTCCCGGTGCGAGGCATCGTCAAGAAGGTGCTGCTCGGATGAGCGCCGGGCCCCAGACGACCGCCGAGCTCCGCAAGCTCGCGCATGCCTTGGACGTCGACGAGTCGCAGGTCCAGATGTTGGCCGACGTGCCGGCCGAGGATCTGCGGACGTTGCGCGCCCAGGTCGGCGAGGCGATGTTTCAGAACGACCGTCATTACTTCGCCCGGATGGCCGCGCTGACCAAGACGGTGCCGGGTGCGGTGTCGGCCAAGTTGACGGAGGCGGTCGTTCCTCCGCTCATCGCGGCGCGGACGGCGGAGTTGCTCGAACCCAAGCGGGCCGCCGAGCTCGTCGGGCGGATCTCGGAGTCCTACCTGGCCGACGTCTCGTCGTTCATGGACGCCTCGCGGGCGCCGGAGATCATCGCCGCGATCCCGGCGGCGCGGGTCGCCGCGGTCGCCGCCGAACTCGCCCGGCGCGAGGAGTGGGTGGTGATCGGCGGGTTCGTCACCCAGGTGACCGAGGACGGGCTCGCCGCGTCGGTGGCCGAGTTCGACGGCGAACAGTTGTTGCGGATCGGCTTCGTGCTCGACGACGTCACTCGCCTGGACGACATCGGCGCCCTGCTCACCGACGAGCAGCTCGACCGGTTGCTGACCGCGGCGGCCGAGTTCGGGCTGTGGACGGAGCTGGCGGAGCTGGTGGACAACCTCGGCCCCCGAACGGATCGCCCGGATGGCCGAGCATTACGCGGCCCTCGAGCCGTCCGTCCGGGCGACGTACGAAGCGGCGGCGGAGGCCGGTTCGCTCGACGCCGCGGCGCTGGCCGAGCTGACGCCTTAATTTTGTGGATCTTCCTGCACCTCGAGCCTCAGCGGGCTGCCCGCGCAGGAAGGTCGCCGACTCAACGAACCACGGGCGGCCCGCTGATGCGGACCGCCCGTGGGGCGTAGTGCGGTGCTTACTTGACGGTCACCGTGGCGCCGGCACCCTCGAGGGCAGCCTTGGCCTTCTCGGCGTTCTCCTTGTTCGTCTTCTCCAGGACCGGCTTCGGCGCGCCGTCGACGAGGTCCTTGGCCTCCTTCAGACCGAGGCTCGTGAGCGTGCGCACCTCCTTGATGACCTGGATCTTCTTGTCGCCGGCCGACTCGAGGATGACGTCGAACTCGTCCTGCTCCTCGGCAGCCTCGGCCGGGGCACCGGCGGCGGGGCCGGCCGGGCCGGCCACCGCGACGGGCGCGGCGGCGGTGACGTCGAAGGTGTCCTCGAACTGCTTCACGAACTCGCTGAGCTCGAGGAGGGTCATCTCCTTGAAAGCGTCAAGCAGCTCGTCGGTGTTGAGCTTCGCCATGATGGCGTTCCTTTCCTTTGTCGCCGGGTAGCCGGCAGATCGATTGGGGTGTTATTCCGCCGGCTCGGCGGGGGGTTCGGTTGCCTCAGCAGGAGCCTCAGCGGTGGCGTCGGCGGGAGCCTCAGCCGTGGCGTCGGCAGGAGCCTCAGCGGCGGCGTCGGCGGGTGCCTCGGCAGGTGCGTCCGCGGCCTTCTTCTCCTCGAGCGCCGTGGCCAGGCGGGCCATCTGCGACAGCGGAGCCTGGAACAGGCCGGCGGCGCGGGTGGGCAGTGCCTTCAGGGCACCGGCCAGCTTGGCGAGCAGCACCTCGCGGGACTCGAGATCGGCGATCCTGCTGATCTCGTCGGCGGTGAGCGGCTTGCCGTCGAGGACTCCGCCCTTGATGACCAGCAGCGGGTGCGCCTTGGCGAAATCACGCAGCCCCTTGGCGGCGTCGACCGCGTCGCCCTTGACGAAGGCGATCGCCGTCGGGCCCTGCAGCAGGCTGTCGTCGATCACGACGCCGGCCTCGGACGCGGCCCGCTTGGTGAGCGTGTTCTTGACGACCGCGTAAGTGGTGTCGCGACCCAGCGCACGGCGCAGGTCGGTGATCTGCTTGACGGTGAGACCGCGGTACTCGGTGATGACCGCGGCGGACGACGAGCTGAAGTGCTCGGTGAGCTCGGCAACTGCGCCGACCTTCTCGGTGTTCGGCATGTGCTACCTCCTCTCGTTTCTCGTCAGGCCGGTCTGATTGCCCGAAAACGAGAAACGCCCCGGCGCAGGGCGCACGGGGCGGCAAGAAGCCGTACCGTCCATCCTGCGCGGGCCGCTCCGACGCTTACGGAGGCGTTCGATCGCGTGCGCGCACGCGACGACCAGCGGTCTTCGGTTGGATCGTTGTCGAGGTTACGCGACCGGCGACGCGGTCTCCAAATTCGCCGCCCACGCGGCGCCGAAGTTGACGAACGGCGGCGTCACGTCGGTATCGGCCTCGAACAACGCCTCGGCCAAGGCGGCGGACGAATCGGCCCCGGCCGCCAGCTTGCGGTGGTAGGCCGCCATCGTGTCGGCGGCGATGTCGTCACCGACCCGGGCGACACCGGCGATCACGCTTCGGGTGCCCAGATGGAGCAGGACGCTGGCCAGGCCGAGCGCCTCGTCGCCCGGCCGGATCGTCGCCAGCCCGACCTCGCAGGCGGAGAGCACCACGTGCTCAGGCGCTCGCGCACTCCGGTCGAGCTCATGGGCGAATACCGGCCCGTCGACCATGCGGACGGAGGAAAAGAGCGGGTTCTCGGGCTGATGGACGCCGTGTGCCGCAACGTGCAGCACGGTGGTCGAACTCATCGCGCTCGTGAAGGCGGCGCAGCTGGAGCGATCGCCGGCGAGGATCTTCGATTTCCCACCCCAAGCTGCACCGACTGCGGACGCCTCGTCGGTCCCCCGCCCGAGGTCAGGACCGACCACCGCAGTGACCGACACCGGGCCGCCGGTTCGGACGGTCGTCGATTTCAGCCACTTGGTGGCCGACGGCGCGACCACGATGGACCGCCCGCGCAGTGACGGGAGCGACGCCCACGCCAACTGGCCCAGCATGCCGGTGGAGACGATGACCAAGGGCCCGTCCACTTGGAGCGGCCCGAGCAAGGCCGCGTCCAGCGCGCTCAGCGAGGTCTGCAGTGACGCCCGCACCGCGGTCCGGATGACTTCCGGCAACTGGCTCTGCGCCAAGACGTCGAGATCGGCGCGGCAGCGCCGAGCCAGCTCGATGACCGGTGCGGCCGGTCCGAGCTCGTACAGGCGGCTCCGTTCACCGACCGTGACCGCGGCCAGATTCCCGCCCGCCTGTACGTAGCTGATCAGCGTGCGACCACGATCAGCCAGGCCGGCGCGAGTTTCGTCGAGTGACGCCGCCCGCTCGACAGCGCCCGTCCCGGTCAACGTCCAGCTGCGGGCAACGATCCGACGCTCGAGATCACGTCGCTTCCGTGCCAGCGACTTGTCGTGCTCGGCCGTGCGGAGGGCCTCGACCGTCTGCCGCAACTCGGCGAGCAACTCGGCCGCGACCGGGTCGTCCGGGGGGCGGACGGCGGGGAGGCGGCTGGTGACGGCCCGAGCCTGCTCCGCGGCGGCGAAGACGGAAGCAGGACGAGCGCGCTGTAGCGCCAGCGTGATGTCGAGCTCGGCAAGGCGCCGACCATGCACCGCGGACGCCGTACGCAGGTCGATGCTGCCGAAGCTCGCCTGGTAGCGAGCCAACTGCCCGAGCGTGCGCCGAATTCGACGCGACGCCGCGGTCGTCCGTCCGCTCGCCGCGTCGACGGCGGCATGGACGTAGCCGGAGTGGAGCTGGGCGGTGATCGGCTGATTCCTGACCTCTCGGTCGAGGCGCTCCAGTGCAGCCGAGGCATCGACGATCAGACCGGCCGCCAGGAGCGCCTCCACTCCGATGAGCGCCGCCGTTTCGCCGCGCACGACGAGGCCGTCCGCGTCGAGTTGCGTCGCGAGACGCTGGGCGACGGGAGCGAGACGCAATCCCGGCCGCCCGGCCGCAAGATCGCCTTGAAGAAGGACGAGTTCCGCGGTCCGCGTCCAGATCGTGTTGCCGCGCCGGCGGAATCGGTCCCTGGCGCGCCCGGCAAATCGTCGGGCGGCGGCCACGTCCCCGCTGGCCAGAGCGCACTCGGCTCGGGCCACCTCCACCTCGCCGTGGTCTTGAACCTGTCGGTCAGCGGCGAAGATCCGCGCCGCCTCCGCCAGCGTGTCGTCCGCTTCGCGGATGAGGCCGGCCTCCATCAGGATTCGGGCTCGGTCCAGCGCCCATATACCGCGGGAGACGTCGACGTCGATGCGGGCGGCGGTGTCCATCGCGGCCAGCGCCGCGGGCAGGTTGCCGCCCAGGAACTCGGTGTAACCCAGGTTGTGCAACGCCATGAACCGGCCGTAATTGAGGTCCTCGGCCTCGGCGACGGCGGCGGCCCTGGTCAGCAGCCCGCGGGCCGCCGATACCTCCCCGCGATACAGATTCAGGTTGGCGGTGTTGAGCAAGATCGCGAATCGGTCATGGGGGGTTGCGTGGTCGATCATCGCCAGCGCGAGCTGCAGCTGCTCCATCGCGAGGTCGAGCTTGCCGGCGCGCGATGCGATGAACCCATGGTTGCTGTGCACGCGGACCTTGAGCGCCGGGTCCGCGATGCCACCGGCGCGCCGCGCCGCTTCGGCGATGGCCTGCAGTCCGCGCTCGACTCCGTGCACTTCGGCTTCGATGACCGCCAGCGTCAACCAGACCTCGGCGGCGAACGAGTCGAGTTCGGCCGCCGGAACGTCAGCCTGTTCGGCGATTGTCAGCGCCCGGTTCAGGCCGCGGATGGCCCGGGCCGCGTGCCCGAACCGACCGTCAGTGACCGCCTTCGCATGCACACGCCGAGCGCGCGACAGTCCGTCCTCGACGTCCACTGCCACGGCGGCCTAAAGCTCGATGTACGGAGTCACGAACGGAGGCTGCGACGCGTGCCGGATGACGAACTTCGCGAGCCCCCGAGGAACTTCGGCGAAGACGAAGCGTCCGTCGCTGTCCGCGGTGGCGTCCAGTTGCAAGGCGGGCATCCGAATCTTCACCGAGATACCGCCCCCTGGCGGAGCCCATCCGTCGATGCGGACGCGGTCGGGACCCGCCGGAGAGACCGTGACCATGACGCTCACGTGCTCGGTGCTGAAGGTGACGGTCTGGACGTTGGCCGCATCGCCACCGCGGGCGCCGACAAGGCCGTCCGTTCGCTGAAGCCGAGCGACCTCCGCCTGGAGCGCGTCGAGCGTGACACCGAACTGAAGGCGGTCGACGAGCCCGGGCGGGGCTCCGTCCCTCGCCTCGTGCTCGGCGGCTACCGCGCGCAGCAACGCGACATCGGTCTCGTCGAGCGGTTGGGCCGCGAGCGCGTGGAGGTCGAGTGCTCGGTCCCCGGTCATCCAGAGCCACCGTCCGGGCCGCACGCGCGCCGGCGGTGGACCCCCACCGTCATGGCCGGGGTATCCCCACGACGTCCGCGACGGCCTTCCACGCCCGATTGCAGCAGCTCGCCGGATCGACGTCCTCAGTGCCTCCCCCGTCAAGCTGGGCCTGGGCGAGTTCGCCGGCGAGAATGGGGGACGCGAACGACGTGCCGCTCCACGTGCCGAATCCGCCGCTCGAGCCATTGGTGAAGTCGTCCGGGTCGATCGTCGAGCGAAGTCCATCCCCCACCACAGTTGTGGCTTCCGACGGCTGCATGGACCCGTTGGCGTCGCGGGGGAAGGTGCTGACCACCGCCGCGCCGACGCGGTGACAGGCGACCCAGTCGCCGGCGTTGCTGAACAACGCCACGGACCGCTCGTTCGGATTGGTCGCCCCGACGCTGATGACTGGGACGCAGTCGTGATCGGGCGCGGTAACCAGTCCGGCCGCATGCGGGGAATATGCCGCGGGGTAGAAGCACCGATAGGTCGAGTCGTTGCCCGCCGATGCGACGACCGACACGCCGACCTTGCCGAGGGCAGCGAACTCGTGCCACAGCTTGTGGTCCAACACGGCGTCTTCCGGTTGTTCGTCGTAGTAGCCGAAGGACAGGCACAGGACATCAATCACGTCAGCCGGATTGCTCCGCTGGGCCGTCACCTGGCGGAGCAGCAGGGCTCGGAAGAGGTAGAGGATGTCGGACTCTCGCAGGACGCCGTCGCCCTGCCCGATCGGGATGTCGAGGATGCTGGCGTCGGGGCACTTCTGTCGCACGAGGCCGGCGATGAAGGTGCCGTGCCCGAAGTCGGGGCTCAGCGCGCCGACGAGGGGCGCGTCGGGGCTGGGTTGCGCGTTCGTGAGCAACGAGGCGAGTGACGCGTCGCGGGACACGATGTCCGGCGTCAGCCAGTCGTGTTCCCCGATACCGGTGTCGAGCACGGCAACCACGGGCCTGCGGCCGCGGAATTCGTCGTCGGGAGTCCGGCGCGGTGCGTCGCCGACCCAGGCGACCGGCATCCGTCCGCCGTGGCCGGGCACCGCGTACTCGCCGGTGTACCCCGCGGCGAGATCTCCGGAGAAGGAGCCGTAGGGGCTGAACGAGCCGTAGGGGCTGAACGACCCGTACGGCGCCATGCACAACAGATGGTCGAGGCTGACGTCAGCCCGTTCCGGGGCGTCCGGGGCGAGCCGGCTCCGATACGCCTGCAGGACCACCCACGCGTCAGGCGGCGGCGCCGGTAGCGGCGGCGGAGCCGGTTTGGCGGTGGAGAGGGTCGGCGACGGCCGCGGCCGGTCACGGAGGACGCTGAGGTCCGTAGGCGCCTCAGCTGCGGCCAGCCTGCGCGTCAACCGGACCAGCGTCACCGGCGCCGGGAGCTCGGCCGCGTCTGCCTCTCGTGCGCGGTCGGCGATGAGGGCGTCCCGGTCGTCGACGGTGAGGTCAAGCCCCAGATGGTCGGCCACCTCGGCGAGCAACGGAAAGGCACCGCTGTCTTCCTGCAGCCGGCTTCGCACCAGCAGGTGATCGGCGATGTACACAGTTGACCTGACGGGCGGCGGCTGGGGGCTGTTCGCGAGAAGGGGCTCGAGCACCGCGGTCACCGGATCCAGCACCCGCGCGTTGTAGCGGGACAGCAGCTCTGGCGGCACCGAGATCACCGGGTCGCTCGAGATGACGCTGCCGCGTCCGGACAGGCGTTCCCGACCAATGGGGACGCGGCCCCGAATCCGGTCCTCGTCTTGCGGCATGTTCGACCTCGTCTCGTCAGCGGCGTTCTCGCTGGTGGCGAAGCGTAGGGCTCCGGCCCTGCACACACCACTGGGGGAACGATGTCGGTTCAACACCTGGAGGAGGACGCCCGGCCGACGGCTGATACGTCGCCGGGGCGCGCGGCACGTCGGCGATGCGGAGCTCGTTCTCGGCCGGTCAGACCTCGATCGACGGGGTGATCACCGGGGGGCGCGTGTCGTCGCCCGGAAGACGCACGATGAACTGCGCAAATCCGCGGCGCACCGCGTGGAACACGAAACGTCCGTCGGCGTCCGCCGTCTCGCTCAGCAAGCCGTCGACGAGCCGCAGATCGACCACGGCACCCGCGCCGGGGACCACCCAGCCGTCGATGCGCGCCTCGTCGGCCGACGTCGGTGAGATGGTGATCATCAAGCTCAGAGTGGAACTGGTGAAGGTGACGGTCTGCGCTTCGGTCGCGTTGTCGGAGCGGACACCGACCATGCTGCCGCGTTCGAGCTCGGCGATCTCGCCGTGAAGCGCGTCGAGAGTGATGCCGAACTGGACCCGGTCGACCAGACCCGACGGCATGGGATCGACCTCGGAGTACCTGGCGGCCACGGCTGACAGGATGCGGTCGTCGACGTCGTCGAGCTCACCAGCGGCCAACTGATCGAGGTCTGGGTCACGTGGCGCCGACATCACAACTCCCAGGCCGGGTCGTCGGCCAGCAGCTGCCGCAGCTTGGCCAGGCATCGACCGCGGGTCGGACCGATACTGCCGACCGGCATCCCGAGGGCTTCGGCGACGGACGCATAATCCGGCCGGTCGGCGAAGGCGACCACTCGCAGCAGCGCGCGGCACCGCTCCGACAACTGGCCGATGTGTTGCCAGAGCCGGCTGTCCCCCTGGTCGCGAATTACCTGTTCTTCGGGTAGGTCTCCCGACGACGTGACCAGATCATCCGCTTCGAACTCGCGCGGCTCGACCCGATCGCTCTTCTTGACCATCCGCCACGCCTCACGGCGGACGGTGACGATCAGCCATTGCATGACTGCTTGCGGTTCCACGATGGCTTCCGCCGAGCGGACCAGCGCCAACCAGCTCATCTGGACGACGTCCTCGGCGGCCTGGGCGTCCAAACGCTGGGCGCGCGCCGTGTGCCACAGCAACGGCGTCAGCAACGCGACGAGGTCGCCCATCTTCGCCTCATCGCCCGCCCGAAAGGCCCGGAAGAGGTCGGCAGCCCGGCTGGACTGCGTTTCTGGTACGGATTCGGCGTCGATCATGACTGCGCGATCTCCGAAGGCTTCGGCCGGGCGCCGTCAGGCCGGGGCCGGGGAACGTACATCGGATCCTCGCGATCTGTTCGGGTTCGTCTCGGAGCAGAGCGTAGGGGCGTGGGCCACAGTCCACCACCACACGAACCGCAGCCGGCCCTCATTGCGTACTAGGAGCAGAGAGGGTCACCGCCTGATACGCGAAGTCCGTTGTATCAATCCGGCTCCGGCGATCTCCTCCCCCCTGACGATCGACGGAGGTGGACCCATGGCGACCGAGTTGCCGAGCAGCGGTGCCGTCCTCGCGGGGGGTATGGACGGGCCGCGGGCTGCCGCCGAGTCGATCGGATCCCAGAGGCCGGCCGCGGAACGTTTTTCAGGGGGCGCCGCGGCCGGCCCCTGGCCGACCTGGGCCGTGCCGCAACTGGAGACCGCCATCGAGCTGGCCCGGCCGGCCATCGACCGGCTCAGCGTCGCCGGGCTGCTCTACCGCGAGTGGTTCAATCCGGTGGCCGGGGACCTGGAGCCGCTGCGCCACACGCCGCCTCTGGCCGGCATCTACCGTGCCGCCCACGCCGGCAGCTCCGCGCGGATCCGCCGCGACGATCTGTCGGTCATCCGACGCCACGACGTCCTGCGCATCGGCGGTTGGTGGCGCACCTGGGGCGGGCAGTGGATCCCGCCGCGCACCCGGGCCGGCTCCGTGCGCCTGCTGATGACGCCGCGGCCGGACGCACTGGCCGAGTTCGTGGCCACCGTGACCGGCGCTCTGGTGCAGGCGCCGACGCCGTGGTCCTTCGGCCTGGCGATCGACCCGCGCCGCATCGCTCGCTACGGCTGCGCCGTGCTGGACCTGCCCAGCCTGGACGCGCTGGCGGATGGATTGCTGGACGACCTGGAGCCGCTGCTGCGTCCGGTCGTCTCGCCGCTCTGCCTGCCCGTCGCCCCGGGCGTGGGCGTGGCCGAGTACCCGGACAATGGCATGACGTTCGGCGAGCACCGTTGCCACCTGGTGGCGATGGCGCTACGGCACCCGGTCAGCGACAAGACCCCGCTACGGGCGATCGCCGCCGTGTTCAACGCCCACGGCATAGATCCGCGCAGCCCCTACCGCGCTAGCTGACGGAACCACAACGACTTCCCCGCGCCCCCGCCTGGACTGACGAGCAATGGGCCGAAGGCCCGAGCGAGGAGGGAAGGCGGGGGTAAAGCGGGAAGTCCGCCCGAGCGGAGCGAGGGCAGTTAGACGGCATCCTCAAGGAGGTTGCGGGTGCGGTTGGCGTCGACCGGGATGCCGGGGCCCATCGTCGTGGAGAAGGTGACCTTCTTCAGGAATTTGCCCTTGCTGGACGACGGCTTGGACCGCAGCACCTCGTCGAGGGCGGCGGCGTAGTTCTCGACGAGCTGCTCGGGCGAGAACGACGACTTGCCGATGACCAGGTGCAGGTTGGCCTGCTTGTCGACGCGGAAGCTGATCTTGCCGCCCTTGATGTCGGCGACGGCCTTGGCGACGTCCGGCGTGACGGTGCCGGTCTTCGGGTTCGGCATGAGGCCACGCGGGCCGAGCACGCGGGCGATCCGGCCGACCTTGGCCATCTGGTCCGGCGTGGCGATTGCGGCGTCGAAGTCCAGGAACCCGTCGGTGATCTCTTGGATCAGGTCGTCGCTGCCGACCTTGTCGGCACCGGCGGCGCGGGCCTCTTCGGCCTTCGCACCGGTGGCGAAGACGATGACACGGGCGGTCTTGCCGGTGCCGTGCGGCAGGCTGACGGTGCCGCGGACCATCTGGTCGGCCTTGCGCGGGTCGACCCCCAGGCGCATGGCGACCTCGACGGTGCCGTCGAACTTGGTGGGCGACGCCTGCTTGGCCAGGCCGGCAGCCTCCAGCGGCGAGTAGATACGGCCCTCTTCGAGGAGCTCGGCGGCCTGGCGATAGGACTTGCTGCGCTTCATTTCGGTGCTTCTCCGTTCTCCCGCCTGGATCGTGCGGGTCTGTGGTCAGCGGACGGCGACCTTCGCCGTCCTCCCACGGTCTTGCGGTAACTCAGCCCTCGACAGTGATGCCCATGCTGCGGGCGGTGCCGGCGATGATCTTGGCGGCCTGGTCGACGTCGTTGGCGTTGAGGTCTTCCATCTTCGTCTCGGCGATCTCGCGCACCTGCTTCATGGTCACCTTGGCGACCTTCTTCGTGTGCGGCTCGCCGCTGCCCTTCTCGACACCCGCGGCCTTCAGCAGCAGGCGCGCGGCCGGCGGCGTCTTGGTGACGAAGGTGAACGAGCGGTCCTCGTACACGGAGATCTCGACCGGGACGATCTGCCCGCGCTGCGACTCGGTGGCCGCGTTGTACGCCTTGCAGAACTCCATGATGTTGACGCCGTGCTGACCGAGCGCCGGGCCGACCGGCGGGGCCGGGTTGGCTGCGCCCGCCTGGATCTGCAGCTTGATGACCGCGGCGAGCTTCTTCTTGGGAGGCATGACTTCTCTTCTTCTTCTCGACGGGTTGTGTGTCTAGATCTTCGAGACCTGGCTGAACGCCAGCTCGACGGGTGTCTCGCGGCCGAAGATCGACACGAGCACGTGCAGCTTCTGGTGGACGGCGTCGATCTCGCTGATCGTCGCCGGCAGCGTGGCGAACGGGCCGTCCATGACGGTGACCGACTCGCCGATGCTGTAGTCGACGGTGACCAGCGGCTTGTCGGCGCCGGCGGCGCCGCCCTTGCCGGGCTGGCCCAGCTTCTCCGCCCGCTTGACCTCCGGAGCGAGGATCTTGACCACCTCGTCCAGGCTCAAGGGGGACGGACGTGAGGTGGCGCCGACGAAACCGGTGACGCCGGGCGTGTTGCGCACCGCGCCCCACGAGTCGTCGGTGAGCTCCATGCGGACGAGGATGTAGCCGGGGAAGACCTTGCGCTGGACCTGCTGGCGCTTCCCGTTCTTGATCTCGACGACCTCTTCGGTCGGCACCTCGACCTGGAAGATGTAGTCCTCCATGTCGAGGGACTGGATGCGGCTCTCGAGGTTGGTCTTCACCTTGTTCTCGTAGCCGGCGTAGGAGTGGACTACGTACCAGTCACCGAACTGGGTGCGCAGTTCGCGGCGCAGGGTCTCGACCGGGTCCTCGTCCTCGACCGGCTCGTCGACCGGGGCGGCTTCGGCCTCGGCGACGGGAGTGGGGTCCTCGACGGGAGCATCGGCGACGTCGGTCACGACCGCATCGGCCTCGGCAACCGCCGGCTCGACCCCGTTCACGGCGGGCGCCTCGTCCGCGACCGGCTCGGCGTCCGCGACCGGCTCGGCGTCCGCGACCGGCTCGTCCGGTGCGACGGAGGAGACGGGCTCGTGGTCGGTCGCGCCGAGCCTCAGATCGCCCTCGGTGTCGTCGTCGTTGTCGGCGGCGGGCGGCAGGTCCTCGCCCGCGCCGAGCAGGCGGGCAGCGGCGGCGAGGTCGGCGGGTCCGCTCTCGGCGGCCTCGGCCGATTCGCTTCGGAACACGGCGGACGTCTCGTCGCTCACGGCGTTGTCGCCGGCGGCGTCGTACTCGGACACGATCTCTCTTCTCTGGCTCAGTAGAGGTCTAGCTCAGTAAGTGGCGGTCTCGCCCCGGGCGGGGTCGGCCAGCGGTCAGCCGAACACCTGCAGCACCAGCTTGGCGAAGCCGAAGTCCAGGCCGGCGACGATCGCGACCATGATCACCACGAAGACGATCACGACGATCGAGTACGTCACCAGTTCGTTGCGCGAGGGCCACAGGACCTTGCGCATCTCCGAGACGCTCTCGCGGACGAACCGCGTCGGCAGCCCCCCGCGACCCTTGGCCGGGCGCGCGGACGGTGACTCGGTGCGAGTTGCGGTCACGGTGACTTCCTCTCGAACGACTTCTGACACTGCGCAGGGGCGACAGGACTTGAACCTGCAACCGCCGGTTTTGGAGACCGGTGCTCTACCAATTGAGCCACGCCCCTAGGACCAGTGCGCGCGCATGCTGACGCACGGCCACAAGGACCCGGTTCGTCAGTCTACGGGTCGGGCGGCGGAGCCTCCAACTCGCTGCCGTCCCGCCTGAGTGGGCGTGAAACCGGCGGCCGGCGTCTGGGACGATTGAGCCATGGGAGCACGCGTATCCGACCGTATCGCCGCAATCGCCGAATCAGCCACCCTGGCCGTGGACGCCAAGGCCAAGGCGCTCAAGGCCGCCGGCCGCCCCGTCATCGGCTTCGGCGCCGGCGAACCGGACTTCCCCACTCCTGACTACATCGTCGAGGCCGCTGTGGCGGCGGCCCGCGACCCGAAGAACCACCGTTACACGCCCGTGGCCGGGTTGCCGGAGCTGCGCGGGGCCATCGCCGGCAAGACCAAGCGCGACACCGGCTACGACGTCGATGCCGCCCAGGTGCTGGTCACCAACGGGGGTAAGCAGGCCGTCTACAACGCCTTCGCCACCCTGCTCGACCCGGGCGACGAGGTGCTGCTGATCGCTCCGTACTGGACGACCTACCCCGAGGCCATCAAGCTGGCGGGCGGCGTCCCCGTCGAGGTCGTCACCGACGAGACGACCGGCTACCTGGCCACCGTCGAGCAGCTCGAAGCCGCTCGCACCGACCGCACCAAGGTGCTGCTGTTCGTCTCCCCCTCGAACCCGACCGGCGCGGTCTACCCGGGCGACCAGGTCGAGGCGATCGGCAGCTGGGCCAAGGAGCACGACCTCTGGGTGGTCACCGACGAGATCTACGAGCACCTGGTCTACGGCGACGCGGAGATGGTCTCGATCGCCCATTCGGCCGGCGAGAAGGTCGTCGTCCTCAACGGGGTGGCCAAGACCTACGCGATGACCGGCTGGCGCGTCGGCTGGCTGATCGGCCCGACCGACGTCGTCAAGGCCGCGACCAACCTGCAGTCGCACGCCACGTCCAACGTCAGCAACGTCGCCCAGGTGGCGGCGCTGGCTGCGGTGTCGGGCGACCTGTCAGCGGTCGCCGAGATGCGCGCGGTGTACGACCGGCGCCGCAAGGCCATCGTCTCGATGTTGTCCGAGATTCCCGGAGTCGTCTGCCCGGAGCCCCTCGGCGCGTTCTACGCCTACCCGTCGGTGAAGGGTCTGCTCGGCGTGCCACTGCGCGGGCGGACGGCCGCCGATTCGGCCGAGCTGGCCACGATCATCCTCGAAGAGGTCGAGGTCGCGGTCGTTCCCGGTGAGGCGTTCGGCACGCCCGGTTACGTCCGCATGTCCTACGCGCTGGGCGACGAGGACATGGCCGAGGGTGTCGGCCGGATCGCCAAGCTCGTCGCGGAAAGCTGAGTGCTCGGCTTTGCACCTTTCAGGGCTGCAGATCGGTCCGATTTGCAGCCCTGAAAGGTGCAAAGCCGGGGCTAGGTGAGGGCGCCGGCCGACCGCAGCACGGCGATTCCGGCGGGCAGCTTGGCGATCGCCGCGCGCAGGTCCTTCGGATTGGCGATGCGCCAGGCGTTGGCGGCCACGTAGCACTTCAGTGCGGCGTCCCATTTCGCGCGACCGGCGGCCTCCCGGGCGGCGTGCAGGGCGGCGGCGCCCTTGTTGTAGGTCGTGAAGTAGTAGGCGTTCTGGTCGGCACCGTAGGACTCGGTGGACGCATCGACGGTGCCTGGCGCGTGCAGGGCGCCGTCGTGCGGTTGGTCGTCGTCCACTAGCTGTTCGGCGTACTCGGCGAACGCCTCGTCCAGCCACGGATGCAGCGCCTGCGAGTCGCCGACCATCGCGTAGAACCACTGGTGCGCCGTCTCGTGCACCGCCACCAACCGGGACCCGTCCAGCATCAGGATCGAGCTCGGGTACTCGATCCCGCCGCCCTGCGTGGGTAGCCGCGCCACCGACAGCGACGGGAACGGGAACGGGCCGAAGAACCCGGCGAGCTCGAGGATGGCCCGGCGGAACTCGGGCACGAGGGCGTCGCGGATGGCCGGGTTCGGCGCCCCGACCCGCACCCTGACGCCGTTGACGTGGCTGTCGGAGACGGCGAACGGCCCGGCGGCGACGCTGACGTCGCGCGCCGCGTCGATCGTCGAGTGCCAGGTACGGGTCGTTGCGCCAGTCGGCGGGTCGGCCGGATCGCCGGACGCGATCACCACGTCCCGGGCCGGCGCGGTCACCGTCAGATCGACCTGCATCGCCTCGCTGGTCGCGCTCTCGGCGGTGAAGTCCAGCATGTCCTCGGTGTGCCAGCCGTATCCGCGCTCCCAGGCCAGCAGCGGCTGGGCGGACCCGAAGTAGGCGAACGCGCCGGACCGCCCGAACCGGTCGAACGTCTCCCGGCCGAGGGTCAGGTCGAAATCGACGGACGCGGTCACCGCGGTGCCCACCGGGATGGTCGATCCGAACGGGATGTGCAGCAGGCCGCCCTGCGTCGAGGGGTCGGCGTTGGCGGCGGAGAACCGGTACCTGCCGGCGCCATGGTCGGCCGAGGCGGCCGTCACGACGATCTTGTTGCCCTCCTCGACCGTCGGCTTGGTGTTGGCCGTCAGGCGGAAGATCAGCTCGGTGACGGGACGGTCGGCGCGGAACAAGATCCGCTCCGCACCGTGCACGGTGCGGTGATCGGCCGCGATGCGGAAGTTCAGCGACATCCGCGGCCGGTCGGGGTCGGGCTGGGCATAGGTCGAGCAGTCGTCCGGCCGGCGGGCGCTCGGGCCCGACGACGGCGGACTCGAGGGACTGGTCGAGGTGCTGCGCGACGACGGTGGCCGGGCCACTCCGTGCCCCGCTGTCGTCGAGGTGCAGGCGGCGAGCAGGAGTCCGCCCGCGCCCAGCAACGCCGCCGCGCGCGTGGCAAACGGCGCCGCCCGCCCCGCGCGCGGCGCCACAGTCATCCCGTCCGAGGCGGGCGCACCACGGCGCGGGCTTTGGCCAGGACGGTCTGCCCGTCGACGGTGGCGGTGAGGTCGACCTCGAGCAGGCCGTCCTCGCGGATGGAACGCACCGAACCGCCGACCGTGAGCGTTGCCCCGTCCGGGTCGGGCACGACGACCGGTCGGGTGAAGCGGACGGAGTACTCGAGCACGGCTCCGGGGTCGCCGGTCCAGTCGGTCACCACCCGGATCGCCGTCGCCATGGTGAACATGCCGTGGGCGATGACGTCGGGCAGGCCCACGCTCTTGGCGAAGCGTTCGTTCCAGTGGATCGGGTTGAAGTCGCCCGACGCCCCGGCGTAGCGGACGAGGTCGGCCCGGCTGATCGGGAACTCGCGCGCGGCGATCTCGTCCCCGACGGACACGGCGGTCATGAAGCGGGTCCTCGGGCGACGATCGTCGAGTGCGCAGTCACGACCGGTTCGCCGTCGACGGTGCTGACCTCGGCCCGGGTGTTGACGAGGTCGTTGCCGCCGGCCACCCGGATGTCGTCGACCGTGACGACGACCTGCAAGACGTCGCCGGCGGTGACCGGACGGTGGTGCACGAAACGCTGCTCGCCGTGCACGACGCGCGAGTAGTCGATGCCGAAGTCGGGATCGGTGATCACCTGGTGCCCCGCCTTGAGCGTCAGGATGATCGGGAACGTCGGCGGCGCGATCACGTCGGCGTAGCCGAGGGCCTGCGCAGCGGCCCGGTCGCGGTACACCGGATTCGGGTCGTTGGCCGCATCGGCGAACTCGCGGATCTTCTCCCGGCCGACCTCGTAGGGAGCCGTCGGCGGATACACCCGCCCGATATATGAGGCGTCGACAGGCATACGGCGAGGCTAGCCGAGGCGGCGCCTTCGGCTACTCGGCCTCGGCCGGCAGCGTCGTCAGTACCTCGAACGGCGCCGCGCCGAGGCCCTCGACGCGCGGCCGTCCCCACGGGTCGACGTCGGACAGCGCCGTCTCGACCTCGGCGTGCGGCGTGCGCAACCGCACCCGCCGTGCGCCGTCGGCCACCAGGGCGGCCACCTCGGGACTGGCCGCGACCCGGCCGTACCAGCTGTACTTGCCGCTGATCGGGTCGAAGTGACCGGCGAGCTTCACTGTCACCGCGACGACGGCGTCGCCGTCGAGCAGCTCGGCCGGCCCGTCGTAGCCGTCCTCTTCCGGGTGTTCGGTCATGACGTCCCCTCCGCGGCGATCAGCGTCCCGAGCGGGAGCGGTTTGTCGAAGTCGAGCTCCACGCCGAAGTCGCGGGCGGTGCCCTCGAGCAGGTGCCAGACGCCGGCAGTCGCGACACCCGTGAACCGCTCGCGGCTCATCGTGCGGTTCTGCAGCCACCAGCTGCCGGCCGACTCGACGAAGCCGACGATGCCGTAGGCCCCCGGCTCGGCCTGTTCGCTGTCGATGCCGAAGATCATCATCATCGACTTGAGCAACGCGGCGACGTTGTCGGCCAGCGTCCCCTCGACCGAGTCCAGTGACGCGCCGGTGCGGCGACTGCGGAGGAAGTGGTAGAGGTTCGGGTGCTCGTCCAGCCAGCCCACGATCACTCCGATGGCGGCGGTTATGACGTCCCGCGGCGTGCTCTCGGGGGACAGCTGCAGCTTGGGCAGGACGCTGTCCACGACGGCCCGGACGATGCGGTCGGCGATGGCCTGGCCCAGGTCCTCGCGGTCGCGGAAATAGCGGTACAGGACGGTGCGGCTCACGCCGGCGGCCTCGGCGATCTGTTCGGCGCTCGCGCCGGGGCCGTGGCGGTCGATGGCGTCGACGCCGGCAGCGACGAAGGCAGCCCGGCGCTGGGCCCGGTGCTCGGTCCAGCGCAGGCGGCGGCCGTCGGGGGCCGAGCCCGTTGCGTCCTCGGTCATGCGCTGCACCCCCGCCCATCCTCGCTCGTCGCCGTCGAACTCTAGTCGGGCCGAGGAATCTAGGCGAGACACCTTGTCACGGCTTTCACTCGGAGTTACGCTAGCTGGAGTTAGCGCGACAGAGTGTTACATGTGGATCGACAGAAGGGAATCGTCGTGACTGCCGTACGGAGCGAGACAGGTACGCCGACCGTGAATCCCCGCGAGAAGACGGCCAAGCGGCTCCTCGGGTCGTCGGCGAAGAACTCCTACTCCCCCGATCTGGACATCGACTGGGATGCCCCGCCGGTCGAGGGCGCGTGGCACATGCAGCCCGAGCGGGTGTCGCTGTTCGGCACGCCGCTGTGGGAGGCGATGACGGACGCGCAGCGCATCGAGCTCTCCAAGGCCGAGGTCATCAGCGTGGCCCGCGTCGGCCTGTGGTTCGAGATCCTGCTGATGGGCATGCTGGCCGCGCACGCGTACAACCAGGACCCCGCCTCGGAGCACACGCAGTACGCGCTCACAGAGATCGGTGACGAGACCCGGCACTCGGTGATGTTCGCCCGCTGGGCCGACAAGTACGGCGGCGAGCACTACAAGCCGCACCCCGTGGTGCACCACCTGGGCAAGCTGTTCCGCTTCGTGGCCCCGACCGGCCCGTCGATGTGGGCGGCGACGCTGGTGGCCGAGGAGCTGCTGGACCGCCTGCAGCGCGAGGGGATGGCCGACGAGCGGCTGCAGCCGATGACCCGCATGGTCGCGCGCATCCATGTGATCGAAGAGGCGCGCCACGTCCGCTTCGCCCGCGAGGAACTGGTCCGCGACATGGCCCGGGCCCGCGGGCCGCTGCGCGGCGGCCCGGTGCTGTGGTTCCACCAGGTGTTCGCGGCGCTGGCGGCGGCCATCATCGCCGAGAGCATCATCAGCCCGAAGGTCTATGAGGCGGCCGGGCTCGACCGCAAGCAGGCCCGGCGGGCGGCGCGGGCGAACCCGAACTTCCATGAGACCAAGCGGTGGATGGCCGAGAAGATCATGCCGTTCCTGGGCGAGGTCGGGATGATCAACCCGGTGGCCCGCCTCATCTACCGCCGCGCTCACCTGCTGGCGTAGCGGTTCGCGCCGGGTGTGGCGACGTAGCGGGTGATGCGGCGGCGTGTCGCCCCGCAGCGAAGCCACACACAGGCTGAGCAGACGGCAAGCCCCGCCGCGGCAGATGCCGGGCGGGGCTTCGGTGGGGCGAGCCGCGCTAGCGCGTCTCGCGGTGCTCGGTGTGCTTGCCGCAGTTCGGGCAGAACTTGTTCATCGAGAGCCGGTCGGGGTCGTTGCGCCGGT